>JAISOH010000065.1 GCA_031275825.1 Prevotellaceae bacterium | reverse complement strand
AAGGGTGATTCCTGTGGAATCTGACTTTACTATTTTTGCATCCATCTGATTTTATCTGAAAATTTGGCGCAAAGATAAGTGTTTTTTGGGTAATTCACATCAAATTAATACCACACCCCCAAAATACCACTGACATCATTTACATTTGCCATAACATTATAATTTTGTTGCCCTCTTACCCCTGAAAGCGGATTAATTGAGTTTGAATTAATAAGTTATATTGCAGTATCAAAAAGGAACGTAGGGTAACAACTTTAAACTTATCCTACTTTCAGGCTCTTCCAAAACCATTGTCCAAGATAAGTAAAATTGCCCCTACGTTATATTGCAGGGGCGTTTTTACTTACTATCCTTGGACTTAAATTTGGAAGAATTTGAAAGTACGGATAATATTTAAAAACGCTCTATTCTAATACAGCCGAACCACACAATAAAAGCATGTTTCGGCTGCAAAGATAGCTATTATTTTTCAGTTAGTTACAATCCGAACTCTTTTTTAACCCTTTGCACCGTACTCACACCCACATTGGCAATTTTGGCTGTGTTTCGGATAGAATTACCTTTTTTGAGGAGGCTAATCACTTGTTTGTATTCTTCTTTTTTCTTTTCAGTAGTTTTAATGGAACCAACGCCGCGACCCAATTTTCCGCCTTTGGCTATGTAATTGCTTCTACCTGAGTTGAGGCGGTACTGTATATTGGTTCTTTCAATGGCTGCCATTTCCGCCATTACAGTAATAATAATGCTTGCCATCGGATTGATTTCACCGCTATCCAACAAGGTATAAAGGTTTAGGTTTTGGATATATACATTCACCTTTGATTCGTGCAGGATTTCAAGGGATTTTAGTACTTGCAGCGTTGAACGCCCGACTCTGCTTAACTCCGAAACTAACAAACAATCTATTTTGTTTGCAGTGCAATAATCCAAACACTCCATTAAAACAGGCTTTTCTTCCATTTTCTTGGCACCAGATATTTTTTCTTCAAACACTTTCACTACTTCAAAGTCATTTTTTGAGGCATAACTTTTTAAATCTTCAACTTGCCTTTCGGTGTTCTGTCTGTCATTTGTTGAAGATACACGACTATAAATTACTGCCTGTTTTTTCATCTTATCTAATCTTTAATTTTACTCTACAAAGGTACAAAATAGCTTTGATATATCCAAATTATTCTTTGATAAAAATGAATACAAAATGTAGAATATTCAAATAATGTTTTCAGATTTATTTGAATGCAGTTGGGGGTCGAATACAAAAAAGAAATGTTTTATCTAGTATATCTTTTTTCTATTTCAAAAGATAAAAACCTTTGATGATGCTCCCCTGTTAGAAGAAAACGCTTTTTCTCATTATCATCTACTATTGGCACTTCTATATAATCCCTGTCATAAGTAGAAAAATAGTATAATTTCTTTTTTTCATTTACTTTTTTGTGATCATAATAGTATGTTTCCCTGTTTTCAAAGTTAAATGTCCCTTTTTTCAAAGAATAAAAATAAATGTCTAATTGCTTGGTGTGATTCTTTATAACATTGCTTATCGTAACCTCTTTGATATGTTTATGGATTAAATCATATCTTATTGTATCATCTGTAATTTTATCCAATTCCCCTTTAATATACCGTATATCAATAACTTCATTTAATTTCTTATCAATGTATGAATAAGAGTTATGTTTGTTTTCCAGATCATTTATCAAATTATTTAATCTTTCAATTTCATTTCCCCAGCTTACCTTGTTTTCTTCTATTTCCCTTTTATCATTCACAGTTGATTCGGTTGTCAGGCTGTCAATTTCCTTTTCGGTCTTGTAAGGAAAAAACTTTTTTATCTGCTTTCTCTTTTCTTCCCACACATTTTTATATCGTTCTTCTATTGCGTTGATTTTTGTTTGAAGTTCACTTATTATTGACTGATATTCTGCTATTTGCTCTTTGGATTGGTTTACAATAAAATCCGCCTCCCTGTTTTTGACTGTATGCCACAATAAACTGTCTATCACATTGACATTGATTCTGTCGCTTGCATTACATTCTACGTTTGTCAAAGGTGAATATTTTTTTGGACACTGATATTGTACCGTATGTTTTGCAGCAACCAGATACGCACCGCAAGAACTGCATTTGATTAGTTTATGCGCATAGTAGATGTTTTTTGATTTATCAATATTGGTGTTATTCTGTTTGGCTATTTCTCTGCATTTATCATACTGTTCTTTCCCGATTATTCCAGGATAATATCGGTTATAACGATGTATTATTCTGTCTTCTTTTTGTTTTCTTCGCTTTTGCACTTCTGTATATTCGGGTCTGATTCCCCCTGTGTATTCGGGACTTGTAAGTATTCGATTGACTTGGTGAATATTGATTTTACAGCCTCTTTTTATCATTTCCTTATACAGGGTATTCAGTCCGTATTTACCTGTTTCATACAGGGCAAAAACAAGTCTTATGATTGCAGCTTCCTCCCTGTTTACCTCATATTTTTTTGTTTCTTCATCGTAGGAATAGCCATATTTAATTAATCCGCCTGTGTACTTGCCTTCCAGCGCTTTTTTTATCTTTACTCTTTTGGTTCTTTCTACTTTCTGCAATATTTCATTTTCGCACATTGAAATATAGAATCCAAGCATAGTATTAGAGTTTCTATCCATTTCTTTATTGCTGTTTAGAAGTCTAAAATGTTCATGCTTTGTTCTTAAATCAATCTTTTTGTTTAGTAGTTCATTCCTGACTTTATACAGACTTTCAGGCTTGCGGGACAGGCGGGATAACTCCCAGCAATAAACCGCTTCTATTTGATTATCAGGGTTGTTAATAGCTTCATACATTTTGTTTAAGCCTTGCCTTTCTTCATCGCTTAATTTGGTTGCACTTTCCTTGTCCTCAATGATTTCCATTTCATTTTCGGTATATCCATCGCCTTTGACGTATTCTATCAATTCCTGTTTCTGTGAATCAGTCTTTTGATAAACTGTTGAAACTCTGACTAATAATATTACCTTTTTCATCTTTGTATCGTTTTATTTGGATACAAAGATATAAATTATTTTATTAAATGTATGCTTAAGCGTCCGAAATATCCGTCATAAACTCCGATGCGATGGGATTACAGCGGTGCGACTTGCGGGGATTGTCGAAATTAATCACGTAGAATTTGGGCTTCACCCTGTATTTATCCATATTTTTAAGCATTGTATTATAGGCGATTACCGAAAGGTCGTCAAACTTATAATCGTACACGTACATCGAAAATCCTTTGATAATTTGCTGTTTAATGTACGAGTTAACGATTGCATACGACTTTCCCGAACCCGGAGTGCCTAAAACAATACTTGCCCGGAACGGATTGACAACGTTTATCCAGCCCCTGTTCCACTTCTTTTTATAGAAGAAACGTGTCGGCAAATTGACGGAATATTCGTTTTCAATCAGCCTTGTTTCCTGCATAAACGATTCGTTCTCCAAATTGAAGACGTCATCCATAAGATTGTTCTTGAGCAGGCGACTCATCCACAATCCGGCAACGAGCAAAAGAATGTAGCCCAGGGTGAGTGTAAAAACATAGAAAGCCGTGTTTGCCACCAACGGAAGCGGCAGATACAGCAGCCACCAGTTCAGAAAAAACAGCACAAAACCGAAAAACAGGAACGTGTTGATTTTCGACCATTTAATCTTTTCCTGCTTGACGCCTTTCGTCCCCAAACACGACAACGCTAAAAACACAACGGCGAACAGTTTCGTCCACAAAACGGACGAAAACAGCCCGGTTGTCCGTTGAAAATTTATCAGGATTTTATCTACAACCCCGATGTTAATACCCCAATCAACAATACTTTGGTAACAAAACCAATAGATATTAATCACACAAAACAAAATGCTGACAGCCCTCATGAACTCCATGACTTTGGCCAAACCTCATAAATCATCTTCCTGTTGCATAGTATATTCAATTAAAAATTAAAAATCACGAATTAAAAGTTATATGTGTCTTTGACGCTTTTGTTTCTTTTTCAGACGGCGGACAAAATTCTGTTCCGTTATTTCGTCGCCTGCTGTTTCGGGACTGAACAAATCAAGCAACCCGCCGATGCCTGAACCTTCATCCTGTTCCCTGTTCGATAGGGTGAACGGCTCAAATGTTTGTCCGGCTCTGCGGTCTTCACTCTGTTCCGGCTGTTGTTCCCGTGTCTGACCGTTACCATTAAACAGTTCATTAAACACATTTGCCGAAAACTCTTTTCCCAAACGTGAACCGTTGAATACTGCCTTTTGCTCATGGTCTATGAACGTTACGCCATAAATCCTGCCCTGTTCATTCTCCCGGAACAATACGGAAACACCCTGTTTTTCCAATGCCTTTTCAAAGTTCGGACGGTTATTGCAGGTGCGCATGGCAGCGGTAATTACCTGCTTACTGCGTTCTTTCAGTCCCTTGTTTTTGATAACTTCCGCCGATTTTTCGATACGTTTTTCCAGCGCTTCTATGCCAACAGACTTTCCAAACAGGGACGATTTGAACGGATTGCCCACCTTTTCGCCTTTGTCATTCAAAGCCGAATAAACCAGTCCTTTGTATTCTTTGCCCTTTATTTCCCCGCGAATTTCTTCCACGCTTATATTATATAATGTAAGCAAGGCGCGGTATTCTTTCAAACTTTGGAAATGCCACGATTGGGAAATGGGGCGAATGACGTTAGCTATTTGGTGTTTCACGTCGCCGTCTTCATACCGGACAGGCTTTAACGGCAAACCTTCCTGCCGCTTCTTTTGGTCGGCGAAAACAAGCCCGTACTTCTGTTCCAGCTCGCGACAAATGTCCATTGAGCGGCGATGTTCAAATTTGTCGTTGATTTTTTTACCCTCCTTATCTACACGCAACGATATAATATGCAAATGATGCCGCTCTATATCCTCATGCTTAAATACGATATAAGGCTGCTCGCCGTAACCCATTTTCTGCATATACTCCTGCGCGATTTTTGACAACTGTTCATCGCTTAAAACATCTTTCGGGTCGGGATTGAGCGATACATGCAGTACCGGTTTTTCCGTTTTTTGGTTTGCCATAAGACGCGACTCAAACGATTCGAGGCAAACGGACATGGTATAAATTCCGTCTTCCGGGTCTTTCATGTTGGCTGTAAAAACAACCTTTGCATGGTCTTCATCAACCTTGATTTGATTGTAGGAAAGCGCCCCGTACAGCGAATTTCCCGAACTCATTTTTGCAACCATTTTATCTCAAATTCTTTCGTTAAATCAATAATTTTTTGGTTGGTGGCAACCAATTCCCGCGTCGCCTGCTCCAGCCGGTACAGAAAAGCAAGCGCCTTTTTCTCCGTAAAAGTGGATTTCAACGCCTTTGTTACCTGATTATAATTCACTCCGATGGCACGGAACTGTGCATAAAAATTGGTCAGCCGCGCATGATATTCCATTGCCGCCATGTCGTATTTCACGACTTTGAGCGACTTTTCAAAGATGCAGGCTGCAATAAAATGCGCCTTTACCTTCAGTCCCGACTGCTCAAAACGGGATAAAAATTCGGCATGTTCCTCCGCGTTGAAGCTGACCGAATACCGGAACACGGCGGGGTCTGCTTTCGGTTTGCGCCCGCCTGGATGCTGTCTGTTCTTTTCTGTTGACATATACTTTGGATTTTAGTGGTGATGCGATGCAAAGAGCCTGTTCCATATCGAAATTTTTCCAAATGAAACGCCGACTTCGGAGAGCGTTTCTTCCCCCTGCCATGAGGCTGCGGGGCAAGTGGTTTTGTGCTGCGGAAAACGAAGTGAGCAGCGCAAAACACAACTTGCCGATTGCAGGTGCAATCAAAATCCCGCTTGGGCGGGATTGGGCGTTAGCCCTGCTGACTTTCATGTTAGCTGGATTGACTTTGCGGTCGGTTTTACCGGTTTCCGGTATGGATATGTACGCTGATTTTTGCATCGCTATAAACTTTATTTTGAAATTCGCCGCAAAGGTAGAGGGGATTTTCCGCCCGCCTGTCATACGACCGGTGCAACTCGAAGACACCACCGAAGCAACTCGAAGACAGTGGGCAAAAGCATGGATAATTCCCCATTTTTTATATCTTAATTTGCAGGAAAATATTCGTATGTCGGTAAAGCGGGATAAAGATACACAAAGCGGTACGGGCATTTTTTTCAAATGAATACGGATAAAAACAAATGTAGAATGAAATAAGCGATTAAACGGATAAAAGATTAAATAGCCGAATAATTAAAAGATTAAATGATTGATAAAATGAAAAAGCGTACAGGAAAACAGACAAAGGTAAAACGATATGAATACCGGATTGTAAAAAACAATATTCTGAAAAATTCAGAACTGTTGGAATACCGGAACAACAAAATACTGGAATATTGGAATATTCACCAATATGCCGGTAAAGACAGGGGAACAACTGTAAAGACAGATAAAGAAACGGATAAACAAACACTTAACGGCTCAAACAGCCGGATGTATAATAATAAAATTAATGTAACTATTCAGGTATATTAGCGACACACATCAAAGCACCCCAAACATTTTGAGAATTTTTGATTGCAGTATCAATAACGGAACGGATGACGGCAAAAGCCGAAGCGCCGTTGGTTGA
>JAISOH010000050.1 GCA_031275825.1 Prevotellaceae bacterium | reverse complement strand
CAGGAGATAAAAGAGTTTAAACGCTATAAATATAAATGCAGATTATACCATGAAGGAATAATAAAAAACATATATGATATTTATGATGATTACGAGAAACAGGGATTAATAAGAAGAATAAGGAATTTATTTTTACGTAAGAACAGGAAAAAATATAATTATCCAACAAAAAAAGAACTGAAAAACATTGAAAATAAAATAAAGAATATGGATAAATAAAATAAAAAAATATTACACAAATGAACAAAAAACAAATAATAAGATATTACAGTATCAAAATGATTATGAGAAAGATAATTTTAATGATTACAGTTTTGACAGGCGCCGTTTCGTGTTATAAGGAAACAAGGTTACTGGTGAAATCCGAATTTTCGGTAACAGTTGAAAACGACAGCTATACGGCGCCCGTAAGGGTTATTTTGGAAAATCACAGTATCGGAGCCGATTTTTACAAATGGACATTCGATGGCGGCAATCCAGCAACGTCATCCGAAAAACAGCCGCCGGCAGTTATTTACGGCGAAGCAGGTACATATACCATCAGCCTTGAAGCATGGAACAGTACCGAACGCGATACAAAAGAATTTACATTTTCAACAGATTCGGCAGTAAACATTTCATTTGACGCAGAGGTTTTAATCAACAACTTTGCGCCCGCCGACGTGAAAATAATCAATACAACCACCGGCGCATCAACTTTCATGTGGACGTTTGAAGATGGCGAACCTTCAGCATCGGTCGAACGCAATCCGTCAAACATACGTTTTGCAAGGCCGGGTGAACATATAATCACGCTGACCGCGAGCAACGGACGTCAGACGTTTTCAACATACCGAACAATAAATCTTGATGCGCCCATAAACGTTGATTTTGAAATAGAACCTTCGTTTGATGATTTCGATTACGAAGTTCCTTTTACCGCAAATCTGATAAACAAAACAACAAGCGGGCTTTCATATACATGGGCTTGCGCCGAAACGGAAATTGCCGATGCAAATGCCGAAAATACAGTCATAAACATTCAAAATGCCGGAACATATACTATAGAATTAACCGCATCAAACGGCAAGGAAACCAAAACCGCAGACAAACAAATCATATTGAAACCCAATTCAAACCTGTATTCCGTGAAAGATGTTAAATTCGGAATAAAATCGGCGGAACATACTACAGGCTGTTTTTATTCGCTTGCTTTACGCGAAATAATTACATCTGACAGGGTTGATGAAACAAACGGAAACAGGATAAACCTTGTTTTCTTCGGACTGGACGCAGGATTCAACCGCTGCTACTTTACATCTCCCGATATGGCGCCGCTTTCGGGTTTTGCCGAAATACCAGACGCAAGCCAAACCTTTTTCATAAACCGTATTGACGAAACCGCTATCACATTTACGGCGGCAGATTTTGACCTGATGACCGATGACGTTTTGCTTCAAGCATTAAACATAAAAGGTAGCAGCAATATTACTTCATGGTTTGCCAATGTTGAAATTCCCCGTATTGTTCTGTTTGAAACGGTAGCAGGCATTAAAGGCGCAGTAAAAATAAAAGGCTTTGTATCCGACGGCAGCAATTCCTACATACTGACGGATATTAAATTTCAGAAACAGTAATATATTTTGAAATCTTTGATAAAATGAAAACGATAAAGATATTATTTATAACTGTTTTGTGTTTTACGGGAAGAAATACATTTGCGCAAACAGTGAATGTGGAAGATATTGGCGGCATATTCAAAAACAAACCTTTCACATTTAACGGCAGCCTGTCATCGGGCATGGTTTTTTACAGCGGCAACCTGCAAAGCGGCAGGCAAAACTGGACATATTACATAAATGGAAGCCTCAATACAAGCATTTACGGACAAATCAACATACCGGTAAACATAAATATTACAAATCTCGGCAAAAACATGTCCTATCCATCGCTGCCCAACCGATTGAATCTGCATCCCACGTACAAATGGATAACAGCTCATATCGGCGATGTGTCGATGTCGTTTTCTTCATATACGCTCAACGGACACCAGTTTACCGGAGGCGGTCTGGAGTTAAATCCGGGAAAATTCAAAATAGACATAATGGGCGGGCGGCTACTGAAAAAAGTTGAATATTCTTCCGAAACGCCTTCGCTAATGCCAAACTACGAACGCTTCGGATACGGAATAAAAACCCGCTATGATGTTGAAAAATATTCAATAGGATTAACATATTTCGGCGCAAAAGATACAAAAAACCAACAAATGGAACATGTCCTCGACAGCCTTGGAATCAATCCCATGCAAAACTCGGTTATAGGCTTGGATTTTAGATTTGCTTTATTGAAAAACATAACTTTAACAGCAGAATATGCAGTCAGTTTTCTTACTCGCGATATCCGCTCTCCCAAAGATGATGACGCATCGTTTGTTGATAATATTTTGGGAAATAAAACATCAACAGGCATGTACAGCGCCTTTAATTCAAAACTGAACTGGCAGCTTGCAAAAAATACAATAGGCATAGGATACGAGCGTATAGACCCTGATTACAAAACGCTTGGAGCGTATTATTTCAACAGCGACTATGAAAATATTACCATAAATTATGCCCGTCCGTTTTTGAAAGGCGACAAAGCAAATGCGGCTTTAAGTTTTGGCGTACAGCGTGATGATTTGAAAAATCAGAACGATAACAGTAATACCCGATATGTAGGCGCGGTAAATTTGAATTACAATCCGTCCGAAGCCGTGCAAATATCTGCAAATTATTCGACCTTTCAAAGTTATCGAAACTTAAAATCTCAATTCGACTATATTAACGAAACATCGCCCTACGACAACATGGATACACTCAATTATACTCAACTGTCGCAAACTATAGACGGCTCAATTGCATACAGTTTCAAACAAACCGAAAATACGAACCAACGTTTGAATTTGACTGCAAGCTATCAGGAATCAGCCGACAGACAGGGAGATGTTTCATTGCAGGGAAATGTTTCACGATTTTTGAATTCATCGATAATTTATAATTTATCACTGCTCAAACACGGAATAAATGTAACTGCATCGGCAAACTATTCGTACAGTTACGGCGGTTTAATCGAAACTCATACATTCGGACCAATGCTTGGCGCTACGGGAGGTTTTTTGAATAAACAGCTGACAACGGGATTTTCAGCCTCATACAATATTAATGTAAACGAAAGCAAAATGCAGATAAAAGTGTTTAATATCAGAGCCAGAGCGGCTTTAACAGTTCTGAAAAAACACAATATCAGCGCAAATATCGTATGGCAAAACAGAAACATGCTCGCCGCAAATAAAAAAACGGATGCTGTAACAACAACATTCGCATATTCCTTTACTTTTTGAATTGATTTTATTATAAATCATAGCTGCGGTTGTTGGGATTTCTGTTTCCAAACGTCCATGCAAGCGAAATTCTGTAAGTATTGTTCATTGCTGTTTTTTCATTAGCCGTAACAAACAGATAAGAAGCATCGAGATGCAAATTTTCATACCTCGCGCCAATGCCGAAAGTGATATATGAATTGTCTGTCAACGGTTTTGATTCTTTGTGATATCCTGCGCGAAACATAAGCGTATTTTTATACGAATATTCTGCTCCGACAATGTAAATCATTTGCGAAAAATCGCTGAAAATACCGTTTGCGGCAGCGCTCAGTACATCCGAATTTTTGTACTTGTAATTATTTGGCACAAGCGATTTTTCCAATTCTATAATCGCCGAAATCTTATTTTCATTATTGATGCTGCAAGTAGCGCGCAATCCCAAGCCCATACGCATCGGCAAAAAATAACTTGACGAATCGGGAAGTTCAAGTTTGGTTCCAAGGTTGGAAACAATTGTTCCAAAGGCTATTTCCGAATTGTCGTTGCCGAATAAACTGCAAGGTTTTTGATAATAAAAAGCAACATCGGTTGCTATATTTGATGTTTTTGAAATAACAGTGTTATCATTTTCGATGGTAACTTTTGAAGAATTTATATATCTGAACGTTACGCTTCCTGAAAAATGTCTTCCAAGTCGTCGTGAATAAGCAATATCAATAGCAAATTCATTTGGTTTTATTGACTGCAAATATTGTGCATCTTCAGTATAAAGGTCAATAGTTCCAAGAGAGAAAAACCGCAGGGATGCACTTAATGACTGGTTATTTGCAAATCTGTAAAATCCTGATAAGTATGTAATGTCAATATCGCTTGTAGCATCCCGTAGCCATGGCGTGTATGACAGTCCGACTCCGCCGTTGCTTTCGGCAAAAACATATTTTGCAGCATTCCTGTGTTGTGAATTTACATCGGCAGATGTTGCCATGCCGGCATCGCCCATTGATGCCGAACGTGCATCGGGAGCAAACACAAGTACTTGCAATGCAGGTTCCATAGTTTGCGAAAAAATGCAAACAGGCGCTCCCAGCAAAAGGATTGATATTAGATGTTTTATTTTCAAAATCATTAAACGGGTAAAAACGGCGAAAGTTAATAAATTTTATACAATTAGCATTAATATTGTATCATACATTTCTGTTGATATAATCAGCATAATCACGTATAACAGGTTTGTACGAATGTTCCATAATTGGCGAAGATATTATAAAGTCTGCCGTAGAACGGTTGCATGCGGTAGGAATATTGTACAAACTTGAAATACGTAGCAGGGCTTTAACATCAACATCATGCGGTTGCGGCTGCATTGGATCCCAGAGGAATATAAGAACATCAATTTTCCCTTCCACTATCAGCGAACCCAGTTGCTGGTCGCCTCCAAGCGGTCCTGATTTTAATTTCAGCATTTCAATATTGTTGAACTCGTCGGCGCTAAGGCGTTTCTGTAAACATTCTTCAATAAGGCGACCGGTAGTACCCGTACAAACCAAATTATGCTTTATCAAGGTTTTATGGTTAAAATCAACCCATTCGATAATATCTTTTTTTCTGTTATCGTGAGCGACAAGCGCTATTGTTTTTTTCTCTTTCATATTTGATATTTTTGTCGGTGCAAATTTAAAAATAATTTTCTATCCGTGAAAAATATTTTGAATAAAGATATGTCTGCCTGCCCATTTGGGGAAATAAAAATTTGATAAAGATTAATTATAAATAATTTAATTTCAATATGCCGATTGGCATTTTTATATTTATTGTGATTGTTTATAAATTACAAAGTAATGAACAAAACAAATTATCCCACCAACCTGACTGAAAAACAGTACGGAGTTATAAAAAAAATCATAATCAAAAAAACGCAGGAACAAAAAATATTCGTTTCGGTGGTTTTGCTGATATATTTAACAGTAAGTCGATTAACTTGCAGTTTGATAAACCGTAACAGGCGCATGTTAAAAAGGTATATACGTTTTATGTGAAATGTATATACCTTTTGAGTGAAATGTATATACCTTTTTCTCTAAATGTATATACGATTTGGAAAGATACGGAAATATTTTAATAATTGCCGAATGTTTTCCATGAAATGGCTGAAATAAAAACAGGCAGGGATTCTACTGAAATGTTTTTGTAAAATTTTCAGAAATTATTTTAAACAGTTTTTGAAATTCTGTGCAAATGCAATTTTTACAGGGTGAAATATTTTTCTATACTTTCTACAAAAGTATCTTTCAGCAGAATTTTTTTATTGCTGTCAAGCAGGTAAAGCACGGGAATTGCGCGAAGATCGTATATTTCATCATTCCTTATTGCAAGTTTTTTATCGAAAGCGTTTATCCAGTCCGATGGAATTTGTGATTGATATTTTTTCCATTCATCCAAATCGCTGTCCGGATAAACAGCCAGAACGGCAAGCAATTTTTCTTTTATCAACTGCCGTATAAGTTGCGAATTTTGTATCCTGTCGATGTATTCTTTACAGGCGTTGCAGCCGGGATTGTTTATAAACAGCAAAACAAATTCGGTTTTTATATCATAAAGTTTGCGTGTTATTCCCGACGCAAGCGTATATTCAAAATCGGCAGCCTGATTTCCTGTTCTGTTTTTCATTGCCATTTTCAGGCGGTATTGGGCAACTGTTTTATAGTTTGAATCGATTATATTTGTATTTATGATGCTTTGCAAAACGGGAATATATAAATCGTCGCTGCGATAAGGTGAATTTGCTCCGTAAAGATACTGTTCGCAGATGCCGGTAAAACGTATATATCCGTTACTGTCGGATTCGGCTTTTTTCATCATGTTTTCCATGCTTTGCAAAATTGTTTGCAAATCGACGTACTGTAATGTATTCAGAAAACCGGTAAATATTTGTGCAGTCGTTTGCCTGTATGCCATTGAATCGGCAAAATTAAAATCATTCCAATAATTAAGAGCAACATGCTTGTATGCTTCCTGTTTGTCGGTTATAACAACAGGTATATCCGGCAAGCTGAAATCTTTGTAACCGGCTGTTTTGTTTTGTGTAGCATTATTGCATGATAACAGTACCAGTACCGATAAAACAGAAAAAATGCTTTTATTCCGTTTTTTCGGTATTTGCATTTTCTGCCTTATCATCTTTTTCAAAATCAAGCATGTCATTACTTTGCAACTGATTGTACCAGTCAAGTATTTTCTTCATGTGTGAAACGTATAAACGGTCGCGGTCATAATCGGGTAGTATTTCTTCAAAATATTTTTTAAGTATTTCGGTATCAACTTTTTTGATTTCGATATTTATGGCATTACAGTTTTCTTTTTCTTTTATTTTTTCAATCAATACCGACAATGGAAGTTCTTCCTTTGTTGTAAATACCGATATGTCCGACAGTGCGCTTACTTTTGCCGATTCGCCGAAAGCAGTTCTTTTTTTGTCGTTAATATTTTCGGCAATAATGCCGTTTTTTGTTTTTCCTACAAATGCAAACAAACTTGAATGTCCCGATATGGACAATATTTTTTTCAAATCAATTTTTTTCTCGCTCATATTTTAAAATATTAAATTTACTGCAAAGTTAATAAATATTATCAATTATTCAAAAAATAATATTGACGGATATTCGGTTGCTGCTTGTGAATAAAAATCAGAAGATGCAAGATACTGTAAATTACAGCAGATTGTTTATTTCTGTTAATTGACAGGATATTACGCTTAACGGAATTGATATTGACGCTGACAGTTTTATTAATAGGCAGCGACCGTATTATTACATAAAAAATTGTGAAAATACGTTATGATTTGTGAAAGGATTTAAAAGGTTATATAAATTTATATTATCTTTGACAATTCAAATGCAAAATGAAAAATCTGTTTACAAAAAAGCAATACGATAATCTCAAACGATATTTGCAGTCGGCAAAAAATGCAGCTATCATCATACATACAAATCCCGATGGCGATGCTGTAGGTTCGGCGGTTGCTTTGGCGTATATCCTCAAAAAACTGAATGTTGATTCCAACATTGTTGTTTCAAATGACTTTCCCAAATTTTTACAGTGGATTGATGGAAGCGACAAAATTATGGTTTATTCAAAAAATAAACACGAAGTGCGGACGGCAATAAAAACAGCAGATATAATTTTCTGTCTGGATTTTAATTCGCTTGACAGAATTGAAATACTTGAAAAAATTATACGTGAAACAACAGTTCCGCGCATTCTTATCGACCATCACATTGATCCGGCTAATGATTTTGATTTGAAATTTTCGTATTATCCCATAAGTTCTACATCAGAACTGGTTTACCGCATAGGAATAAAATTGCTCGGAACAAAAATTTTACCTGAAAACATAGCCGAAGCTCTGTTTTGCGGAATGATGACCGACAGTGGAGCTTTTTCTCACAGTTCGTCGTATCCCGATTTTTTCAAAATCATTGCAAACCTTTTGGATTGCGGAGTCGAAAAAGATAAAATAACACATTTGGTTTATGACAATTTTACCGAAAACAGAATGAAACTGCTTGGATATGCACTGTCAAAAATGGTTGTATTGCACGAATATCGCGCTGCATATATTACGCTTTCGCGCGAAGATTTGAAAAAGTTTGATTTTCAAATAGGCGATACCGAAGGATTTGTAAACTATCCGCTGTCGATAAAAGGAATTGTACTGTCGTTGCTGCTTGTAGAAAAAGATGACCATATTAAAATGTCTCTGCGCTCGCAGGGCAATTTTGATGTTAATGAAATGGCGCGCAAACATTTTCACGGAGGAGGACATTTTAATGCATCCGGCGGAAAAATGCTGTGCAAATACGAATACTGTGAACCGGAACTCGAAAAAATTATTAAAGATTATGAAAAAAAACTGTGTAGCGCTTAATATATTGTTTGCCCTGATTTTTCTTGCAGCCTGCAGCGGCGATGACAAATCAGGCGGCATAAAACCGAAAAATACAGTGAACATTCGTGAAAATATCGAAAAGGCAAATAAAATTTTGATTGAAAAAGACAAAGACAGAATACAGTCGTTTTTGCGGCGACATAATTTGCAGGCAACATTTGACGAAACAGGATTCTGGCATGTAGAAATAGAAAAGGGAAACGGCGTAAAAATCAAAAACGGAGCGCTGGTTGCATTACAGTGTACAATAAATTTACTAGATGGAACTCACTGTTACACATACAGCGAAGACAATCCCTTAGTATTTGTTGCCGGCAAAAGTAACGAACTGACGGAAACGGCAAATATGCAAAACGCAGTTTCGGGTTTACACAGCGCTGTTCTTTTTGCAGAAAATCAATCGCGTCATATTTTTGTTTTTCCACCACACTTGGCTCACGGTATTATAGGCGATGGAAACAGTATCCCTCCACGCTCGATTTTGGTTTATGATATTAAAGTTTTGGATGTACAATGAAAAAAAATCAAATAATACGGCATAACATTGAAATAAAAAAAATGTTGATATTTATTTTTGCAGCATTAATATTGTCCGCATGTTCCAGCGAAGAAACTGTGGTAAATACGGAAGACCGGTTAATATCAACTTTCTACAACAATGCAATTTCAGATACAACAGGACATATTACCGTTGCAGATTCGGCGATTGTTGACGGCGTTGTCAAGCTTTCGCTCGATACAGGTAACAGCAGTAATAAAATAACGCCGGGCGATTCGGTGAATTTTTACTATATAGGCGCAATTTTAAACTCAACAAGCGTCAATAACTACATCAATACCACAAATGTATTTACAACAAATATAGATTCAATAGCCATTAAATGCGGTCTTGCCGGAATGACAGGAAAAGGCGTAGAAAAAGGCATTGCAGGAAAAAATAACTACATAAAAGGTTTGGACATGGGCTTGACTATGATGAACGAATATGAAAACGCCCTGATATTTTTTCCTTCACAACTGGCTTATGGCAACAGTTCTGTGGGAGCAGTACCTGCAAACTCGCCATTAATTTTTCAGATTATTATTACCAAAATAAAAAAGAATTAATACTTTTGTAACTCAAAAAAATAAAGATATGAAAAAACTAACTTGTTTATTAATATTGGTATCGGCATTGCTGGTATCATGTGCAAAGGAAGAAAGCGAATCAATAGAATCGGTTCAGGACAGATTGTTGCAGTCTTACATCACAGTTGTACACAAAGATACAATATCTCCAACGCCTCTGGGTTATTATATAATTAAAATAAATGAAGGCACAGGAGCAACGCCTTCCAAAGGCGAATGGGTAAAATGGGATGAAACCCAGCGCTACCTTGACGAAACAGTGATTTCGGTAACCGAAAAAAGCGAGGCAATACAGTACGGACTGTTTGATGCCAACATGCAAACCACGCATTACATTCCAAATTACGGCTATCTTGATGAAGCCTATATTTACAGATGTCTGGCAGATGCGTTTCCCAATATGAAAGAAGGAGCAAAATACAGAATCATTGCGCCTCCGCGATTGTTGAACACTGCAAGTTCGACAAGTCAGCAGTCAGGGTATGCAAGTTATATTCTTGATGTTACCTTGCGCGAAGTTATACCTTCCCCATTGGACTATGAACTTGATCAGGTAATAACATACCGCAACATGCGCTATCCCGAAATAGCAGACTCGATAATATACGGAATGTATTATAAAACTACATATCTGGCTCCCGATACGGTTTGGACAACAGACGAAAACAACGAACCTGTTCCCGAAGTAAAAGACACCACGAGCGCCGTTGACGGACGTACGGTTTACGTAACTTACGTAGGACGTTTTCTGGATGGATTTGTTTTTGACACCAACATTATCGACACGGCAAAAAGACATAACATATACGACTCCAGCAAAAGTTATGACACACTGTCGTTTACCATAGGCGGCGGAAATACGGTTTATGGCTTTGACAAAATAGCACAGCAACTCAAAACAGGAGATGCAGGATTGGGATTTTTTATATCCGACTGGGGATACAGTTATTACGGCACAAATCCATCAACAAGCAGTTCGACAGGAACAACTTCAACAGTTTCAACGGTAATTCAACCTTATACTCCGCTACTTTTTGAAGTCTGGCTGCACAAAGTTACCCAGTAATCGGCAGAAAACAATAATATTATGAAAACCTTGTGTATTGTTTTAACGATGTACTGCAAACAGCAGCAGCATTGGAACAGCAAAAAGATAAAAACGGGAACGCAAGGAACTTTTAAAATTAACTGGCAAAATTACTATCTCTTTCGGCGGTATTATCCTGCGGAACGCTTTTACTCGTTTGGTGAAAGTCAAAATCAGATATTTGATATATATTCACCAAAGAGGCAAAAGCAAAAACATGTTTTTTTAAAGACTTTTCAATGATATTTTCATGCGGTTTTTTCATAATTAATATTTGTTTTTCAGATTTACATCGCAAAATTAGAAAAGTTGCGGGCTGATAATTGAGGACGGGTTGCCGCAATCCTGTTTTTATCTTTTATCCGTTTGTATATAATTGGAAATTTAATGATACCTTTGTATTGTTTTTTTCAGTCAGGCTGGCTTGTATAATTTGTTTTGTCACCGATTTGTGAATTATATTACAAAAAATCAAAATAACTTCCGGATAACAAAACAATTAACAGTTGTTTGCTGATAATTTCTTTAAATTAAACAGTTTATAAATTAATGAACGATATTATGAATTTAGACAGAACGATTGCTCCCGGATTTAAATTACCTGATAAAATACCCTTGCCTGCTGTAAACGATATTTGTTTACAAAACGGACTGTCGCTTTCGACAATAAATACAGGAACTGCCGATATTTTGCGTTTCAGTATTGTATTTAATGCGGGAACACGTTATCAGTCGCAATTTCTTGTTGCAGGTTCAACGCTGAACATGTTAGCCGAAGGAACAGTAAAATATAAATCCGAAGAAATATCAGAACTGCTTGATTTTTACGGCGCATCTGTCGATTTTGATATTGACAGAGACTGGTCGTGCATTACATTTTATTCGCTTGCACGACATTTTGAAAAAGTTATGGAAATAGCCGAACAAATAATAAAATATCCTGTATTTCCCGAAAGAGAATTGAATATTTATAAACAAAATCAAAAACAGCAGTTGATTATAGACCGTGAAAAAGTTTCAACAATCGCTCGCGAATCTCTTGTATCGGCGCTGTTCGGCAAAAATCACATCTACGGCGCTTTTTCACATCCCGATGATTATGACAAACTTAATCCTTTGCTGTTGAGTGAATTTCATAAAAAATATTATTCAAGCATCAATGCTTTTATTGTTGTATCTGGGAAAATTTCGGAGAAAGAGATAAAAATAATATCCGACTTTTTTGGAAAAGATACATGGGGAAATCCTCAAAAAACAGAACCTGAATTGCCGAAAATCCTTACTTCGCCCGAAAAAATAATTTGCATCCCCAAAACCGACAGCCTGCAGTCTGCCATTCGCATCGGAAAAGTATTATTCAACAAAAATCATCACGACTATTGCGGAATGTTTTTTCTTAACACTGTTCTTGGAGGATATTTCGGGTCGCGTCTTATGAAAAATATCCGCGAAGAAAAAGGATACACTTACGGAATATATTCAAACATAGTATGTATGCGGGATTCAGGATATTTAACAATTTCGACCGAAGTAAGTAACGAATATGTAAAACCTGCATTAAATGAAATAAAAAATGAAATATTACGGCTTCAACAACAAAAAATTACAAAAGATGAATTATCTTTGGTGAAAAATTATATAATCGGAGATATACTCAGGTCAATAGATGGAGCATGGAAAATTGCTGATATATACATAGATGTGCGGCAAATAAATGCAAACTTAAAACATATTGAGCAAATATTCGATGAAGCGCTGAAAATAACGCCTGACAAAATATTGGATTTGGCAAATAAATATTTGAATACAGACACATTAACGACAATAATATCAGGAAAATACTGAAATGAAAGATGTAATAAGAATTATTTTAATATCAACGCTGACGGTTGTATTGATAACAACCGCAAGTTCGCAATGTTTGCCTCCGCCGCCTGTAATCGAAAGCATAACTGTTGTTCCCAATACCGGCGGAAATATAACTTTAAGATGGCATGGAAATCCTGCTGATACCTGTACTACAACAGGATACGAAATATATAAATATAATTATATTACTCATCAGTTTGATTTTTTAATATTAGTTACGGCAATAACAACAAACTATACCGAAACAAATGCAGGAGCTGATATCCGTCCGCAGATTTATCGAATGACAACAAAAGCAGGACCGGCAGGTAACGAACATTCCGAAAATCACCACTCGGTTTTTCTTAATCCCGTATTAAGATATGATCCGTGTGAATTTACGGCAACAGTATTGTGGACTCCATATAAAACATCGTACAGAGACAAATTTGAAATCAGACAAACCGATAAAAAATTCAACGATTCGATAAAATATCAGATTGTAGGTTATATTGCTCCTTCGGCTTCGCCGTTTAACCTGCAGAACGCTGTTCCGTTAAGCCCTGTTACAAGCGATACGACTGTAAATTTCAGAATGATTGTAAATAAAAATTATCTGTTTTGCGTAAAAACATATTTGCCTAACGGAGATGTAAGCTATTCAAACGTACGCGAAGGAATTATAGCAGGCAATGACCTTCCCGCCGCTCCGCTATACATAAACCTTGACTCGCTGGTATCGTTCGATACTTACAATCATCTTCATTTTGAAATTGAAAATTCCACGCAAATGACCAAATTTCAGATAGAACGCAGCACAGATATCGACAGCACATTCAAGGCGATACATACGTTTTCTGATAAAAACACAACTGTTTATGATGATTATACATGCGATGTAAACAAAAAATATTTTTACAGAGTAACAGCGTTCAATAATATTGCGCATTGTGTTGAATCTCCATCAGTCATCAGCGATACGCTCAACAGTATAATTATAAATACAAAATATGCAAATCCGAACATTAGTGTATCGTGGAATGATTTTATCAGAGATTCCGTTTATTATTTGCATCGAAACGGCTTGTTCTGGTTGTTGCTGGATGTTACGCAATTTACAGACATGGATGTTCAAAATGATTTTAGCAATAATGTTTACGATTTTTGCTACAGAATTACGGCTGTTGACAGAACTGCAAATTTCGCAAGTATTTCACGCGAATATTGCATAAGCCTTGATAAACCTGTAACAATGCCAAACGCAATCGATCCGGCAAGCACATTTACAAACAACGTGGAAACTTATCGCCGGAGAAACCAGTTTGCGCCAATAGTTGGCGGCAAAGAAACAGATTATGAATATCATATGATAATATTTAACCGTTGGAATACCGTGATATTTGAAACAACCAAACCGATGGATGTTCCCATATCAAAAGAACATTTCTGGAATGGAGCATCGGCAAAAGGCAATGTTCTTCCCGAAGATACTTATTTGTATTATGTGAAAATCATATTCAAAAATTCAAGTCAGGTATTTGAACAAAAAGGAACCGTAAGTTTAATTTACCAATAAAAACACATGAGCAAAAATCAGGCATATTATGACGAAATACTTATTCGGAGCGAATTTGATGAACTTATAGAATTGTGCCGTAATAATACAAACGAAGATGGTATTATTCTCATAAAAAAAGCTTTTGAAATAGCCAATGAAGCTCATAAAGGAATAAAACGCCGTTCGGGAATCCCATTTATATTACATCCTGTTGCAGTAGCAAAAATTGTTGTGCAGGAAATCGGTCTCGGTTATAAATCAATATGTGCGGCTCTAATGCATGATGTTGTTGAAGATAATCCCAATTTCACAATAGAACTGGTGAAAAGTGTTTTTGGCGATACAATTTCTTATATCGTTGACGGTCTTACAAAAATAGACGTCGCCTTTGACAAGGACAAATCAGGACAAGCCGAAAATTTTAAACGAATATTATTAACAATGAATGATGATATTCGCGTTATAATTATAAAAATTGCCGACCGTCTTCACAATATGCGCACTCTTGACTCGATGCCTGTCGAAAAGCAGCAGAAAATATCCAATGAAACCCTTTTTCTTTTTGCGCCGCTTGCTTACCGTCTCGGCTTTTTTAAAATAAAAAACGAACTTGAAGATTTAAGCCTTAAATATCTGTCGCCTAAAGAATTTCAGGAAATAGATGAAAAAATTAAATCTACCGAAGCCGGACGGCAAAATTTCTTCGACAAATTTATAGAGCCAATCGAAAAAAAATTGAAAGAAAGCAATATAAAATTCAACACAAGCGCACGCACAAAATCGGTATATTCCGTTTGGAATAAAATGCATACCAAATCAATAAATTTTGAAGAAATATATGATTTGTTTGCTGTTCGAATAATTTTTGAACCTACCGATATTGTTCCCGAACGAACGCAATGCTGGCATATTTATTCTATAATTACTGAAAGTTATCAATCGAAAAACGAACGCCTGCGCGACTGGATAAGTACGCCTAAAACAAATGGCTACGAAGCTTTGCATTGCACTGTAATGGCTTTCGGCGTTTGGGTTGAAGTGCAAATTCGCACAAAACGAATGGAAGAAATAGCAGAACGCGGTTTTGCCGCTCACTGGCGTTACAAAGACGATACAGCCCAGGAAGAAGAACTTGACAAATGGCTTGCTAAAATTCGCGATGTGCTTATCAATCCCGAAACCAATGCTGTGGAATATTTAGACCAGTTCAGATTAAACATGTATTCGTCAGAAATAACTTTGTTTACGCCTAAAGGCAAAACAATTATGCTGCCCAAAGGCGTAACGGTAATTGACTTTGCTTATACCATACATTCGAGAATAGGAGACAGGGCAATAGGAGCAAAAGTAAATCACAAATTAGTTTCACTCAGTTATATACTTGTCAACGGCGACCAGGTTGAAGTGCTTACCGCCGAAAATGCCAAACCCAAACGCGAATGGCTTGAATATGCCAAATTACCTCGAACCAAAGTACGCATCGAAGCAGCATTGAAAGCCGAAGTACAAGACCACATAGACCACGGAAAAGAACTCATTAAGAAAAAATTGGCACAGTTTAATGTGGAACCGCAAGCAAGAGTTTTCAGTAAGTTATGTACGGCTTACGGCGTGGCAAACAAACGCGAACTGTACAGCAAAGTAGGTTCGGGAATTATCCAGCTTGATGATTTTGAAAAACAGTTAAAAGAAAACCCGCCTCAAAAATCTGCCATATACTGGGGCTTTGATTTGATAAAAAAAATAATTCCCGGAACAAAAAAAACAGCAAAAAAAGATACCACGCCAACAAAAAATATAAACGAACCAACTAAAATTGACAAGAAAAAACCATTCCTGCTTAAAGAAACTTTCGAAAAAAAACTTACATATAAAACGGCAAACTGCTGCAATCCCATACCGGGCGACAATATTATAGGCTTTGAAATAAGCGATGGAAACGTTGTTGTTCACCGTCAGGAATGCCGTGAAGCAAACAAGCTTGCAGCCGAATACGGCGATAAAATTATCAATGTAAAATGGACTACGCACAAAATCCAGTCGTTTCTTGCATTTATTACCATGCGCGGCATAGACAGAATAGGAATTTTAAACGATATCACAAAAATCATCACAGGTGAAATGAACGTAAATATGCGAAAACTGAATGTCGAAAGCCACGATGGAATATTTGAAGGCACTATTGAACTTTATGTTCACAGCGCCGGCGATTTGGAAAACCTTATCAGGAAAATATCCGCAATAAAAGGAATGGAAGATGTAAGGCGATTGCAAAAAATCACTATGTAAATTTACAAATCCTGAATCTTAGAGTCCTGAAATTTTCTTAATTTCATTAAGTTTGTTCAGCGCTTCGATTGGAGTAAGATTGTTTATGTCAAGATTTTTGAGTTCATCGCGGATTTGTTTCAATACAGGATCATCGAGTTGAAAAAAACTGAGTTGGTATCCACTGCGGGTTTCTGCTATTTCGTTTATTGATTTTTCGAGAGGACTTTTTTTGTTGGCTTTTTCAAGTTCTTTTAATATTTCTCCGGCACGGGCGACAACGCTTTTCGGCATTCCCGACATTTCGGCAACATGAATACCAAAACTGTGTTCTGTGCCTCCTTTTACAAATTTACGCAAAAAAATTACTTTGTTATTTATTTCTTTTACTGCAATACTGTAATTTTTTATACGTAAAAATGAATTTTCCATTTCATTAAGTTCATGATAATGTGTTGCAAACAGCGTTTTTGCTTTTGCCGCAGGATGTTCGTGAATATATTCTACCATAGCCCATGCAATTGAAATTCCATCGTAGGTGCTTGTTCCGCGACCGACTTCGTCGAGCAATACCAGCGAACGTGAAGAAAGATTATTCAAGATACTTGCCGATTCGAGCATTTCAACCATAAACGTAGATTCGCCCTGCGAAATATTGTCGGATGCGCCGACTCGCGTAAAAATTTTATCTACAATGCCGATTCTTGCCGATTGCGCCGGAACGTAACATCCTGTTTGTGCAAGTAAAACTATAAGCGCTGTTTGCCGCAATATTGCCGATTTTCCCGACATGTTTGGTCCTGTAATAATTATTATTTGCTGGTCTTTACTGTCAAGAAAAACATCGTTTGCTATATAAGTTCCGGGTTGCATCATTGTTTCGATTACCGCATGGCGTCCCTGTTTTATGTCAATTTCATCGCCATCTGTTATTTCGGGTTTGCAATAGTTTGATTTTGCGGCAAGAATAGAAAAGGCAAGCAAACAGTCAAGTTTTGCAATCAATGAGGCATTCAGTTGTATGGGAACGACAAATTCAAGGATGTTTGCAATTAAATCGTCAAATATTTGCTGTTCTATGACTGTCATTTTTTCTTCGCCGCCAAGAATTGTTTCTTCATAATGTTTAAGTTCGTCGGTAATATAGCGTTCCGCTTCGGTAAGCGTTTGTTTGCGTATCCAGTCGGAAGGCACTTTATCCTTGTGTGTATTTCGCACTTCTATGTAATATCCGAAAACATTGTTAAATCCTATTTTCAGCGATGTTATTCCTGTGCGTTCTATTTCTCTTTCCTGAATTTCGAGCAGATATTTTTTTCCGTTGCGGACTATATTTCTAATTTCATCAAGTTCGGCGTTTACGCCATCGGCAATTACTCCGCCTTTTGCAAGTTGATTTGGAGCATCGGGGTGGATTTGCGTTTTGATTTTTATTCGTATGCTGTCGCAAACATTAAGTTGTTCGCCTATTTTAACGATATTTGATTCGTCGGTATTTTTACAAAGGTCTTTTATGGGTTTTATTGCCGACAATGCCGTAGCAAGTTGCAGCGCTTCGCGCGGAACTATTTTTCCTGCCGATGCTCGCGACATTATTCTTTCAATATCGCCTATTTCATATATTTTTTCTATGATTTTTTCACAAATATCATTATTTTTTAAAAAATATTCTACCGCATTAAGGCGTGAATTTATAATGCGAATATCTTTTAACGGTAATGAAATCCAACGCCGCAAAAGTCTTGCTCCCATTGGTGAAATGGTTTTATCAATCACATCTACAAGCGTTTTTGCATTTTCGTTGAACGAGTGAAAAAGTTCAAGATTGCGGATGCTGAAACGGTCGAGCCAGACATAGTCATCGCCGTCGATACGCGAAATGGATGAAATATGTTTAAGTTTTTCGTGTTGAGTTATGTCAAGATAAAACAATGTGGCTCCTGCGGCTATTATTCCTGTTGAAATATTTTCAACTCCAAAACCTTTTAAGGTATTTGTTTTTAATTGTTGAAGCAGTTTGTTATGTGCGGCATCTTCCACAAAAGCCCATTCATCCAGTTTGTATATATAATGTTTGTCGCCGAAATAATTTATAAAGTCGGTTTCATATCCTTTTTGAAATAAAATTTCTTTTGGCGAAAAATTTGTAATCAGTTTATCTACATATTCTGCCGAGCCTTCCGAAACAAAAAATTCGCCTGTCGAAACATCTAAAAATGCAACTCCGACAAGTTGTTTGTTAAAATGTACGCAAGCCAAAAAATTATTTTCGCGATTTTCAAGAACATTTTCCGAAAAGGTGATTCCGGGTGTAACAACTTCGGTAACACCGCGTTGTACTATTTTTTTTGTTTTTTTAGGGTCTTCCAGCTGGTCGCATATTGCAACGCGCTGTCCGGCACGAACAAGTTTTGGGAGATATGTATTTATGGCATGATAGGGAAATCCTGCAAGTTCAACATGCTGAGCTGATCCGTTGGCGCGACGCGTAAGCGTAATACCGAGAATTTCGCTTGTTTTTATGGCATCTTCGCCGAATGTTTCATAAAAATCGCCAACGCGAAACAGCATGATAGCATCGGGATGTTTTGCTTTCATTGCAAAATACTGTTTCATTAACGGCGTTTCTACTATGTTTGTGTCTTGTAGCAAATTATGTTAAATTTTATTTATAGCACGGCAAAGTTAGTAATTTTTTCAAAAACAAATTACGGTAATATTATCGTAATTTGAAAAATCGCTAAAAATACATGCCTTCGCCGCTGTTGTATTGAAACGAAAATATAAAAACAAATCCGTACAGGATAAGGCTAATGAAATAAAAGTTAATGCGATATTGATGAAAATTATGATTTTTTTATATTTTGTAAAATATTTTACATTCCTGTTTGTCATTATAAGTAGAATATAAAATAAATTTATCATGTGGAATAAGGAGAAAAAAAACGGTTTTTGGAAAAAATTGCAACAACTGCAACAGCCTCGCAAGGCAATATACGTTTTTTCGGAAGAATGTACCGGATGCAGGCGTTGCACACAAATATGCAGGCATCGCGTATTGAGTATGGTTGCCGTCAATGACAAAATATATGCAACGGCTTGTCGTCAGGAACGCTGTTCTCAATGCGGCAAATGTATTGTAATTTGTCCTGTAAGAGCAATAAAGTTAGTCAAAATAATTAATAACGATTAAAAAAACAGGTCTGAATATAAAAGATATTTATCTGCATTTAAAATAAGTCAATTTGGTATTTTATTGAAAAATATCGGCTTGTTTGCATATAATCTGTTTTAGAAATATTAGTTACTCTTTTCAATACATTTCTTTTAGGTTTATTTTTTTTGCATGTATTTTGTTTTTTCGATTATCTCCCGTTTCACATATTTCCTTATTTTTTAACTTGCGGGCTTAATCGCTCATTAATAACTCATGTTACGCATGATTGTAATTTTTGATATTCAGGTTCTTTCCATGCAGTTCTTCTATATTCCACCGTTTTTTGTAAAGTCTTCGGAAATCATTTTAGAACAGTTGCAATGACAACATTAGTGTTATTTTATCGTGATAAATATCATCATCCGAAGTTCGAAATCTGTCACACTTACCTGTCCAAAACTGCTTAACAGGTAATAACTGTACAAATCAATTATTTTTCCGTATTAACAAAATTAATACTGCTTATGATTTTGAGTAATATGGCTTAATAATTGAAAATCACTGTTTGTTTCAAGTCCGGGTGCAGGCTGTTGGCAACTGGACATTCTTTTGCACAAAGCTCTATAATCTTTTTTTCTTTTACGCTGTAATTATTTTTCGGGAACGTAAGTTCTACTATTATTTCTGCAATGCGACGAGGATTTGAACCCATAATTTTTGTGATTTTTGCAGTTGTTCCGTCAATACTGAAACCGTGCGTATTTGCCGAAATTCCCATAATTGTAAGCATGCAACTGCCAAACGAAGCGGCAAACAAATCGGTTGGCGAAAATGCTTCGCCTTTACCGTAATTGTCAACGGGAGCATCAGTGTGTATTGTATCGTTTGATTGCACATGAGTTGCTTCGGTGCGGAGTCCGCCAAGATAAGTTGTTTTTACTGTTTCCATTTTATTTATCTTTTCTTATTTTATTTTTTATTTTGTTTTCAACAATATGTATTGTTTCATCGATAATGCTTTTAAGTTCGGTTATTGTTTCGTGTTTTTTTTCTTCAACAATTTCGCCTATAAGTGTAGCTGAAGTACAGCTTATGATGCGTATATTTGCAAAATCGCCAATATTGTAATTTTCTTTTGGAAAAACTACTGTTTTATTTTGAGATGTTCTACCTGAAAAATATTCGTCCGAACGTTTTGAAAATCCATCAATCAACACTTTAAATGTTTTTCCTATATCACGCCTGTTGCTTTCGAGCGAAAGACGGTTTTGGAGTTCTATAATTTCGTTTAATCTTTTTGTTTTTATTTCGTCCGGAACATCGTCTTTCAAATGTCTGGCCGCTTTTGTATTCGGACGTTCGGAATATTTAAACATATATGCAAAATCATACGCAACTTCGTTCATCAGCGATAATGTCTGTTTATGGTCATCTTCCGTTTCGGTACAAAATCCCGCTATAATATCTGTAGTTATTGAGCAATCGGGAATAATTTCACGAATTTTTAAAATGCGCTCAAGATAATGTTCGCGAGTATATTTGCGATTCATTAATTCGAGTATTCTTGTACTGCCAGACTGTACCGGAAGATGAACGCAATTGCAGATATTTTCGTACATTGCCATTGTGTACAAAACTCCGTTGCTTATATCTTTGGGATGCGATGTTGCAAAACGTATGCGCATTTGCGGATTTACAAGTGCTACCATTTCGAGCAGCTGTGCAAAATTTACATCTTTATCCGGATTTTTTTCATCTTTCCAAAAATATGAATCAACATTTTGTCCAAGCAAAGTTATTTCTCTGTATCCGTTGTCAACAAGAGTTTGAACTTCGGTTAAAACAGTTTCGGGATTACGGCTACGTTCGGCACCGCGTGTATAAGGAACAACGCAGTATGCGCAAACATTATTGCAGCCTCGCATAATTGAAACAAATGCGCTTACGCCGTTTTCATCCAATCGCACGGGAGTAATGTCGGCATAAGTTTCTTCGCGCGAAAGCAATATATTAATATCTTTTTGTCCTGCATCAACATTACGCAGCAAATCGGGCAACGATCGATATGAATCGGGTCCGACAACCAAATCAACAATTTTTTCGCGTTCAATAAGCTGTTCTTTAAGACGTTCTGCCATGCAGCCTATAACTCCGATTTTCAATCCTGTTTTTTTATTTTTTGCAAGACGAAAAACATTCAAACGTCCCCAAATACGCTGTTCGGCATTTTCGCGAATCGAGCATGTGTTTATCAAAATCAAATCGGCTTCATCCATGTTTTTTGTAAGTGAATAGCCGTTATCCTGCAATATCGACAAAACAAGTTCGCTGTCATTTACATTCATTTGACAGCCGTATGTTTCAATATACACGCGTTTTTTTGAATTGTCAAAAACCGGTTTTATTGATTTATAATCGGCTTTTTCCGTATTTAATTTTTGTTTAAACATAAATTAATTAATATCTTTCATTGCTTTTTTACATATAAACCATGGATTTTGCATATTTTCCTTATTATAGCTCAATCGTTTTTCATCTTCAACCGAACATACGGTAAATCCGGCTTCTTCGGCTATTATTTGGCTTGCAGCCGTATCCCATTCCCAGGTTGTGTCGAAGCGCGGATAAATATCGGCTTTACCTATGGCAAGCATACACATTTTGAGCGAACTGCCGCGTCGAATGACTGTAATATCAGGATATTTTTTTCGCAGTTCATTTACATAATCCGAAGTATCGGGACTTATATGCAAACGACTTGTAACAACAACCGGACTGTTATTGTTTGTATTGTGAACCGGTAATTTAACAGAATTTTCAATCATTTCTTCATAACTGAATTGAGCGTTAATATCGGGTTTTACATTATTTTTGCGATAGGAACCGCGTTCTTTTGCGGCAAAATAAATTCGTTTATATGCAGGTGCATATACTATTCCTGTTACAGGATAGCCATTTTGTATCAAGGCTATATTTACGGTAAAGTCGCTTGTACGATTTATAAACTCATCGGTGCCGTCAAGCGGGTCAACCATCCAGAATAAATCCCACGAACTGCGTTCATCATAAGCAATAGAACGGCCTTCTTCGCTTATAACCGGAATTCGCGTAACAGCCAGATTTGATTTTATTTCTTCATGTGCTAAAGTATCGGCAAGCGTTAGAGGCGTTAAATCCGATTTTGCCTTTATGTGAAGTTCTCCCGATTCGTACACTTCCATAATTTTTGCTCCGGCTCGTATGGCAGAGTTTATTGCCGCCGTAAACAACATTTTCATACTTTCATCTTTTAACATAAATCTTAATTTAGAAAAATCTTATCAATAATTTTAACATGCAAACATACGCAAAATAATTGAAAATATAAGAATAATGATAAAAAACAAAAAAATATAACATAAATTAAAATGAATATTGTAAATTTCAGGGACGGGAACGGCAACAACACCATACAGGCAGAGATAGAACGCAATTATAATCAAATCAAAACCGATGTGAAACAGATTACTGAAAGCATTAAAACAACCTGCATATTTTGCCTGTTAATATTTTCAACTTTTAATTATTTCTACCTTTACTAACTGCTTTGCCCTCCAATGGTAAGTATTTCTTCGTTACTGCTTAACATTCCGGAAGAATTTTCGGCAATTGCCTTAAAATGATGATATATGGCTTGTCCGTATTCATCCGTTATTTGTAAAGCGCCGGATTCTAATGCAGTATCGGCAAGCGGTAAATATACAGTTTCATCACTGTTTGCAACGAGTTCTTTTATTTTCATCCAATTTCCCTGATTGTTCATTTTATAAACATGATATTTGCCGTTATTGACGGTTTTATTCCATATCAAGGTAACATCAGGTAATACACCATCAGCAAGTTGTCCTGAAGTGTAGTTTAAAACAGGCGAATCGGGAACGGAAGTATCAGGAATAAGCGTAAGCAATAGTTTTGATGGTTTTGATGGCGCATATTCCGTAATTGGGTCAGCGTTGTCTCCTTCCATATATTCAATTTTACGCGAAACCGTAAGTTTATAGTATAATGGCGTTCCGTAAGGAATTTCGGTCAAGTCTGAAAAATCGTCCTGTAACGTCCAGATTTCGTCGTATAACATATCGGACTGTTCGATATCAATTTCTTTTACTTTTGTCATGCTGCGGATGGATTGTGCATCCAGCATGTTGAGCGCACGGTAAACCGTAATTTTTCGTATATACTGATTTTTCGGATAAGCATTGATTTCAAATTGGACTGCAGGCGTGATTCCAAGCGTGCGGTTTTCTAAAATCGGTATTACTATCTTTATTTCAGGCGCTTCCGGTGGATTGCTGTTGACTAATTTTACAGGTCCGATTATCGGACTGAAATCGCTCATTTTCATCTGAATATTCATCTCTTTTACGCCATAGAAGTAAATGTTTTTTGAAGTTCCGTCAAGCGTAAAGTCGGTAAATATTATTTTAGGATGAGTACCTGTTTCATCTTTTACAGCCATTGGCGCAATATCAAATTCGGGGTCGGATGGTTGAAGCAGATAACCATCTTTATTTTTAATATTCTGTTGTTTTGGTTGCGGTTTATATGGCGCGGGATGAAACGCATTGGGCTTGATATGTTGATAAACAACGGGCATTTCCGTAAGCGGCACAAATGAATTGTAGATGGTTTCTCTGATAAAATCTATAACATTCAACTGTCCGTGTTTTCCTGCAACAGCAGGAATAATTACCTGACCAAGCGAATTAATTTGATTAATACTGCTTATATTTTCACTGTATTCTTTATTATTCCACTGTATAAATTTATTAATAGCCGCAATAAAAAATATATTGTCGGGCATAGGAAAGGCGTAGCCATTATCAGCCTGAGGATATGTCGCATATTGACCGGATTGGGACAGTGTATCAAAATCAAGAAAATTTTCCCATCGGTTAGTTAAAAACTCCTCGTCATTACCGCCAAACGTTTCGAGAGCCTCCCGTATTTCTTCCACAGTACTTTTTTCGTACAGCGCATTTAAAAAAGCTTCGTCATTGGAGCGATAAAATAAGATACTGTTTGGTTTGTGGTCAAATATGGGTGTAAGCGTATAACTTGCCCGCCCAAAAAAATCGGGTCGTGTAGCATATTTTGCGGTTATTGGCAATTCCGGCGATTTCGGCTCAATCAATTCCTGCGCAAACATTATCGCTGGGGTGCTTAGTTTTGAATTTATATTTTCTTCCGAATTTATACTTCTTAATCCGAAAACAGAATAATGCACTTCTTTTCCCTGTGCCGGTAAAATGTTGGTTTCGCTAAGATTTGCATTGTTTGCATATAAATATACTTTGTATCCGGGATAATAATTGATTAATTGCGGATCTTCCGGAATGTCGTCATATTCCGGCGCATCGCTAAACGAAGAATCGTTAATATACAACACAAGATTTTGCCCAGAATTATCCATTCCGACCACTTCAAACAAATCTCTTTCTCCATTTGGCAGAGCGGATTGTCGTTTAAGCCGCACAATTCCACTGTGCCATTCTACAGAGATATTGTTAGCGCTATACTGTTCATGTTGAGAAAGTTGGAAATTCACAAAAGTAAGTTTATATAATCCTCTAAATTCATAAATTTCATTTATTACTTCTCCTTCATTATTTAATTCCCGGTCAATAAGTTCTTCTACTTTTTCTATATTAACATCTTCCCATATTCCGCGTGATTTTTCAATAAATCGTACATCTTCGCCGTCAACAATTTTATGAAAAACTTCTCTTTTAACATTCCATGAAGATGTTCCGATTTTCACCTTTAAACTGTATGGGTTATTTTGCCCCCAGTTTAAAGGAGTTTGCATATTTTCAATGGCTACAAATAAACTGTCGGGCGTGATTTGCGGCAATTGAAGATCGTCTGCATCCATATCCTGATTTTCGGAATTTGCAAATGTGTCGCTGATTCCCTTTTTATAAACGCTTATTTCAGGTTTGTCCGGATTGGATGAATTTATGGATGCTATGATGAATTGCTCTCCGCCTATGGAAAAAACTCCTCCTGTATATTTGTTTATTTCGGAAGCTGGCAGATGAGGAATCAAATATTCTCCAGATCCCTGACTTAATAAAGGATATTTGTCGGTATGTACCGTGGCAATTAAAGGATGGTTGTCTAAAACAACAATCGCTTTGCCCGATACATTATTCGGAACCGAATTTCTGAAAAATATTTCCACCTCGTCAGCATATATTTCAAAATCGTCCGGATATATATCCATGCCTGCAATATTATTTTCGACAATATCAGTATCTGTCAGATGGCTGTATTTTTCGTCAATTTTGTAAACAGACAGTTCCTGTTCGGTATGGTAATCAAAAATAAGACGAATCAGGGTTTTATCATTAGCTGTTATTGCTGCATATCTGTTTTGTTCTTCCTGTGAAGTTAGCAACAAAGGTAATTCTTTACGTATTAACAGGGCGTTGATATTTACGGGCGGTTTTAAAAGGGTTGCCTTAAACTGTGTTTCGATAGAACAAATATTTTCGCTGCGCGTTGATCTGGAAAAAATATCAATTCCATAAGCAAGATAATGATGTACGCCGCTTTCTTGCTGTTTATGGATATAAAGGATACGCTGATTTGCTCTGTCATTTAATCCTTCCGAAAACAAAAGCGGCACGGTTTCATTACAGCCATCTCCTGTATGTTGATAATCAGTATCGTTGGAGAGTTCGGGGCTTTGCCATTCTATCTCATTATTCATTTTATGTTCCAAACCGCCGAATATTGGAAATGTATATTCCGAGCGGTTAAATTCTTCCTGTGAAGCGTAAAAAGGCGGATTGGAAATTTCTTCTTCCTCTTCATTAACCAGTATGGTTACAAAACGACAGCGCCCATCGGAGGTATAGCCATTATTAGAAGTATTGTGTTCTTCCGGATTGCTGTCGTTAAGTATTCCGGGTACAATTTCCGTAATATTCGGTATTTTGGGTAAACGTTCCGTAGTTCCGGAGGTTGGCAGGCTCAAATACAGATGTCTAACAGTGCGGCTTCCCAAACCATCTTCCAAATCACCTTGTGTAAAATACTCTGCTGCATAAACATATTGTTGATTTTTGTTTTTCACGGGATTTAAATCAATTGTGCCTAATCCCAACATTCTTGCTACATGGAAATCCATTGCGCCAAGATTAAGTACATCCAACAGCGAGGTCTCAAGCGGACTGCCATCATCCTCCGTACTTCCGGTAAATACCTGCTCGTTTGCCCGCGGATTGTCCGCAGCATCGCTAAGGCTTATATAATCGGCAACCAGTTGCTTAATGTTTCTTTCGTCAGGGTCTGACGAAACGCCATTCCATTTGTCCTGATAGTTCGCTACATTAACAAAAGCATTGTCGTTAAATCGGGGCCATATACCGTTAATCATGCCGCGTTTCGGTTCCAGTCGCGTAAAAACTTCTTTTACATCCAAACTTAATGCAAAATCTCCAAGTTCTTCCCATTCGCCATGGTTGTTAATATCTGCAATACATTCATCATAAAAATAAAGCATAAAGCTCGGAACAATATCGTAATAATCTGCCTGAAGGCGGATGCTCCTTCCATTTTCGCATATCATGCCAAACTCGGGTTGTGAATATTTTGAACTTATAAAAGATTTACGCGCATAAACATATTTATCGGCTGATGCCCTGTTTTCATTAACAGACATTACTTCCATTTTCACATTACCTGAAGGAGAAAGGACAGGTTGAGTAGAATAAAATCTTCTGTGCGATGTTATTGAAAAAAACAAATCATTGGGAAACTCTATCTCAACAGTCCCGTGTAGCTTGTCAAGATAATATTGCATAAAATCCTTATAATTTGAATTTGTTACAGGATTATATATGTTCAGAGCGGCAATATACTTTTTCTTTTCCAAAAACCGCAGATAAGTAAGCTTGCCTTTATAGTGATAACTCCATAACTGATTTAAATTATCAATAACCTCAGGAGCAGCAGGCAAAAGACAATTATAGAATGAAGGGAGTGGGAGAGGAAGTAGAATTACAGGTCCTTGAAGCGGCGACCTGTAAATTTTCACATAATCGCCGGATTTATTAAAATTATAATCAGTTTGGGCATAATCGCCTTTGGGTAAATGATTTTTTCCCAGTGTTCCTCTAAAAAACCAGCGTAAATAGTTTCTCTGGACTTGTTCGTCGCCTGAGCCTGCTGCCGATAAATGCAAATAGGGGGATTGCAATAAAGTATCGTATTTCTCTATACTGTCTTTACTATTTATATTAATTACACTCATTTTCTTAATATTTTATTGATTAATATTTATTTCTGTTTGAATTGTTTTTTCCACATTATATATCGAACCATTCCACAGTTTGTACCGAAACCGTATAAACAGACTGTTTTCCGTTATCGGACTTCCGTTTTTGACAATAATGGCTTGGGAATAATCTTTGGAATAAAGAGTTTTAAAACCGGTATCAACATTAGCGTTTTCATCGGCTACAACAATCGTATCCGTTATTTGCTCAATGGGTATTTTGGGGTCGTTAAAAGGCTCAGGATTGCGTACCAAAACGGCAACAATATTTCCTGTTTCCCGGCTGCGGATGATATTAAATTCTGTTGTGGTGGCAGCTTCCAAAGGCTTAAAACAGAATATTCCTTCCATTAATTTATCAAAATTGTGCGAATAGCGAAGAGCCAAATCCGACAGAACATCGTTATCGAGATTCCAGACTGTTTGATATACATCTGCTTCGCCTGAAGCAGGCATATCCGTTAAAAGTTCAAATACAGCCATTTTTTCATTGCCGCTGTCATCTTTCAATATACAACTGTTTACCTGTTCTTCAAAATTTTCATATCTCGATGTTTGGAATACAAAACGGTGAACTTCCGCATTATTAGCATCCGACAATTCCGTTCCATTAGGATTAAATGCGTTGTAAAGCAATGCTGTGTACAGTTTCAACGGTTTTAAATTAGCCAGCGTTATAGAATAAAACATAGCTGCAGGTTTAAGCATGCCAATGCCGGATATGTCGCAGGGAATCTGCTCGTAGTTTGCAAGCAGGTTGTTTATCAGATGGATGTATAAAGGCGATGGAGGATTATCGTCATCCTGCCAGACAATATCCTGTTCATCGGCATAAGCCACATCAACATCTTCCTGTAAAGGATACTCAATCAATACGTCAGAAACGGGATCCTTGATTTTTATATTCAAACTGCCGCCCATTTCTACCAAATTACCATATTCGGGCCAGTTATTAAGTAAATGACAGATAAAGGCTTTGGTAAAGAAAATATTTATTTTACATTCGTAATGACCCCAAAATAATGGCTTGGACTGTAACAAATTGCCGTCGGCATTAGGATAGGAACGGTTAAAATCAATATATTTTTCTAAAAGATTCAGACCTTTTCCGATGTTATTTCCCGTGCCCTGATAATGCCCAACGCTGCCGGTGGTTTTAAATCCGTAGTAATACTTATAAACGCCCGAAGACTTTGGAGTACCGTTATAGCTGACTTCATCGTTGAGTTGAAAATGGATACAGTATTTTGTTGCAGGTCGCCATACCGGCTGAATATACTTATTTACAGCTTCTGCCATTGCCGTCTGGTCTTCCCGTTTTTCTTCAATAGAGGGAAGCAGTTCTTTGTATTGATAACGTTCAACAGTGTACCATCTTATTTGCTGTAAGGAAGTAGTATCGCAGATAGCTGTTTCTTCCTCCTCTTTACCGTCAATGGGACGCAGTGCGTTAAGCCTGTCAGTCAATTCATCATAAAGTATCTGGTCTTCATCACTAAACTGTAATGTGCCGTTAGAATAACCGTAAGCCTTGGCAAATAAGCCCGAAATCTGTTCCTTTATGGCTGTTATTTCTTCAAAATCAGAATGTTCGGGTTCTATAATAATTCTTATTATTGGATTATCGGGGTAGCTGTAAACTATTTCCGATTCGGCAAGTTCTTCACCTGTTTTTATTATTTCTGCAACCTGTTCATATTGAATATTACTGCTGTTACCATCATCGGGAACAAAACCCTTATAGAATCTTACCGTAACAGAAGGTGCGCAGGAAGTCAGCAATAATCTTATTTCTGCTATATTTTCAGGAAACATGATAAGCAAACGATTGTAATTAGAAAAATAAAGCGACCTTGCAAAATCGTGTGGCTCGTCGGGGCTGTTTTTTATTACAAAGGTATTAATATCTATCCCTTTGTCCATGGTTGGTTTTGGGAGTTCGGAAATATTATCGACAGGTTCAATTGATAATAATTCAGGAGTTTGTTCATCTGTCGGCTGTTCTTCGAGATATTCTTCTACAAGGTTAAACCATGCGCCATTAATATAATGGTGATTGGAATCATTATAGCGATATACCAAATCTCCCAAATCTTCATTGTTTACATCTCTTATTATTACACATGCTATGCCATTATTTGCACATGCTATACCGTCATTTTCTATATATACCTTATCGCCATTGTTAACGCCTTTATTAAGAAAATTCAAAATTTTCATTTCTATGTTTTCTTCGCAAAACAGTACTTCGCCCGTAAGACCCAGATATTCGGGAACTACCCAGCCCGGTTCGCCTGCATCCGTATATGAAAACGGATTGGCGGCTAATAACCGGACAGTATCATACTGTTTATTTATTAATTGCCAGCTGCCTATTTTTAATTTTTTTGCATCAATACGGTCTTCGCCTTCTTCTGTAAGCGCCGCAAACGGATGGTATTCAACCCATTGATTAGATTGATTATCCCATGCAAAAATCTCAACTTTTTCCATAGAATACTTATGAACTACCTGTCGTAACTGTTTGCCTTTGACTACTGCACTGGGAGGAATTTTATCCATATAGTTTGCCGGCGATATTGTGCCTCCGCCTATATTGGCGGAAACTCTGTTAATCAACCCTTTGATAGTCTTAATATCAATATAACTGTCCGCAGGAATGATTTTCGTGATGTTATTTGCATTGGCGGGAAGAGTATTCATCTGCAAAAAATTAATATCATAAACTTCGTTGGTAAGCATGTGAACGGCTTTAACTAATTCGTCTGTGCGGTTTTCTGCTCCCAGATAAGGCAAGGGACAAATGGGGCTTGTATCAACCTGTTTATTTGTTTCCCATGACAACTCTAATTTAATACTGAATTTTATTTTGAAAAATAATACTTTTATCTTGCCTTTAACATTCAGGCTTGCATAAAGTTTAAACGGAGCTGGCGCTTCGGCTGACAGATAAACAGACAAACTAAACGACACGTAAATCAGTCTCCAAACATTTACTTCTATGCCGCCGCCAAAGTACAGATAGCCGCCGAGCTGCGGTTTTTCAAAACTGATAGAACCGCCTACTTCTACCCATGCGTACAGGCGTACTTTTATACCTGCAAAACTTTTGTTCAAATTAAAACTTACGCCCGCGCCTAATGATATACCCTGACTCGAGAGCATCAGGTAAGCCTGAGCATTCAAATTAAGCACTCCCTTAAACAGAGTGGCGCTGACAGGCTTGTCTTTGGTGCCTGCATTAATGTACCATGCGCCGCCGCGCAGCGGGAATTTGCTTTCAACATTGGCATAAAGCGAAAAAATGGATCCGCTGTTTGCAGGAAGTTTGAAATCGGCGCCCAGGCCGGCTTCAATAGCGCTGTCGCCCCAGGCTACAAAGGCAAAGAAAGGCGGCTCTTTGTTTGTATCCAAACCTATGCGGGAACTGAGTAGCGAGGCTTTGCCGTCTATCATAAACAGGGTAGGCAACGACAGTAACATCATCACTCGCGCCGAAAGAATTTTTCCGCCGTCCAAATTAGTGCCAAGCACAGCGCCGGCGCCTAACGAAAAAGGCGTTGAGTAATCTTTTGTTTTGTTGGGCGGACTGAATTTGGATATATGTACGCCTCGCGGAGGATAAGTATAATAATCATACCATGTATTGACACCCGAAACCAGTCCCACAGCCTCTTTTTCGGCTACATAACGATAACCCAGCAATAACCGAAATTCGTAAATAGATACAAATCCTACCGGAACAGGCGCAGGAAGTTGAACGCTGGCGTCTATAATAAAAGCCGGCTCTTTGGGCATAAGCCTCATTCCGGCGCCGGCAGCAATATTCATTTTTGGAAGTTTTAACGAAATTTCGCCCTGATATTCTTTTGGATCCTCTCCCGGACTGGGAATAGACAGCATGCCGTGAATAATTGCCACGGCTGCCGAAGGACTGGCTGACCCCGGAATAATCAAATCAACTTCAAGAGTTTGAATATGAATGAACGAATCGCCTGCGCCTCCATGTTCGTCATTATCAACTGTGTAATAATATTTCAATCCTTCGCCGCGCACATCTATCCCAAGCGGGTCGATGCTGATTGCACCATCAAAACCCCAATAATTGTATTGACGTTCTACGCCATTATATTTTTGCTGATGCGAACCGAAATTAATGCCCGTTACCGAAACATCTACCGGTCCTAAATTCAAACTTATATTTGCAGGAATAAATGCCTCGCCACCGACTATTTCCATGCGTCCGCTGTCGTAAATGCGTATCTTGGGCAATGAAATTTTTTGACTGCCGATAATTTTATTCATTACCGAATTTGAAGGAAACCAAATATCGCAGGAAGTTCCCAAGTAAAATTTGCCGTCAGCTTTGCCAAGTTCAAAGGTATGGAAATCAAAATTTACGAAGTTAAACAAATTTGCAGATATGCTGTTGGAAACAGATGCGGTAAGATTAAAATCGCCATCCTGCGAAAAACTGCCGGCAAGTTCTATTTGTAAAGGCTGATTGGCGCTGTTTTTAAAATTCTGTATTGTTAATCTGCCGCGAATATTCGATTCGGTTATTACGTTTTGTCTGAAAGTAATATCAAACGAATTAAATCCGATAGTGAAATTGCCTATTTTGGCATTAAGAAAAGCATTTGCGCCCGGAGCGCCGCCGCCAACGGCTTCCAAGGCAATTTTGCCCGAAATGCCGCCTGTGCCTATCAGCATATTGTAACCGGCAATCTGCAAAGTAGTGTTATTTACGCTGTTGAACCATTTAGAAGGCAAACCAATAACTGCTTCCTGTACAAATACGCCTTTGAAATTGTCGGGATAGCCTGCGGCAGTGGCTTCGGGAATGTTTGTATTGCTACTCAAAT
>JAISOH010000032.1 GCA_031275825.1 Prevotellaceae bacterium | reverse complement strand
CTTTGAGTTCTGCGCCGCGCAAAAGCGGTATTCCGCAGTTCGCAAAACAAGTTGTGCGGTTTTTTTTACAAAAAACACGTGATTTTCACGTAACCGCTCCATGCTCTACGAGCCTTGTTGTTTAATTTTTGTTCACTCGTGTGAAACAAAAAAATATTTTTACCCTTAAGATTATTTAACGAAAAGAATTTGGAAAATAAGAAAAAGCATATTATTTTTGTGGCGCCAAATTAACAGGAGACAATAAAATGAAACAGAAAAAAGTATCAAAAGAAAGAAAAAATTTAGAAGAATTGTTGATAATGTATTTGAGATTATATTGGAGATTAAAGGCAATTCATTTTGAAAAGATTGATGAAGAAATAAACAGATTAGTCGAAGAATTAAAGAATGAAATTTAAGTCAAACCGCCACCCCCTTTCGGGGGCGGCATTAAAAAAAAATATATCATGGAAAGAAAATTTAAAGATTTGCAAAATCAATGGTTGAATGCGACAAAAGAAACGCAGCGCAGTGAAATTGAAGATAAGTTTATTGAATTGGCAAACGAAAATCCCGATGCTTTTACAAACGCTTACAGAAATGCGATAAGGGAAACAATCGAACGAGCGAAACAATTATCTATTAAAGAACAATTCAAGCCGCTAACAGAAATTATATCGGTATCTTATATATCAAAGACATATTTTGGGAAATCAAAAGACTGGTTATATCAGCGTATTAACGGATATAATGTAAACGGCAAGCCTGCAAAATTAAAGGAAAATGAAATAGAAACATTGAATAATGCTCTCACGGACATAGCGCAGAAAATATCCGCTATAAAAATCTCCGGTTAATTTGACAAACATAAGAGAGCATTAGCCCGCTTTAACAGCGGGCTTTTTTATTTCCACAAACATTAATAAAAATATTTGTACAGATTTGGAAGAAATGAGAAAATTAATTTTATTGAAAAAATTATTTCACAATTTTTTTGTAATTATAAAAAATGGATTACCTTTGCGTTGATTTCGGAAGAATCAATGAATAAAGATGCTGCGGCGTTTTTTATTGGTACAGATTTAAACTATCGTTTTTCTAATGATTGCTGCGCTTTTTGTTCAGTAATTGATTCTTCCAAATCAGAAGACGATAGTTTTTTATTTTAAAAAATTCATTCATGGAAGAATCAATGAAGAATCAAATTACTGTGAAGCAAAGTAGCAGTACTTTGACGCCCAAAGGAGCGAAATCCGAAATTATTACCGTGTGCAGCGGTAAGCCATCCCGCCCGAAACATGTAAGTTTGAGCGATGTAATTAATTTTATTGAAAAAATTATTTCACAATTTTTTTGTAATTACAAAAAATGTATTACCTTTGCGTTGTCTTTGAGAAGGACAAACAAACAGGCGAATAACGTTACGGCGTTTTTTATTGGTACAAATAATGGCTATCTATCTTCTAATGGTTGCTGTACGTTAAAGTCGGTAATTGTTCTTCTCAAAGCGGAAGTAGATAGCTTTTTTAATTTAAAAAATTCATTCATGAGAAGAACAATGAAGAATGACAGGGCAGTGAATAAGAGTAGCGCCGAGTCACGAGTAACACGCGAAAAGTGTTGTAAAATTGAGGTAAAACAAGGTAAGCCATCCCGCCCGAAACATGTAAGTTTGAGCGATGTAATTAATTTTATTGAAAATGCGAATAAAATGGAATTTAGTATTATTAATTCTACATTGAAGGAGGCGGCGGTATGGAATGGTTAAAGAGACGTCGCATTATCCGAAATTCGGAAAAAATGACCGAAATCATAAATTTTCTTAATGATCATAAAGAATTAATGAATAAAATCACTGATTCTATAGAAAATTCTATCATGAGAGATATTAAGAAAGATATTCATTCTTTATCAAAAAACGATAAAGCAGATTTAGCGTTAAGAATTAGAATTTATTGTTATTCAGACAAAACGGAGGATATAGAATGAAAACGGTAGAGAAATCACAAGATGTAACGGTGATAAAGTTAATTTATTCATCTACATATTCAGATTACATTCCTGTGCTGTATGAGATTGAGATAGGCGATGAATTAATAAGCCATATCAGCGAGGCGACGTTGCAGACACTGTACGAACAGATAGGCGCTACGCTGTCGAAGAAAAAGGAGGGCGCGTTATGAACGATGTATTAGTTAAGAATCTTCACGAAGATTTGCAGGAAGCGCTGATACAGGCGGCAAAGATAGAAGATGACGTGATACGCAGGTATCTGGTGGATATGATAGAAAAATGGTTGAGGCTAACCAAACAGTGAAAATTAATTATTAAATTGTAAAAATAATAAAATTATAATTATGGAAAATTTTTTTGATACGGCAGGGGTTGTCGCAATGTTTTTTTGTATATGCCTCTTATTCAATCTTATTTTTAAGCAAAAAGAAAAATACGGACCGTATTATGTTATCAAAAATTTATCATCGAAACAGCAAAGCAGGGTATTGTCGGCAGTAACAGAGGTTGAACGTATACGAAAAGAAAACAGTCATGATTCTACTTACGACATGAAGCATTTTTATTTGCTGAATATGGAAAAATTTGATTTTCGATTTGATTTGTCGGAAGATGAATATGATGCCTTTCTTAATTATTTGGGATGGTATTATTATGACAGTGAAAAAAATAAAGTAAGGAAGAAAAAAGTATGATAACGTTTTTTTGTCCTTTAATACCTGCTTTCGGGCAGGTATTTTTGTTTTAAATAAAAAATAAAACGATGATACACATATCTCAAATACACAAGGAAGTTCAGCGGTTGCCGGAGTTTTCGATAAAGTTTGTAAACAGGGAAGGCGACATTATAACATGCGACAAATGCATCTGTACGTCATGGTTCAGCAACGGGCGCACAATGAATATTAAGTTTTTGAACAGCGGCGAGATACGCAAAATACGCCGCGTTTCGATTATCGAATTTAACGGACAAAGGGTGGTTTTATAGTTTTAAAATTAATAATTTATAAAAATGGAAATAATAGAATTGGGATTTGGGCTGCAGTATATTCCCGAAGCGCGTCAGATAATTGCGATGCAGCCATCAAGCGGCATGTTTGAAGACCGCGATTTGCAGCCGAAAGTAATAGGCAAATTGAAAGTCGCTCCATGGGGCGAGGACAACGACCTGCCACAGCAGATAAGAGCAAAGGCGGAAGCGAGCGAGGTAGTAAGTTCCAACCTGCTTTTCAATACTCAGGTTGCTTACGGACTTGGTCCGAAACCGATGCGGCGGATAGTTGAAAACGGCAAAGTTGTCGGCTATGAGGAACTGATTGACGGAGAGGAAGCGGAATTTTTTGAAGACAACGACATCGGTCTGTACATGCTTGAACAGTTAACCGACATGAATTATTTTTTTAACGCTTTTCCGGAAATTATTTTGTCGCTCGACAAAAAGAAAATCGTGTCGCTGCGCTCGAAAGAAGCGCTGTTTAGCCGTTGGAGCATAATGAACGGCAAGGCTCGAATAGAATATCACCTTTATTCGGCAAAATGGGACAACAATCCTACAGAAAAAGATATTGAAATAACCGATGCGCTTGACGATTATAATCCTTTGGGCGATTTGCATATAAGATTAATGACTAACAAATACAGGCTGTTGCGGTTTATGCTGTCGGTATTTATGCCCACGCCCGGCAGACAGTATTATCCTCTGCCAAACTGGTACAGCATTTTTCAAAGCGGCTGGTACGACCATGCCGTTGCCATTCCACTGCTGAAAAATACAATTCTGAAAAACAATCTTGGTGTCAAATACATCATATATATAAGTCAGGATTACTGGAACGGCATGTATCAGATTTACGGAATAAACGAACAGGATAAAAAGGCTGTGCAGGAGTTCCGCCGCGAACAGATACAAAAACTGTCGAACTTTGCATCGGGCAAAGAAAATGCAGGAAAGGCAATAGCCGTTGAAAAGCGGATGCGACAGGTAGCCACAGGCACAGCCGAAGAAAGGCTGATAGAAATAATACCGATAAAAAACGACCTGTCGGGCGGCGAACTGCTGCAGGACAGCGAGGAAGCAAGCAACATAATATCGTATTCTATGGGCGTTCACACCGCCTTGATAGGCGCAACGCCGGGCAAAAACAAAGGCAGCCTCGGCGGAACCGACAAGCGCGAACTGTTTATGATAAAACAGGCATTGATGAAACCGCTGCTGCACCGCGTACTGCGTCCGTTTTCGCTGATAAAGCGTTTTAACGGATGGAACAAAGATTTTGTGATACAGGTTCCCGAATACACATTTACAACTCTGGATCAGGCAAAGAGCGGCAAAGTAGAAACAGTCGACAACAGTTCGGTTAAAACAGAATAAGATGATAGTTGATAATTTAAACATTCTAAAAAAACATGTAGCGACAATCGCTCCGGACTCGATAAATTTTGAAGATTTGGAAGCACATGTTTCGGCAGCCGAGTCATGGCTCGAAAACGACATAACAGGCAAAGACCTGTACGGTTTCGTTGCAATAAAAAAGGCAGCGGAAACAGATTTGCATCTTGTAAACAAAGTTCAGCGTATAATATCGCTGAAAGCCTTCGGCAATGCCGTTCCGCAGTTAAACCTTGTATTGACTTCGGCGGGCTTTGCGGTAACCAACAATGAGAAAGTTGCGCCGGCGAGTAAGGAGCGTGTTGCCGACCTGCGCTACAGTTTGAAAAAACAATGCGCCGATGCCGTCGAAGATTTACTTGCATATCTTGAAAATGACGAAACATATAAGGAACTTTGGAAATCATCGCCGTCATATTCGCTGCTTACCGACAGTTTTTTACCGACATTTGTGCTTTTCAAAAATTATGCGCCTTACAGCGAGCAGACAGCATCAATTTTTCCAAAATGCAGGCTTGATTTTGCCGCTTTGCGCGGAAAAATGCGCAGCGTGATGGCAGGCAAAATAGAAGGTTCTATCGGGAAAAAACTTGTTGAGGAGCTGTTAAGCGCAATGCGCTCTAACGCTTTGAGCAACACGCAAAGACAACTGCTTGAACCCTTACGTTTTGCTTTGGCGGCTTACACGCTGGGAATGAATGATGAAGGCGATTTGTTTATCAATCAGGCATTGTCGGTAATAAAAGACAGTCCTGATGATTTTCCCGATTCCGGCTTGACCTTCGGAACTCAGGAATGGAAAGACAGCCCGATAATAAACATGTGTTGACATGGCGGAAAAAATAAAAATAGATTTAAAGGCGCCGGCTTCGTGGTCGGAACTGACGGAGGAACAAATCAGGTTTGCAGCAAAGGCGCTTGACGATGGCATGGCGAGCCCGGAAGAACTGGCGCTGCGCTGCTTTTTCAAATTCACAGGCTTGTATCCGTATCAACTTCAAATGTCAAATTACGAATTGCGCAAGCGTGCAAAACTCGGTTTGCGCACCGACAGCAAAGGGCTGTACAGATACAGGCGGCATATTATTGAAATAAGCGAAGATGTGATTTTTGCCTTTGCCGAAAGGCTGAAATATTTAGCCTGCACGCCGGGACTGATGACATGCCAAAACCGGATAGCAGGTTTACATTTTACCGACAGCCAACTGTGGCAAACCACATTTGAAGAATACTGCATGGCTGACAGGTATTATCGAGCATACAGCAAAACGCAGAACGAAAAACACCTGTGCGCAATGATTGCAACGCTGTACCGTAAAAAAGGAGAGGCATACAGGGACGAATTAGTCGAAAAAAATACAGACAAAATATTTCACAATTCAAAAAAAGCGCAACGTCTGGCGGTATTTCTTTGGTGGACAGGGCTAAAGATATGGATAAGGGAAAAATATCCCGATTTGTTTTCGGCAGGAAAAAATACTGTTGAGTTCGGCGCTTCCGAAAGCGACGATGACAGCGAAAGCATAATGAACATGCTGTATTCGATAACAGAAGGCAGGGCGCATGAAAACAAGGAAGTATATAAAACGCCTGTACATGAAGTACTTCACGCCTTAAATACAAAGGCAAAGAATATTAACGAAATAAATTCTAAATTAAAAAAATGAAACTTGATTTTTATTTGATAAAACAGTTAATTTCGGACATGCCCGAATTTGCGGATGCGGAAAAACAGATATTTTCGGTAGCGGGCTTTGATGAAGCGGTGTCGGCAGTTGAAAACATACGCAACACTGTGTTTCCCTGCGTGCTGATTGAAGATATTCCGGAGGGCAATATAAGTTTTGCATCCGGATTTTGCAACAATTCTGCCGTTGCGGTGTGGGTTGTATGCCGCGCTCATCAAAACGCAAATGCCGAACGCAAGACTGCATTTACCGCCGCTTTTGAGTTGAGCAAAAAGATAATGGCAAAAATTATTGCGGTAAACGCAAGCCGCAGAGATGAAGATGTTTACATAGATTTTGCACGTGGAGTTCGTTACATGCCGGTTGGACCCTTAGCCGGCAATGTTTACGGATACGAATTTGTGTATAATACCAGACAGGAAATCGAATTAATAAACAGTTAACAAAAATCGTTGATAAATATGGCTGAATGGAATCAGTATGAAACGCTGGAAGCGTGGGCAAAAATTGTAATTGAACGGTGGGAACATAAGATTTCCAACATGGATGTAATATCCGAAGGAGAGTTGCTGCGGTCGTTTCAGGCGCATGTTACGGCAGATTCAAACGGCAATGCTGAAAAAATAACGTTTACGTTTGCCTATTACGGACGCTTTGCCGAGCTCGGCGTTGGCAAAGGCGTAAAGGCAGGCATGGAAAGCGCCCGCAAAAAGAAACCGTGGTACACAAAAGTTTTTTTCGGACAGGTGAACGCGCTTGCGCGAATAATGGCAGAAAAATACGGACAGCAGGCAGCGCTTGCCGTTGTTGAAAATATCGAAATGAAAACAGTATAAAATAAATCAAATGGCAAATTTCACATCTAAAGCGGAAGCGATAGTAACCATGAACGGCAAAGAAGCCGAAGTTGTGCTTAATTCGCTAAAAGAAAAAGCAAAGGATTTGCGCACGCAGATTACAGAAATAAAAAAGACCGACCCTGCAAATCCCAAACTTAAAGACATGGAAAAGCAGTTGAAGTCGCTTGAATCTTCTGCTAAAAAGGTAACTAAAACTACTGTCATGTCACTCCTTAAATGTCGGATAAAGCCTGCGTAATTTTATCCTTGCGTCTTCCGTCGTAAATTGCCAGTTTATTTTAGCATCTATATTGTTTCTCGCATCTTCCCATGC
>JAISOH010000194.1 GCA_031275825.1 Prevotellaceae bacterium | reverse complement strand
AGTCCGCTGTCTGCCAATTCAAGAGCCGCCTCGATCGCCCGTCTAAAATCCGGTCTTTCATGCATGTGTTCGGCAAACATAATCGAAACATCCCGGGACATTCCCCTTATGTTTGTGTAAAATGAATATTTCGGTTATACCATACAAGTTTGGAACACATAAGCCCGAACTGTTCTTTATAGATATGGATGTATTCCCGCATGTCGTTAGAAAAGGCATGCCCGGTCAATAATTTCAGGTTGTCCAGACGGCAATTGTATATATCGCCGTCAATATGGTCCAATTCCGTATCATATTCCCATTTGTCCGAGTTAAATGCAAACCAGACGCTTTTATGTAACTGTACACATTTGCCGTTCACGGCATAGTAGGGATGCCATCCGGGATGCACTCTTAAAGTCATTCTGGATATGCCGTACGAGCCGTCTTTTTTACGGAATGCGGAAAATACGTCGGATACTTCGCTTACGAAGTAATCCTTCAATTTTGCGGAAACACTGTCCGGCAGCGGCACTTTCGCCCAGCGGCAGTCGCTTATCTGCCGCAGCCGCCGTTCAAGTTCGGGATTCAGTTTCTCGTTTTTCATGATATACCTCCTCCGGTTTTGATGTAAGTTTGACCGTCGGGAGCGGTATCAATCGAATACCGGGCCGGCGGGCTGTCGGTGCATTGCTCAATAAAATCCGCAAGAAGTTCGGGTTTTTCTTCACATTCGGCGAGAAAGTCGCTAAACGACGCCGAATAATCGCCGTTCGTCGCCCTTATACAGTAGAAAAATATGTATAAATCTTCTGCGGTCTCAATTTCGGGCTTTCCCGTTATACGCTCGAACAGGAATACGGCCTTGAGTGTAATCCTTTCTTTCTTTTTCCATTCCATGATTTACCTTGTTTTAAATGTTAATTCTCATTTTCATCTTCTGTGATTTCAACTTCCAGAATGTCCTGTCTGGACATCTTCAATCCTTTTTCCAGAACGGTCAAAGCCGTTTCGGTCGTCAGTCTGCCGTTTACGGCATTCACCCTAAGCAGGCCGTTTACCGCGCTTCTGGTTATGCCGAGCGACAGAACCAACTCGCTTTTTACCGCTTCATTTTTGGGGTTGGCGAGCTTCATACGCGTTTCCCTTGTCAATGTTCTTTTAATCATGTCTTTAAAATTTATTATTATTAATTTTCACAAAATCACCGTTTAAAAGGGCGGCGTCCCATATCAGAGGGTCACAGAAAGCCCTCATTGCCATAACCGGGAAAAATGGCCTCATAGTGCGTATTGATTTGTCATAAAAGCCATTAACATAGAAATGGTAATCGTTGCCATTTCTAACTACTTCGCACTTACGTTCCTGTGCATCCTTAAATTCTAATCTGTCCTTTTTCATTTCTTTTTACTTTTAACTTTTTAATAATTCATTATCTTTGTGCGCAAGCAAGAAAAATCGTCTCTTGTTTGCGGGTGCAAAGATAAACAGAATGTTTGTATTTCCAAACATTTTGTTTTTAAAAGGTAAAAAATTTTTTTAAAATTGTTTATATATGAATGAAAATGAGCGTTTTACAGAAGTGTTAAATTATTTGATCGAGAATAAAAAAGTAAGAAATCAGCAAGAGTTTACTGAAAAAGTAGGCTCAAATAAGACAACTGTTTCTCAAATTAAGAATGGCGAAACTAAAATTCCAAACAATTTGTTTGGAAAAATAACGGAGGCATTTCCGATTATTTCGTTTGATTGGTTGAAAAAAGGCGAGGGTGAAATGCTGAAAGATGTAAATAATATAAACAGTGTAAACGGCAACGGGAATACGTCTGTCGCCGGAAATGGAAACCAGATAACAAATGCGAATATCACCGAATTGCTGGAAATGCTGAGAATAAGTCAAAACCAGTTAAGCGAATCACAGTCTCACATAAATAAACTGCTTGGAATCATAGAACAATTAAATAGTAAAATACAATGAATAACACAAACAATGTAAATGGAGACGGGAATACGTCTGTTGCCGGTAACGAGAACATAACTGTATCAAGTCAAATAAAAGAATGTTTGGCTCAAATCGACCAACTTAATTCCGATAAAAAGGAAATTAATGAGAAAATTGCGAAACTGGAATCAAGCATGCATAAATGCAGCGAAGAATGTCAAAAACAAATTGATGAATTAAAAAGGGATATGCGTAAAACATGGAAGTCAAGGTATAGCCTATGCAGTTTATTTCTGTGGGGAATAGTAATTATTCTGCTTGGCGCAATCTTTTTTTCTCAAATAGAATATTTCAAAATTAGGGACAATCACGTTGGACTTGTACTTGGATTTATTGGAGTACTTGCGACGTTTGTCGTTGTCGGTAATTATGTGCAGGTTAAAGAAGTAAAAAATGATTTTGTTGCAGAATCCGCTAAATCAGAAAAAAAAATCGAAGCATTAGAAGATCGTATTGAAAAATTGCATGAAAGTATGAGTAATGCTCATGATACAATAAAGGAATTGCGTAATTTGGGGGATAAAGCAGAGTTGATTGCAAAAGAGTTGTATTTTTTAAAACAACCAAGACTTAAAAAGAGCGATTATCCGGCGTTCCGTAAACAAGAAAAATAACTGAATATTAATTAATTAAAATTATAAAATATGAAAAAAAAATTAGCATTGCCCTTATTGGCACTAACATTAAACGTGCTGTCCTCTTGTGGTAACAGCCAAAATGACCGCGAGGCTTATTATTCCTTAAAAGGAAATGTCAAATCTATCTTGATTCAGGAGTACGAAGTTGAACAAAAATTCGGAAAACTGGAAGCGGGAGACCTCAAATATTACCCCGATCAAACTAAAATTGATT
>JAISOH010000172.1 GCA_031275825.1 Prevotellaceae bacterium | reverse complement strand
TATGACTCAGCCTCAATGCAGCGAATGGATACATTTGTTGTCGGATATTCTGCGCAAGACGTTAAAAACGCTCGGCGAACTGCCCGAAAGAAAGGTTTTTCCGCCTGCAATATATTCTGCAACAATATGATGACATATTGCCTGACGGCACGGAACGCCCGATTCGGCGACCACAGGACGAAGACAGGCAAAAATCCTGTTATAGCGGTAAAAAAAACGTATAACGTGAAAAACAGCCTGTTATGCAAGGCTCAAAAGCGGATTTTATGGTTTTCACGCACGTTTGACGGCTCTGTTCACGATAAAAAGATAACCGATGAGCAACCTTTGCGCCTGCCCTCAGGGATAACCTTGTGGCAAGACACAGGATTTTGGGACACAATCCCAGGTATGTGACGGTCGGGATGCCGGCAAAAAGCCTAAAAGAAAGCAACTGACGGCTGAACAAAAGCATGAAAACAGAGAAATATTCTCTTTTCGTATTATCGAAGAACACGCCATTGGTGGAGCGAAACGATGTCGTATTACCAAAGAACGCCTTCGCTGTTATAAATTTGGTTTCGACGACTTGGTCATGCTTGTTGCCTGAGGTCTCCACAATTTTCATATATCAATGAAATCAAATTATCTATTATTTTAATCTATTATAATGTCTAATGAATTCTGTTGATTTATCTCTACGCAATGTTATTTCCATATCTTAACCAAATTTTTTCTTCACATTTTCAGCAAATTCTCACGATAGCCTCCACTGCATATATTTTTTTCATTCTCTCAAAACGATATTTCAACGGTTCAATTAGCTCAAATGCTGATTTGCTGAGCGAACCACTATCGACATGGGCAATCGTTATTATGTAATGCTTGCATCCTTTTACTTTTTTGTTTCCATCAAAACCGATTTTTTCTCCTCATACACTTGTCGTTTTTATGCTCTGACTGTCTATTATTCCTGCGCGGAGATTTTAATTTTCCTTGATACTTACGTAATTTGTTGCGCAATATTTCGTTTATTTCTTCCGGTGTACCATTATTTTAATAATAATATACTGACTTGCAGGTTTGGAAAATCATTAGGTAAAAGCCGCCATTGACAGCCTGTTTTTACAGGATAAACCATGGCATTAATTATTTCTTTCAAAGGATGTTTTCGTCTTCTGATTTTTGTTTTCAAAAAGTTTTTAATAACTTCGTACTGTTTTTCAGTCAGGTTGGTTGAATAATTTGTTTTGTCCATCGCTTTGTGGGTTATGTGAGTAATAATCACAAAGACACAAAATAAACATCAATCAACCAACTGAAATTTAATTAATTATATTAAATAAGGTAAGTTGAACAAGTTTCTAAACAAATAATAAATTCGATAAAAATTTACATGCAACTGTTTTTTCGCAAATTCGGGAATAGAGGCAACAGTATCATTATTTTACACGGACTTTACGGTTGTTCCGATAATTGGGCAAGCGTTGCAAAAAGCCTTTCGCAGACAAATCGGGTTTTTGCCGCGGATTTGAGAAATCACGGACGTTCGCCGCACAGTAATGAACATTCGTATGAAGCAATGTGCAACGACTTGATTGAATTTATCAAATATCACAAAATTGACAAACCCGCTATCATTGGACATTCGATGGGAGGACGCTGTGCCGCCCTGTTTGCAAAGCAATTTCCCGATTCTCTGTCGAAAATAATAATTGCAGATATTTCGCCTTTCGATTGTGAAAACCAAGCGGAAATAACGGAGTTTCACAAAAACATACTTGCTGCATTGACATCGGTAGATTTGAATGAAATACACTTGCGACATGATGCCGCCGTGCAAATATCAAAAAAAATAAACGATGTTAATCTCCAAAATTTTTTGCTGAAAAACTTATACCGAACGCCAAACGGCAATTTTTTATGGCGTTTTAATCTGCCTGTATTGTTAAATAATGTCAATGATATCATTTGCGGCTCGCTCAAAAAAAACGAAAATTTCAAGATAGAAATTCCCGCTTTATTTATCGCAGGCGGAAAATCAAATCACATTGTACGGTCTGATATTGAAAATATTATGAATGTTTTTTCTGACTTGAAAATAGAAGTAATTGCAGAAGCCGGACACTGGATTCATGCAGAACAAAAAGAAAAATTTGTGAATTGCATACAAAAATTTATCAACAAATAGATGCAATTTAACGAAAACTTATTTTACCTTTGCAGCCTGATAACATAAAATTTTAGGATGAAAAAAACGTATTTTTTTACACTTGCATTATCTTTGGTATTGTCATCGTGCGGAGGCAACGGCTCAAAGAATATTGAAAAAACAACCATAGATTCGATAAGTAGCGATATTCCTGTTTTGAAGGCAGAAAAAGGAGACATTGTTTTTGTCCGGATGGATTCTATTATAAATAGTTTTGATATGTACCACGATTTGAGAAAAGTTTATGAAGAAGATGTAACAAAAGCTGACACCGATTTGCGCACAAAAGCCGGCGCCTTTGAAAAAGACGTTAATGAATTTCGCGAAAAAAATGAAAAAGGATTGATAACGCGTTCGCAAGCCGAACAGGAGCAGAGAAGATTGATTCAACGCCAGCAACGTTTGGAAGAAGAACAAAATAAAATCAGAAACGAATTAGCCGAAAAGGAAGTGGTTTTGCTTAATCAAATACAAAATGCAATACTGGTATATGTAAAAAAATATAATGAAGAAAAAGGCTATAGTATGATTATCAGCACATCCGGAAATTCAACGGTTTTATATGGAAATCCGGGGTTAGATATAACAGGCGATATTATTAAAGGTATTAATGAAGAATATATAAAAAGCAGATAATGTGTTTTCATAATGTTTAGTTTTTAAAGTTAAACGCTGGATGCAACCGATTTTTTTCGGTTGCATCCTTTTTAAATCATTAGTAATTTCGTACATATCACTCTGCCGAAAATTTATATAAAAACAAAAAATTCTTAACCTGAAATAAACAGATAACCGTCAATTATTTTAGATTAACCTGAAAAGATATAATTGAAAATATTTATTAAATTTTATACAGATAATTTATTCATAACTAAAATGATATAACTTATTTCACAAATGTGCAGAGTCATAATTCGCCTTTTTATAAAACATCATTAAATCACTGCAAATACGACTGCATAATGTAAAATTATGATAAAAATTTTGCTTTCGACTGTTTTTGTTAAAAAATGGTATTATATTTGTAACTCTGTTATATAAAACAAAAAAATTATGAAACGAATTGTAACCCTTATATTATATGCATTTTGTACAACAATTACGTTTGCTCAAACTGCCGAAATTATCGAAATACAACTATTATCCCTGCCCGAAAATAAAGTAGATTTTGGCGGAAGCGATAAAAATGCCGCTATTGCAGCTATACATTATTATGAAAATGAAGACGGTAAAAAATCGGAAACTTTCACGCTCGACAGTATTCTCATTAACACTGTTGCAAATGGAATAAAAGAAACGCTTGAAAATTCGCCGGTTTTTGAATACGCCGATATTCCCGTTTTTAATATTTACAGCGATACAACCATGATTGATAAAGACATGCAGGCAGACGAACTCGGTATTATTTCCGAACAAACAGGAGCAAAAATAGTTGTTGCCGTTGAACTTGTTGATATCAACGCACAGTATATTTTTGAAAAATCAAGACAGCGACCGCTGGTAACAAATGTAAATTTTGTTGTAAAAATAAACGCTTACGATGTGGAAACAGGAAACAAGGAGATGAAATATACAGGCAAAGACAATATTATGATTCCTGCATCATACGACGAAGATGGAACTTACATTCCTGCACCCAGAATAGAAGATTCGCGCCGAATTACAGCCGAAATGATTGGTCGAGATTTTGCAAAACGCATAGTTCCGACATGGGAGACAGCAGAACGGCTTATATTTTATGATTCTTATTATGACAGTAGTAACAGCAAGTCAGGCAAAGCTTACAATGCGGCAATAAAGGAACATAACTGGTCAAACGCCGCTAAATATTGGACGGAAGCAGTTGAAGAAAGCAGAACAAAATCAAGACAGGCGCAAATAATGTACAACATAGCGCTTTCGTGTGAAATGCTTGAAAATTTCGACCTCGCAATTAAATGGCTTGAAAAAGCAAAAACGCTGCATACCAAAATTGATGAAAATATAGATGAATACATCAATATTCTGAAACAGCGAATAGAAGACAAAGAAAAATTGGATGAATATTTCAAATAAATAAAAACCGTGTCTGTTTCTGTCAATAATATAAGTAAATTCTATGGCAAACAACAGGTTTTGAACAATATCTGTTTTGAAGCCCAAAAAGGAGAAGTCTTGGGATTTCTTGGTCCTAACGGAGCGGGAAAATCAACAACAATGAAAATTATAACAGGTTTCATTGCCGCTTCGAGCGGAAATATATTGATAAACGGCATTGATGTTGAAAAAAACACCCGGGCAGCAAGTAAATTGACAGGATATTTACCCGAAAGCAATCCTCTTTATTACGACCTTTATGTGCGCGAATATCTTAACATGTCGGGACATATTTACGGGATAAAACGAAAACTGAAAAACAGAATAGACGAAGTTTTACAACTTACGGGACTAACGCCCGAAGCGCATAAAAAAGCAGGACAACTGTCAAAAGGTTATCGCCAGCGGCTTGGACTGGCTCAGGCTATTCTTCACAATCCCGATGTTCTTATTTTAGACGAACCTACAACAGGATTAGACCCAAACCAGATTGTGGAAATACGCAGTTTGATAAGAAACATAGGCAAAGAAAAAACAGTAATATTTTCAACTCATATCATGCAGGAAGTTGAAGCAGTTTGCGACAGAGCAATAATTATAAATAAGGGAAAAATAGTTGCCGACAAATCAATAGAAGCATTAAAATCAATGTCGCTGAATCCTGTTCAGCGCATTGAAGTTGAATTTTTGCAAAATCAAAATACGGATAAAATTAAAAAAATAACCTTCGGCAAAATAATTACAGCATATAATCCTCAACATTTTTTAATAGAAAGTACCGTTGATGATGATATAAGAATAAAAATATTTAACTTTGCAAAAAACAATAATCTTACAATAATAACATTGCGCGAAGAAGAGCAACATTTGGAAGAAATTTTTAGAATAATAACAAATTAGAATTAAAATTATGGAAGAAAAAACAAAAACAACAAACAATAACAAAACAACTGTCGTACTCAAAATAATAACAGGTATTTTATGTGTTGCCGTGATTGTTTTGGGCGCATTGCTGTACTTGGAATCAAAAAACAAAAAGGAAACGGTTGTCTTATTAACAAACGAAAAGGAAAATCTTATTGGCGAACTGAATATACTTAAACAGGAATATTCAACGCTGCAAACAAACAACGATTCAATAAACATGGCATTGTTGCAGGAACAGAAAAAAATAGAACTGCTACTGGAAAAAGTGAAAAAAACCGAAGCGGGAAATTTGCAGAAAATACGCGCTTATGAAAAAGAACTCGGAACATTGCGAGCCATAATGCAAAACTATATTGTGCAAATTGACTCATTGAATACTGTTAATCAGCAACTTGTTTCGGAAAATATTCAAATAAAAGAACAGGTTCAGGAAATAACGCGCAAACACGACGAAATAACGCAAAAAGCCGAAGAACTTACAACAAAAGTACAGGAAGGCTCTATAATAAAAGCTCGTGGAATGACAGTGCAGGGAATGACGAAAAAAGACAAAAGCACAGAACGCGCAAGCCGCACAAGTCATATAAAAACATGCATTACTCTTATCGAAAATTCGATTGCGCAACGCGGAGAAAAAACAGTTTATATCAGAGTGAAAGGACCCGACGGAATTGTACTGACAACAAACGAAAACAATCTTTTTGATGTTGACGGAGAACAGATAATATTTTCGGCAGAGCGCGAAATTGATTATCAGGGAGCGGAAATAGAATTATGCATTTATTACAGTTTTGGCGATGTAAAAGTTGCTAAAGGCATTTATGATGTAACCGCTTATATAGATGGAAAATCAATCGGCACATCGCAACTGCGGCTTAAATAATTTTGAAATTGTCTTTTTGAAAGCGCCAATAGTTTTGACAATTATCGGCGCTTTTGTTTTTATCACCGCAAAATGATTCAGACATTTATCCCAAAATATCCATTAGAATATAACTTATTCTTTATTGAAATGCAAAAAATATTTTTCAATATTTTTTGCATATTAAACAAAAAGTAATACTTTTGCATTAGCAATGGTTTCTGCAAGTCTATGAAACGACTAAATGGAATTAAATGGGAATCAGGTGCAAAACCTGAACAGTTCCCGCTGCTGTGAGTTCCGCTCGCTTTCGAGCAAAATGTTTTGACACTCTTCTGCCACTGATTTAAATAAATTGGGAAGGCGTTGAAAACAGGAACAAGTCAGAAGACCTGCCATTGAAAAACAGATTTTACGCTTACGGTGAATGAGCTATCAAGTCGGATTAAAATTTAATTCTGCCTTTTTTGTTTAAGTTCACATTGAGTAAAATTAATTTGAATAAGTATTAATTGATAAAAAATAAAATGTGAAAAAAAAATTGACGCACATATCAATTTTAACAATATTGCTGATTGTTGAATCGTGTATGGATTATGGTCCGAAAAGCGAATCGGATTTTAATTATTATGACAGCAACGGACTTTTTATTGTCAACGAAGGCAATTTTATGTACGGAAACGCCTCGCTGTCATATTACGATATTAACAAAAAGCGCGTGGAAAATGAAATTTTTGTTCGCGCCAACGGTATCAAACTCGGCGATGTGGCACAATCAATAACAGTTCGCAACGGAATTGGCTATGTTGTAGTAAACAATTCCGGCGTAATTTTTACAATAGATGTAAACACATTTAAAATTATTGATATTATAACGGGATTTATCTCGCCGCGCCATATTCATTTTGTTAACGATAACAAAGCATACGTTACTGATTTGTACGGTTCGAAAATTTATATTCTTAATCCTGTAACAAAAAAAATATCAGGTTCAATAGATGTTTCTACACATAATTCAACAGAACAAATAGCGCAGTCGGGAAAATATGTTTTTACAAACTGCTGGTCGTACGACAACAAAATTTTCGTAATCGACAGCGAAAACGACATAATTATTGACTCAATAACGGTTGGAATACAGCCAAATTCAATGGTAATCGACAAAAACGGCAAACTTTGGGTATTAACAGATGGCGGCTATCAGGGAAATCCTTACGGACACGAAATACCATCGTTGTTTTGCATTAACGCATCCGATTTTAAAATCGAAAAAAAAATTGATTTTGAATTAAACGATTCGCCGTCTAAACTGATCATAAACAGTTCGCTTGATACGCTTTATTTTATAAACAAATCAATATGGAAAATCAGCATAGACGCCGCCAAACTTCCCGATGTTCCAATTATTCCATACAAAGGCACAACATATTACGGATTAGCCGTATCGCCTGAAAATTCGGAAATATATGTAGCCGATGCGGTTGATTATGTTCAAAACGGTAAAATTTACAGATATACGGCTCAATACGTCTGCATTGACACAATAAATGCAGGTGTTTGTCCTTCAAACTTTTGCTTCAAACTAAAATAAAATATTAAAATGAAAAATATTATGAAAAAAACTTTAAAATTACTTGTTCTTTGCTTTTTATTTGCTTCGTGCAGCAAAGATGAAACCATAACCAAGCCCGAACCCAAAGAAAATTATTCTCCTTACATCAATAAAATTTATGAATATAAACCGGCGCCGGGGCAGTTTATAAACGAAACCGCTTCGGGATTTGAAAATGTAACTTCCGAAGCCGCAGCCATTGAATATGCCGAACAGCGTTTGAAAAATTCTCAGTATGTATCGCTTGGCGCTTTTGGAGGTTATATTGTGGTAGGTTTTGACCACAGTATCGAAAACAGGGGAAGTTTCAACGGATATGATTTTTCTGTTAAAGGCAATCAGTTTGACAACAGTTCCGAACCGGCAGTTGTTTGGGTAATGCAGGATGTAAATAAAAACAATATTCCCGACGATGTATGGTACGAACTCAAAGGCAGCGAATACGGCAAATCCGAAACCGTTTCAGATTATTCGGTAACTTATTACAAACCTCAAAATCCGCGCGAAAATGTAAAATGGACAGACAGCAAAGGAAATAGCGGATATATCGAAGTTAGTATATTTCATGTTCAAGATTATTATTATCCGCTTTGGATTGCCGATGACAGTTACACATTAACAGGCGTGCGTTTGAAACCAAAATCTTATGTTAACGACGAAGGAATATACTGTACGGGAAACTATGACTGGGGATATGCCGATAATTACGGTAATGACATGATGCCGAATGAAAGAAATAAAAATTTTTTCAAAATAAGCAATGCCGTGAAAGCGGACGGCTCAAACGCAAACTTGCAGTATATTGATTTTATAAAAATACAAAATGCCTTAAATCACAACGGACAAAGCGGCACAGGAGAATCTTCAACCGAAATTTTAAGTATAGAAGACGAAAATATTTAACCTGCAATAAAATAGCAGACAACAATAAAAATGAAGAAGATTTTAATTGTTATATCAGCATTAATATCTTTTGTCAATACCGGTTTTTCGCAAATCGATGACAAAGAAGACAATCCCGCATGGCATTTGTACATTGACTCGGCAACCGTAACCGCTCAACGTATTATGAAAGATATAGGCGTTCAGCAAACAAAGCTTGATACTGTTGCCCTGCGCGAAAGTATTTCTACGTCAATGGCTGACGTACTTACTCAAAATACTGTAATTTTTATTAAATCATACGGACGGGCAACTTTATCAACCGCTTCGTTTCGCGGAACAGCTCCTTCGCATACGCAGGTTACGTGGAACGGAATGAAACTGAACTCTCCAATGCTCGGAATGGTTGATTTTTCGCTAATCCCATCATATTTTATTGATGATGCAAGTTTATATCACGGAGCAAGTTCGGTAAGCATAACAGGCGGTGGACTGGGCGGAGCAATAGCAATGAATACAAAGCCGGGCGTTGATGAAGGTTTGGCGATTCAATATATTCAGGGAATAAGCAGTTTTGATACATACGACAGTTTTTTGCGATTTAATTATAAAAACAGTAATTTTCAGTCTTCTACCCGTATTGTGCATACCGATTCGGACAATGATTTTAAATATGTAAATTATGATAAAAAAGAATACGTAAAAGATGAAAACGGCAGCATAGCAGGATTTAAATATCCTGTTGAACGCAACAAAAACGGCGATTACAGAGATTTTCACGCATTGCAGGAATTTTATTTTACCGCAAACAGCGGTTCGCTCTTCGGATTTTCGACATGGTACGTAAAATCAAAACGCGGCATACCTGTGCTTAATTTGGATTACCGCAGCGAAAACAGCAGCCGTAGCCAGCAGGACGAACAGACATTAAGAACAGTTTTGTCATGGGACAAATCTCTTACAAATATGAAATTTACGGCAAAAGCAGGTTATACATATACGGATTTGTCGTATTCGTATTCGGGCGATGATGGAACAGGCACTTTGATTAAAATGATACAGTCGCAAAGTTACGTAAACACAGCCTTTGCAAAATTCGATATTGAATATTATTCAGGTAAAAAATGGATGTTTTCTGCAAATATTACCGCTCATCAAAATTCGGTAAACAGCAAAGACGGCGCAATTATAAATGCAGACAACCGATCAGTTATAATAGGTTATATAAAATCGCGTTTTGAATTGTCATCATTTGTTTCGGCAAAATATCGTCCTGTTGAGCGATTGGGCTTTGCAATAAATTTTCGCGAAGAACTTTACGGCAGCAAAAACACTCCGGTTATTCCTGCGGCATTCGTAAATTACGACATTTCCAAAAGTGGAAATATAAAAGCAAAAGCATCTGTTGCAAAAAATTATCGCTATCCTTCGCTCAACGATTTATACTTTATGCCCGGCGGAAACGATTCGCTTGACAACGAAACGGGTTATACTTATGATGGAGGAATTGAATTTACGCTGTTAAATAATAAAACAAATCTGAAAGGAGAAATAACGGCCTTTAATTCAAACATTAAAAACTGGATAGTATGGTTACCCAATTTCAAAGGATTCTGGACGCCGTCAAATGTAAAAAAAGTGAACAGTTACGGTATTGAAATTAAATTAAAAAACGATATTGATTTTGGTAAAAACAGGAAACTTTCGAGCGATGGAAATTTTGCGTGGACACGCTCAATAAATTGGGATAATCCCGTGAACTGGGCAGACGAATCAGCAGGAAAACAGCTTGTTTATATTCCCGAATTTTCGGTAGCCATAACGGCTAAACTTGCATGGGAAACATGGATGCTCACATATAAATGGATTTATTACAGCGAACGCTTTACTACTTCAAATAACGAAAAAAACACTAAAATAAGCAGGCTCGGAGCGTATTTTATGAACGACATTTCGATAGAAAAAAACATGCGGTTTTCGTGGGCAAAAATTTCGGTTAAACTACTTGTAAACAATATTTTTAACGAAGAATATCAATCCGTTCTGTCGCGACCGATGGCAGGTCGTAATTTCGGACTTTTTATAGAAATAAAACCCGATTTCAGAAAAAATAAAATTATATGAGCGTAATAAAATAAATTGAATTAAAAATTAAATTTAATAAATCAAAGAAAATGAAAATAAAAAAAATTTTGACGCTTGTCTGCGTCTCGGCAACTTTTATAATTACAGGTTGCGATGATGATAAAACTATCGGATTGCCGCCAACTCCGCCAATACCATCATTTGATGTTTCAATCAAAAGCCGTACGGGCAATTTTGAAGTTATACAGGAAAAAACACTGACTCTTGTAGGCGTTGTCAATTTTTCCGCCGGCATTTCTTCAAACACAATTTACAGTTGGACGGTTGATGGAGTTGTTCAGGCGTCTTCGGATACTGTTTTTAATTTTGTAAATCCTTCGGCAGGCGAGTATGTTGTTACATTTACGGCAACCTGCGAATTTGGAACAAAGATTGCCGTGTCAACGGTAAAAGTATGCGGAAAATACGCAAACGGCATTTTTGTTTTAAACGAAGGCGCGCTTGGGCACGAAAACGGCTCGCTGATTCATATCGATGAAGATGGAAATATCGCCGGAAACGTTGATATGCTTGTAAACGGCAAAGAACTTGGAATAACTTCGCAGCACATGTTTATCGGCAATAAAAAAATTTACATTGTATCAAAATCAACTGACCCCGAACATTTGCGGCGAGTGGTTGTGCTGGATGCCGAAACATTGAAAGAAACAGCCGACTATACAAACGACCTGAACGCTGCAAATCTCGGAGTGTGCAACAATATTGCCGCTTTGGAAAATGAAATCTATCTCACGTCTTCTAATGAAATATATTCGTTCAATACCCAAACCAAAGCCGTAACAAAAATCAAAAACGGAACAGTTTCAATGATGAGGATGCATGTAGCAAAAGGAAAATTATTTGCGGTAAACGGTCAATATGTAAAAGTTTTTGAAGAAGGAAAAGATACGATTTCGACACAAATAAAATTCGATGCAAACATAAGGTCTGTTGCCCATTCGGGCGATGGCAACATTTATGTTGCACTGGCAGGCGAAATCCACAAATTGAATGTAACCGACTGTTCAATAATGGCAACAAGCACCCTGTCCACAGGAACCGTTGCCGCAGGAGGAGGATGGTCGTCTGCAAATCAGTCAATATCTGCCAAAGGCGACACAATATATTTTTATTCATCAACATCTTCGCCGATAAATATTTATCAGCATATATTTTCCGAAAACAAAACAAGCCTTATAGCCAATGTTTCTCCGTTTTTACCTTATACAATGAATTACGGAGGCGTTGCAATAAGCCCGAAAACAGGAAATGTTTATGTTTCAACAATAGGTTCTTATGGAGGATATGCTTCCGAAAATGCAATAACTGTTATTAAATTTGAAAAAGGAGCGGCGCCCGGAGCAAATGCAATAAAACATGTAGAAGACTACACCGGATATACGCGGTTTGCAGCAGGAATATATCTTCCGGAATGTTATGAATAAATTTATCAACAATTAAATAAAATAAAATGAAAAAAATATTATTTTTAATCTTTTTTGTGGCAACAGTCGTAAATGTCTATTCGCAGGCAAACGACAGCATCGAAAACAGGCAATATTTAACATCCATGGCAGGTTATAACTGGTTTGTTTCTGTTGGCGGCGGCGCAAATATATATTTTGGCGAGTTCGACAAACACGGAAGTTTTACCGGACGCATTTCTTATGTCGGGAAATTATCAATAGGAAAATGGTTTACTCCTTCTGTCGGATTTCGCGCTCAATTTGATATTGCAGGAATGAAAGGTTTCTTAAATCCGTATTCAACACGGTTTGCCGTTACGGACATTGCAAAAAATCATGCTTACGGCGAAATGGATGCAGACGGATATTACAGGGAAAAGTTTAACTATTTCAATTCCCATCTTGACTTGCTTGTAAGTATATTTAAATACAGAGAAAATCGCTTTTATCATCTAATACCTTACATAGGCGCAGGATATGCTTTCCGCTTCGGATACGGCGAAAACGGAATACACGAAGGCGAATTTACCGTTAATACGGGAATTATAAACCGTTTCCGGTTATCAAAATCTATTGATATTGACTTTGAAACAGGCGCGATGTTTGTAAACCAGCGTTTCGATGGCTCTTACGGCGGGCAAATGCTCGAAGGCGGATTTACCGCAACTCTCGGACTGAATATTAAGCTGGGAAAAACAAAAACATTCAAACGTCCTGAAAAATGCGATTATTCGACTTATGAAAATCAAATAGCCAAAAACACACAGGATTACGGCAACAATCTCAAAAAACTTTCGGATGACCTGGCTGTCGCAAAACAAAAAATTACCAATCTCGAACAGCAACTTAATGCAAAACAGGAAACGGAAGTAAAACCAAGCAGCGAAGAGCAAAAAACCATAAGCAAAACGTTTGACGCCATTCTTTTTGAAACCGGCAGCGATAAAATAAAAAATTCCGCAAAACCCGAACTCGACAAGGTTGCCGATATTTTGAAAAAATATTCTACGGTAACCGTAAAACTGTCGGGACATACCGATTCTCGCGGAAGCATATCATACAATCAACAGCTTTCGCAGCAGCGCGCCGAATCGGTAAAAGCCTATTTACATGAAAAAGGCGTAAATGCGGTAATTGAAATTGCCGCTTACGGAGAAGAACGTTCGGCTGCAACAAACAAAACATCGGAAGGACGGGCAAAAAACCGCCGTACGGAAATAGAAATCTACATTAAATAAAAATATGTTTAATCAAATTAAAAAATTAATAAAATGAAAAAAATTTTGGCGCTTGCATGCGCCGTAGCAACCATCGGCTTTGCAACGGTAAGTTGCTCCGATGATGAAGTTTTTGTTCCTGAAGAATATGAAGTTTCTATCAAGAGCAAAACAGGATATTTTGAAGTCGCTCAAAAGGACACACTTGTGCTTGTTGGAGTTGTTGGAAAAAATTTAACATCCGCAGCCTACAGCTGGTCGGTTAATGGCGCAGCGCAAACGGCTACCGACACTGTATTTAAATTTGCGAGTTCTGCAGCAGGCGACCATACTATTACTTTCACCGTTAAAAATCAGGCAGGAACAGGAACGGCAACAGCCACTGTAAATGTTGTTCCCGTTGATATTTTAACTTTTGAAAATGCGGAACTTAATGAGGATGGAATTTTACGCGAAGGAACTTTGGCTGGCGAAGATGATTACGAAATGGGTCATTTCTGGGAAGCGTATTCGGATGCAGGAATTACTTTCAAAAGTTATGTGGCAACCATGTTCACATTCTGGTGCGGATTTGAAATATCAAACAACCACGATATGACAACGGCAGGATATACAAACGATGCAAGCGTTTATCACGAAAGCGGACATTCGGGAAGCAAATTTGCCGTTTGTTACAATGGCGGCAGTTCAATGATGGGTCCCGGATACGAAAGCGAATTTTATGTTGCAGACAGTTCCAACAAAGTTTTCGACCATGTTTACCTTACAAATTCAACCTATGCGGCGCTCGAAATGCTAAACGGAGGTTTCGGAAAACAGTTTTCTTATGCCGACCACGACTGGTTCAAGCTGATAATAAAAGGTTTTGACAGCAGCGGAACGGAAAAAGGCAGCGTTGAATTTTATCTTGCCGATTTCCGCACTGAAAATTCGGGCGGAATTGTAACAGAATGGACAAAAGTGGATTTGAAACCGCTTGGCGCAGTTCAAAAATTGCAATTCAGCCTTTCAAGTTCGGATACAGGCTTGTATGGAATGAATACTCCCGCATACTTCTGTCTGGATGATCTGGCAATACGGAAATAATATTGATAAAAATAATTTTTCTGCCAAAAATTATTTATGCGATGGGGCATGTAAAAATTGAAAAACGAAAACATAAAATATCGAATATTCGGTAAACATTGTAAAAATTTTTTGAGTAAGCATATCTTGTTTTTACAAAAATAATGTTTTTTTGTTTTTTATGCCTTATAAAAAAGAGCGTCCATGGTTTTTTGGACGCTCTTTTTACATTAAACCTCTTGCGAAACTAAAATAATCGAAGTCCTTTTGCAGCATGAAATATGATAATATCAAAAATTAAGGTCTAATGGACAAAAAGCAGGCTGTATTTTTCGACGGATTTTTGTTGTTCCAATATTTAGTTTTAGCTTTGCCTTGTCAAACGAAACGGAAACGAGCAATGCTGTGGAGCAACTCGTCAGGGATAGTTTGACCTGTACAAAATGTATGGAAAGGATTGTCAAAAAAGGCAATCTTTTTTTATATATTTTTGTAGTTTATGCCTTAAAAACCCATCTATAAAGTTCATTTTCCGTTGTTTAGACAGTCTGTTGTGATTGCGTAACTTGTTTTTTTAATCTGAAAATTGACCGTCCAAAGCGTTAGTTGTATTGGGTATTTTCAGGTCTGGAAAAACCTCAAAAGTAAACAGCACAGGCAGGTTTCGTT
>JAISOH010000107.1 GCA_031275825.1 Prevotellaceae bacterium | reverse complement strand
GAGCAGATTTTTGTCAATTTATCAAAAATAATTTTGTAATTTTGCAGCAGATTGTTCATTGTATTTAATTATCTTATAATCATGCAAATATACGACATTTTTGTCAAATGAACAATCTTTTTTTTATTTTTTTCTAAATGCCAACGGGTTTATTAAATGTATTATGATAGCGGGTTGGTGTGATTTTTATTATACTCACTTGCAAATACAAAATATTTCATGTAACTTTGCAGCATAATTTTACACTATGCGAATAGATATACTTACAGTTGCGCCCAAATTACTGGAAAGTCCATTAAATTATTCGATTGTTAAAAGGGCGCGCGACAGAAATATTGTTGAGATTCACATCCATAACATTCACGACTGGGGAAAAGGAAATTACCGTCAGGTTGACGATTATTCATTTGGAGGCGATTCGGGCATGGTGCTTATGATTGAACCTGTTTTTAACATGATAAACGACCTGAAAAAAGAACGTAACTATGATGAAATAATTTACATGTCGCCCGATGGGCTGCTGTTTAATCAGTGTGAAGCAAACCGCTTATCAATAAAAGAAAACATAATAATTCTCTGCGGACATTTCAAAGGAATAGACCATCGTATCCGCGAATATCTTGTTACTTGCGAAATTTCAATAGGCAATTATGTGCTTTCGGGAGGAGAACTGGCAGCGGCAGTTGTTGTTGATTCTATTGTAAGAATTATTCCCGGCGCAATTTCAGATGAAACTTCCGCACTTACTGATTCGTTTCAAGATGGATTGCTTGCCCCGCCCGTATATACGCGACCTGCCGAATTTAACGGATGGAAAGTTCCTGACGTTTTATTGTCGGGAAATCACAAAAAAATTGCCGAATGGCAGGAAGAACAGGCAATAGCAAGAACAAAACTGTTGCGCCCCGAAATGCTGAAATAAAAAATTTAGAATGAAAAGGCTGAAAGCCTTAAATCATTAGCGCAGAGCAAGGCCCTGTGAACAAAACAAATTCTCAATTTTTTCGTAAGGAGCGACTAATTAAAAACTTGATTATTATAAATTTTTAATTGTTACAGATTCGATTTTCGACAGTTTTTCGAGTATCAGGGCAATCTTGCTTTTGTCAATTTTTACTTTCATATAACAGTTGAGTTCTGTAATCTGTTCCACAATTTCGATTTTTTCGTCTTTTACAAGTTTCATAATACAGTTCATGGCATTGTAAAAAAAACTGAATGAAATTATTTGCTGTTCGGCTTGTTCTATTATTGTTGAATTTTTAAGAGCATCTGCAGCGGCTGTTTTATAGGCGTTTATAAGTCCCGAAGTTCCAAGTTTTGTTCCTCCGAAATATCTGACTACAACAATCAGTATGTTTGTTAGATCAAACGACAGTATTTGCCCGTATATCGGACGTCCTGCCGTTCCCGAAGGTTCGCCATCGTCGTTTGCACGAAAAGTTTCATCGCCAATTCCCAAACGATAGGCATAACAATGATGCCGTGCATCAAAATATTCTTTTTTTATTTGTGCAATAATAAGTTTTATTTCGTTTTCACTGTAAACAGGACAGGCGAATGATAAAAATTTGCTGCCTTTTTCCCTGTAAATTCCTGTTGCCTGCGCATCTATTGTTTTATATTTATCGTTCATTTATTTTACGTAACAGACTGCAAAGTTAAATTATTATTTGAACTTGTTTTATTTGCATCATTAATATACCGGAAGCCGAGTGAAAATCAATTATTAAAACGCTGTTATTCCATATAAAAAGCATCCGAATCATTCAGGAAAGGAAATTCGGCGCGTTCGGCAAACAGTTTCGACAGTGATATTTCACAAAACGTTAAACATTCGACATCGGGAAGGCTCTGCGCAAGTGTTTCACCGAATTGATTTATAACTTTCGATTCTCCTGAATAATTGCCTGTTTTGTCGCTGCCTGTGCGGTTTGCCGTTGCTACGTAGCATTGATTTTCCATAGCGCGCGCAACAGGCAAGATGCTCCAAACCTTTTGACGTGCATTAGGCCACGAAGCTATATAAACAAGCAAATCATAATTATGCACATTTCGGCTCCACACGGGAAACCGCAAATCATAACAAACAAGCGGACAGATTTTCCATCCCGAATATTCAACTATAAGCAATGATTTTCCTGCCGTAAATTTTTTATCTTCGCCTCCGTAACTGAACAAATGATGTTTGTCGTAGCAATCATATCTGCCATCGGGATAAACAAAAAATGCACGATTGTAATATTTTCCGCTGTCTTCTATCATCACGCTTGCGATAATTGCGGAATCAAGTTCGTTTGCTTTTCTGCGCAACCATGTTACCGCTTTACCGTTTACTGATTCGGCAAACAGTTCGGGTTTCATTGTAAATCCGGTAGAAAACATTTCCGTCAGAATAATAATATCTGCCTTTCTGGTTTTGGTGCTTAGCAAACTGTCAATTTTGCCGATATTTGCATCAATATCTCCCAAAACGACATCGTGCTGAACAAGCAGTATTTTAAGGTTGTCAACCGTTGGCATTAAGCGTTTACTTTTTAGTTTCATAATAATGTTTAATATAGTCAAAACTGATTTCTGTTATTCTATTAATTTACAAACAGCATATTAATGATTTACAACTATTGTCTGCTGTTTAATTTTTTCATTGTTTGCAATTATGTTGAGATAGTAAATTCCGTTCGGCAGTTTTGAGGTGTCTATTTTTATCTGCTGCTCCGATGCCGGAAAATCCTTGCTGTAAACCAATTTTGCAGTGCTGTGGCTGTAAAGCAGTACTTTTACTGTTGTGTTTTTTGTCTGTGCGTTTTGCACGTTTATTGTTGCGTTTGTTATTACCTCATCGCTTTTTTCTTCTCTGTCGATAGTCAGTTCATTGCCTGCCGGGTTTGGGTAGGCGGCGGAGTAGGCGCTGTAAGTGCATTCAAAATCAAATCCTTTATAAACATCCGAATATCCACCACAAACATCCGTGAAATGATCTGTAACATACGCTTCCCCACAATAACTATATCCTTCAAAAAAAGTGAAATAATAACCTTGAATGGATGGTTCCCAACAGGCAGATGTTGACCATGTGAAATTACTTCCTTCTAATGGAATTCCCAGCAATGGATTATATAACCAACATTCCCCTCCGGTACTGATTGGATGCCCTTGTAAAACATAATTTCCATCGCCAGTAAGAGTTCCGTTATCATACAATCTTTGTGAATAAACAGAAGTTGACAAAAACAGACTCGCAATGAATAATATTAAAAATTTTTTCATAATTATTTATTTTAAGGCAAATTAGATATAGACAAAATTTCAATACAAGCATAATCACTTCCTGCAGGAGCAGTTATTTTTGTAGATAAATCAAAGATAATACCAGAAAACAATATTTTGTTATTTACTTCTTTATATAAGTTTTCAATATTGCAAGGTAAGAACAATTTTACTGCATCATACGTATTTTCTTCATAACGGCAATATACCATTCTTGGATATCAGCGTTAAAATTAACTATTCCTTCTGTATCTATTACTTCAATAGGATTTGTTTTATTTGTACAGTCACAAATCTTATTATCCTCTTTTTCTTTTCCGCAGGCAATTATCATTCCTGCCAAAATCAGCAACAGTGCTACTGTTTTTAATACTATCTTTTTCATATCTTTTATATTTTAACTGTTAATTATTATTTAGTTTTAATGTAAATATATTTTGCATCTGTAAAATTTTTTGCTATCGGAATATTATCCGAAAGCCTTTATTTTATGCAGTCTCCGGCGTGTTTTATACTGGTTTTCACGGCTCCCTTGTTTAATTATCGGTGCAAATATATAAATTTATCGAAAATTAACAAGCATCAACAGATTAAATTTGGTTAATCGATTGGCTTTATAAAACAATATTTCCGTTGCTTCGTTTGTGTACAAACAAGCAACGGAAATATTTTAGATATATGACGAAGTCTGTTCGTAAAGAGCGGATAAATATTCTGTGTGTTCGGTTTTTGTCAGTGTGAAAACAAAATTCACAAAACAGTTTTAAATTCCGCTATGAACAAACTGTGAAAAACGGGAGGCTGTCTTAAAACTCCGGTTTCGTCTTTGCGAGCCGTTAGGTAAAGCAATCCAAATGTTGATTATCAATGGATTGCTTCCTGCTTTGCTTGCGCTCGCAGTTTGCAATGACGTGTAAAATACCATTTTAAGACAGTCTCTGTTTAATTCTACTTGTTGAACTCGTCTAAAATTTCCTGAATTACAGGCTGGCAACCGCCGCAACCTGTGCCGGCTTCGGTTGCTCTTCCAACTTCTTCAACCGTTTTGAGATTCAACTCTTTTATTGCTTTGATAATTTCACCGCGCGTAACGTCCATGCAGTGACAAATAGTTTCGTTATTGTCCATAATAAAAATTGTTTTTTTGTTTTATTTTGCAAAATTACTAAAAAAACCTGTTCATTCGCATTTCATCTGATAGATTGTATTTAT
>JAISOH010000086.1 GCA_031275825.1 Prevotellaceae bacterium | reverse complement strand
GCCGGTAGGGGCAAAACATTTTTTGCCCGATTAACAGCGACGAAAGCAACACGTCATTGCCGGTAGGGGCAAAACATTTTTTGCCCGATTAACAGCGACGAAAGCAACACGTCATTGCGAGGAATGAAATGACGAAGCAAACCATGATATTAAAATAACGATGAACTATTAACAGTTAAGATGAACTATTAACAATTAATAAACAACAATTAACATTGGATTGCTTCGTGTTTCACCCTCGCAATGACGAATAAATACAGGGCAAACCATCATTGCAAGCTGTAAACACAGTGAAGCATGAAGCAAACCGGATATGTGAAAAATAGTGAAGAATGAAAAAAATGCATACCTTTGTGTAACAAAAAACTTGTACGGCGGTTTCACAGAGAACAAACAGATAAACGCTAAATAAATATAAAGTAAATATTAAATAAAAATTATTATGGCAACAGTATTACACAAAATCAAAACATGGCTGTATGGCAACCTGCTTACGCAAAAGATATTATTACAAACAACAGCAATATTGCTACTTATGGCAGGAATGGTTTCTTGCGGAAAAAAGAGAACAATGAGACACCCGTTAAGTTGAGAGGCACAGGTTGGGAGTTTGCAGGTATTGTGGATGTTGAGACTGATGAAATGAGAGAACTTGATTTGATAGATATTGAATATACTCGCTGTAGATATCTTTATTTTGATACGGACACTACAGCCTATGGATGTATTTCTGCGAGTGAAATATATCTTCACCTTTCGCCGCAACAAGTATATGTTGTTATTAAAGATGAAAATGACTCTTATACCGACGATATTCAACTGTTTTATGATACAATAAAAACAATAACATCATATAAGGTTACAAAATTGAATGATCTTCTATCAGAACTGAAACTCTATTGTAATGCAGAAAAAAATTATTTACTTTATACAGCACTTATTCACTATAATTAAAAATTAAAAAGGCATGAAAAAGATAATAAAAACAACAGCAATTATGCTGATTTTGGCAGGAATGGTTTCATGCGGAAAAGAAAATAATGAACCCGTTAAGATTAAGATAGCATACACAGAATGGTTGCTTAAAGGTATTGTTGATGTGGAAACCGGCACAATAAGAGAACTTGATGTGGAACATCTCGAATATACCGGATGCAGAACTCTTTATTTTGATACGGACACTACAGCCTATGGATGTGCTTATGCGAGTGAAATATATCTTAACCTTTCGCCGCAACAGGTATTTGTTGTTATTAAAAATGAAAATGACTCTTATACCGGCGATATTAAACTGTTTTATGATACAATAAAAACAATAACAGCGTATTATATTACAACCGATAATGATATTCCATCGGAACTGAAACTCTATTGTAACAAAGGAAAAAATTATTTACATTATAAAAAAGCTATTTACTATTAATTAATAAAAATATGAAAAAGATAATATTATTCACAGTATTCGGCTTGTTTACATCAATTGTAAATGCTCAAATTGTAACGGACGAATTGCCGTACGGGCTTAAGGACGACAGCATTAGAGCAAAGCGGCAGGATATAGTAGTTTTGTCGGCTCCCGACAGGGCTCTTATTGCAAGGGAAGACTCTGTAACCGACAGCAAACCGGGAGCCGTTCGCTATGCTTATCCTGTAAATGTGAATTACACGCTCGAAAATTCCGGACTATGGCAAACGATGGAAGACAGCAGCAAAATATGGCGTTTGAAAGTGAAACTGCCCGAAGCGCTATCAACCAATACATATTATGATAAGTTCTGGCTGCCTGAGGGAGCAAAGTTTTTTGTTTACAGCGAGGTAACCCAACAGTATATCGGCGCCATTACATCCGAGTATATCGAGGGTAGCCGGGAAGAACCCATTGCCTTTGCAACCGCGTTGATTTATGGAGAAAATACAGTGTTTGAATATTACCAGCCTGCATCCGTAAAGGAGTCCGCTCTTATTTCCATATCCCGTATTGACTACGGATACAGATATGTTAATAACCCATACACAGATACAACTCAAGATTTGAGAGCATCGGGAAGCTGTCAGGTAAATATTAACTGTTCGGAAGGAGCTAACTGGCAATCGGAGAAAAATGCTGCGGCAAGAGTATCTGTTGTCAGTCCGGGTGGCTCTGGATGGTGTTCCTGTGCCTTGGTAAACAATACAAACAATGATTTTACTCCTTATGTATTGACGGCAGATCATTGTTTGGAAGGATTGGATGCTATCAGTAATAATAATGCAAGCCAGTGGGTATTTTATTGGAAATATGAGTACTCAGGCTGCAATAACAGTTCTGTTCAGCCTGCATTACGCGCTACTACAGGCGCAACAGTAAAAGCAAATAACTCAACATCTGATTTTGCACTGCTTCTTTTAACCCAAAATCCCTATAATTTGTCAGGAATAATACCATATTATCTGGGTTGGGACAGGTCGGGCAGTGCAGGTACCGGAGGAGTTGGAATACATCATCCGCAAGGTGATGTGAAAAAAATATCTACCTATTCAATGACGCCTGTAAATTCATCTTGCCGTAATTCCAATTTTTGGGATGTTAAATTTATAAGTACTGCGCACGGTCATTCTGTTATGGAACCCGGTTCTTCCGGCTCTCCTTTAATTAATTCAAATCATCGAATAATCGGACAATTGTTAGGTCCTTATAATTGTCCTTCATATCAGTGCGATAATCCATCTTTGCAGCAAGTTGCATATGGCAAATTCAGCGTTTCGTGGACAGGCGATGGCACAACCTACAACTACCGCAAATTACAGCCATGGTTAGACCCTGCCGGAACAAATCCGCAAACTTTAAATGGAATACCTTTTTATACTATTGTCGGTTCTGACATGATAGGTTGTAACGAACCGGAAACATTTTCGGCATCTCAAACTTTGCCGTCCTATAACTGGTCGGTAACCAGTCCTCTGTTAATTGTAAGCGGGCAGGGAACAAGCAGCATTTACGTCGGCGTCAGTGGCGTATCTGCTCCTGCAACGGCTACTATTACACTGAATGGAAATGTTACAAAGCAGGTAAATGTTGGTCTTCCCACAATTCTTGGTATTGAGGGACCTTCTTATGTTAAAGTTAATACGCCGAATACATATACTACCAGACCGAATTTTACATATTCGGTAGGAGAATGTCTGTGGTGTCTGGACAGTTATCCGTGTTACAGTTCGGAAGGAGGCACGGCAACGCTTACCTTTACAGAAACTGGAACGTATGTACTTACAGCTACGCCCTGGGGCTGTTATCAGGGCGACCCATCTCCCGGATTGACTATTTACATAAGTTATAGTTACAACGTCATTCAAAGTACAGACAAACAAATAAGCGTAACGCCAATTATTGATAATACGGAAAGCAACGATGATGCTGTTCTTCAAGCAGACAGTACAGAGATGATAGAATATACTCTTACAGATAAATCGACAGCTATTGCAGTCGATAAGGGACAGATGCCTGCTGCCGGCGGAACATTGAATTTTGCTCATGTTCCCGCAGGGACTTACATTTTCCGAATAATCATAAACGACAGTACTTTTGAAGAACACAATATCGTTTTATAAAATACAAAGAACAATGAAAATAATAATAGAACGTCATTGCGAACTGCGAAGCAGGAAGCAATATAGAAAACAGAACAGATTGTTTCGCTAACGCTCGCAATGACGAATACAAGAGTAATTAACAATTAATCAACAAACATAAATAAAAATTATTATGGCAACAGTATTACACAAAATCAAAGCATGGCTGTACGACAACCTGCTTACGCAGGACAATCCGAATAACTATATTGCACGCGTTTATTCGGAACGCTCGCTTGGCATGAGCGACATTTGTGAAATGGAAGTAACAACGCAGTATGCTGTGGGTTATGTATTGAAAGAACCGCGTACCGCCATGCTGGATAAACTGCTAACCGTGCATTAGACAGTGCAGACAAAGGCATTTTGTTCGAGCGGACAAAGACCATTTGACCGAACAGACAAAGGCGTTTTGTTCGGACGGACAAAGACCTTTAAAAAAGACAGGATGATATGTAAACATTAATTTATTTAAATATGAAATAATGAAACGCTTAACAGTACTTTTAATACTTCTTCTTACGGCAGGCATGGTTTTCGCACAGGTGCGGCTACCGAAACTTATAGCCAACGGCATGGTGCTTCAGCGCGATGTCCCCCTGACAATATGGGGATGGGCTTCTCCCGGCGAAAATATTACCGTATCATTCAACGGCGCCGAATATAAATGCACGGCAGATGCCGGCGGAAACTGGCAAACTCTTATGCCTGCACAGAAAGCAGGCAGCACGCCGCAAACAATGACGGTAAAGGCAAGCAACACCGTTACGGTAAACGATATTCTCGTTGGAGACGTGTGGCTGTGTTCGGGACAGTCAAACATGGCAATGCTCATGTATGAAACGGCAGACCTGTATGGAAACGAAATAATGCAAATAAATAATCCGCATATAAGGCAATGCGCCGTACCGATGCATTATAATTTTCAACAGCCCGAAAAAGATTTGCCCGAAGCAATGCGGCAAGGACAATGGCATGCCGCAACACCCGAAAATATTATGATGTTTTCGGCAACTGCATACTTTTTTGCCCAAAACCTGTACGACAAATACGGTATCCCGATAGGACTGATTAACGCAAGCGTTGGAGGCTCGCCCATTGAAGCGTGGATAAGCGTTGAAACATTGAAAAAATATCCCGTGCATTTCAAGGAAGTAGAAAAATGCGCCGATAACACTTATGTCGAAAATACGATGAAACTTGACAGGGAAAACGCCTTGAACCGGACTGCCGAACTGAACAGAAATGATGCAGGGCTTTCAAAATGGCACAAATCCGATGTGGATATGTCCGGCTGGGATGAAATTTCACTGCCCGGCTACTGGATGGACAGGGATGTTGATTTGAAATATGGCGTTATCTGGTTTCGTAAAGAAATTGACGTACCCGAATCGATGACGGGGAAAGACGGCGTACTCAGGCTCGGACGCATAGTTGACGGCGATTCTGCTTTTATCAACGGCACTTATGTTGGCAGCGTTTCATTTCAATATCCGCAGCGAATTTATCCTTTTAAGTCAGGAGTACTCAAACCCGGTAAAAACCTTATTGCCGTACGCGTTGTATGCGACGGCAACTATGGCGGCTTTGTAGAAGAAAAACCTTATAAAATTACAGCCGGAAACGAAGATATTGACCTTACAGGACAGTGGAAATATAAAATCGGGGCAAAACTGGCAATGCCCGGGCAGCCTGAAACTGTTTTCCACTACAAACCCGCGGGTTTATACAACGGCATGATTGCTCCCCTGCTCAATTTTCCCGTAAAAGGCGTTATATGGTATCAGGGGGAATCGAATACGGGACGCGTAAAAGAATACGCAAGCCTGCTTCCAGACCTTATTAAAGACTGGCGAAATAAATTCAACAGCCCACAACTGCCTTTTATAATTGCACAGCTGCCTAACTTTATGAAGGTACAAAAAATGCCTGTCGAAAGTGACTGGGCAGCCTTGCGCAATGTGCAGCGGAAAACGCTGGATATTGTTCCTCATACAGGCATGGCTGTTGCCATAGACATTGGCGAATGGAACGACGTTCACCCGCTAAACAAAAAGGAAGTTGGACGCCGCCTTGCGCTTGAAGCCCGGCGCGTTGCCTGTGGCGAACAGTTAGTAAGCAATGGACCTTTATACAAAAGCATGGAAATAAAAAATAACAGTATTATACTTACATTTACTTCAACAGGCTCCGGAATATATACCAACCTCGACCTTCACGGCTTTGCCATTGCCGGAGAAGACGGCAAATATGTATGGGCAAATGCCGCAGTAATTGCAGAAGACAAAGTAAAAGTATGGAATCCATCAGTAAAAAATCCCGTTTCGGTAAGGTATGCATGGGCAGACAGCCCCGCAGATGCAAACCTCAAAAACAGGGAAGGACTGCCTGCGTCTCCATTCCAGACAGAATAAATAACATATTATTGAATTATAAATTAACACAATATTGATATGAAAGAACAAATAATTTTAAGGAGGAAATTAAGTTATGAATAATAATTTAAAAGAAGAAAAAGGATTTTACAAACTGTCGTGGAAACAGCGCATCGGCTTTGGCTCGGGCGATTTGGCTCAAAATCTCATATACCAGACCGTAGCCGCTTATCTGTCTATTTTTTACACCAACGTTTTCGGATTGAAACCGGCGGTTGCAGCCGTTATGTTTCTTATTGTACGTCTGGTTGATGTACTCTGGGATCCATTCATAGGCGCATTTGTTGACAAGCGTAACCCAAAACTTGGAAAATACCGCGCCTATCTTATACTTGGCGGCATTCCGCTTACGGCGTTTGCCATTCTTTGTTACTGGAACGGTTTTTCAGGTTCATTGCTGTATGCATATATTACATACGTTGGCATGTCGTTATGCTACACGCTGGTAAACGTACCTTACGGAGCGCTGAACGCATCGCTTACACGCGATACCAATGAAATAACAATACTGACATCCGTGCGCATGTTTATGGCTAATATCGGAGGTCTTATCATTCTGTTTGGAGTGCCTGCATTTATTCAATACCTTGCACCCGACAATAACTGGAAACAGCCATCCGCCGCCAATGCATGGTTTACAGTAATGCTGATTTTTGCGGTAGTCGGGCTGGTACTGCTTGCTTTTTGCTTTTCGCAAACAAAAGAAAGAGTTGTTTTAGACGAAAGTAAAAAGGATATGGTAAAATATTCCGATTTGTTTACCGAATTTAAAAGAAACAAACCTCTGCGCATACTGGCATTCTTCTTTATCACTGCCTTTGCTATGATGGCTGTCGGAAACACTGCCGCATCATATTATATAGGATATAACATAGGCAACGATGATATATTGCCATGGTTTAACGGATTGAGTTCAATACCTGCATTTATCTTCCTGCCCCTTGTTCCTGCAATAAAAAAGGCTATCGGAAAAAAACAAATGTTTTATGCCTTTCTGTCAGTCGGCATTATCGGAATGGCAATGCTCTATACAGTAACAGTCATACCTGCGCTCAAAAGTCATATATGGCTAATTTACATGGCACAGTTTATCAAATCAACAGGAATAATTGTAGCAACAGGTTACATGTGGGCGCTTGTTCCCGAAGTAATTTCGTATGGAGAATGGAAAACAGGAAGACGAATATCAGGCATTGTAAATGCACTCACAGGAATTTTCTTTAAAGCAGGATTTGCGCTTGGCGGCGTAATTCCTCTACTGATGCTCGCTCTTGTAAAATTTGATAAGGATTTGCAGCAGCAAACCGCTTTTACACAGCAGGGAATTTTATGGACAATAACAGTGATTCCGGCAATACTGCTTGTTTTGGCAATGTTCATTATTTCCAAATATGAACTTGACGACGAAATAATTGATGAAATAAATAAGGAAATTGAAAACAGAAACCTTGAATAATTAATAATGGATTGCTTCGCTTGCAATGACGGACGGACAAAAAGCAACGCGTCATTGCGAGCAGAGCGAAGCAAACCAGAAAAAATAATAAATACAAAACGGCAAAACAATAGTCAATGTCTGGATTGCTTCACTTCGTTCGCAATGACAAACAAAAAAGGCAAAACGTCTAAACGACGAAGCAAACCGGAAAAATGAATAATGACAGTGAAACATGGATTGCTCCGCTTCGGTTAGCAACGTAGTTAAACAGGAGAAAATGAATAACAGTGAAAAATTAACAATTAATAATAAAACATAAAATGAAAGTATTAAAAAAAACATTAATGACAACCGCTGTTTGCTGTCTGGCATTGACAGCATGTAAAAAAACGGTTGTTGAAGAAAGTAACAGACTGGCAAGCGCATTTGCCGATAAATTTTTGACAGGAACAGCAATGAACTCCCTGCAAATTTTCAATTTGGACACGCTCGGTACAGAACTTATAAAAAAACATTTCAATGCCATTGTTCCCGAAAACTGCATGAAAAGCATGTATCTGCAACCCGAAGAAGGCAAGTTCTTCTTCGACGAAGCCGATAAATATGTAGCATTCGGCGAAGCCAACAATTTATGGATAACAGGACACTGCCTCGTATGGCACTCGCAGGCCCCGCAATGGTTCTTTATAGACGAAAACGGCAGGGATGTTTCGCGCGAAACGCTGATAGAACGAATGCGCAACCATATTACCACCGTTGTTTCACGCTACAGGGGACGAATCAAAGGCTGGGATGTGGTAAACGAAGCAATAATGGAAGACGGCTCGTGGCGTAAAAGCAAATTTTATGAAATAATAGGCGAAGATTTTATCAGCCTCGCTTTCCGCTTTGCTCACGAAGCCGACCCCGATGCAGAACTTTATTACAACGACTATTCTACAGCCATCGAAGCCAAATGTCAGGGCATTGTTAATCTTGTAAAATCATTACAGGATAAGGGAATCCGAATAGACGCCGTAGGCATGCAGGGACATTTGAACATGGACAGCCCTGCTGTTGAAGAATTTGAGAAAAGTCTGCTCGCATTTGCAGATTTGGGCGTTAAAGTTATGATAACAGAACTTGATTTAACCGTTCTTCCGAGTTTTAATAATTTTACAGGAGCAGACGTTTCGGCAAACTTTGATTTCAAGGCAGAACTGGATCCCTATTCCGACAGTTTACCCAAACAGGTAGCATTAGAGCAACAAAACCGATATGTCGATTTTTTCAAACTGTTTCTGAAACACCATGATAAAATAAGCAGGGTAACTCTGTGGGGAGTTACTGACAAGGATTCTTGGCGCAACAACTGGCCTGTTCCCGGAAGAACTGACTATGCATTACTGTTCGACCGCAATTATCAACCCAAACCCGTTGTGGCAGAATTAATAAAATTAACAAAACAAAATTAAATTATGAAAGCAAGATATTTATTTCCCAACGATTACATGGCAGACCCTGCCGTGCATGTTTTCAACAACAAACTTTATATCTATCCTTCGCACGACCGCGAAAGCGGAATTCCCGAAAACGATAACGGCGACCATTTCGACATGAAAGATTATCACGTACTCTCGATGGACGATATTGACGGCAATGTTACCGACCATGGTATAGTTCTTGATGTAAAAGATATTCCTTGGGCTGGTCGCCAACTGTGGGACAGCGATGCGGCATATAAAAACGGAAAATATTACCTGTATTTTTCGCTGAAAGATAAAAACGACATTTTCCGCATAGGAGTAGCCGTTTCGGATAAACCCGAAGGACCCTTTATTCCGCAGCCCGACCCTATTCGCGGAAGCTACAGCATCGATCCCTGCGTGTTGGAAGATAATGGAAATTACTATATGTATTTCGGCGGTTTATGGGGCGGGCAGCTTCAACGCTACCGCGATAACAAAGCACTTGAAAGTGCGGAATTTCCCGCCGGCAACCAAGCCGCAATACCATCGCGAGTAGCACGCATGAGCAGCGATATGCTGCAGTTTGCCGAAGATCCCAAACCTGTAATTATACTGGATGAAAACGGAAAACCGCTTACTCACGGCAATAATGAATGCCGGTTTTTTGAAGCATCGTGGATGCACAAATACAAGGGAAAATATTACTTTTCATACTCTACCGGAGATACCCACAAACTATGCTACGCCACTGGCGACAATCCATACGGACCATTTACATACAAGGGCGTAATACTGCCTCCGGTTGTTGGCTGGACAACGCACCATGCCATTATCGAATGGAAAGGAAAATGGTATCTCTTCCATCACGACAGCGTGCCATCGGGCGGCAAAACATGGCTGCGCAGCGTGAAAGTAACAGAACTGGAATATAATGAAGATGACACAATAAAAACAGTTAACAGTTAATAATGAAAAATTATCAACGGTCAATTATAAATTGAAAAAGAGCGTCCATTGCGAGGATGAAACCCGAAACAAAGCGTCGGGACTGTCTCAAAATGGTATTTTACACGTCATTGCGAGAGCGAAGCCCGAAGCAATCCATTGACAGTCAACATTTGGATTGCTTCGCCTGACGGCTCGCAATGACGAAACAGGAGTTTTAAGACAGCCTCCTCCTCAATCAGTGAGATTGCGGGTTAAGTCAGCAATGATGCTTTCTTGTTTGTTAATTACTGCGAACAGCGAGAGCGTCAGCCCGAAGCGGGAAACAGAAAACCCGCAGAATTCGGCATAGCCAGCCAATCCAGAATAATTGATAATTGACAATGAAAGGACGAAATCCTTGAAACATTAGCCAAGGCGAGTCCATGTGAAAAAGCAAAGGAACAAATTAATAAACAAAAAATAATGATTATAACAAAAAAAATATTATTTACAGCATTATGTATAGGCTTGGCAGCCTGCGGTACAAAGCCATACAAAAACACATCCCTTGATTTTGAAACAAGAGTCGAAGATTTAATATCGCGCATGACGCCGGTAGAAAAAGTGAACATGCTTCGTTACGACTGTCCGGGAGTTCCACGCCTTGATATTCCTGCTCATAATTTCTGGAACGAATGCCTGCACGGAGTAGCGCGCGCGGGACGAGCCACAGTATTTCCTCAATCTATAGGAATGGCAGCAATGTGGGATACCAACGAAATGTATTCCATAGCAAATGCCATATCAGACGAAGCTCGAGCCAAACATCACGATTTTGCAAACCGCGGTAAATTTATGCAATATATGGGGCTTTCATACTGGACGCCAAATATCAACATATTTCGAGACCCGCGCTGGGGACGAGGAATGGAAACTTATGGCGAAGACCCCTATCTGACAGCCGAATTAGCCATACCTTTTATAAAAGGATTGCAGGGAAACGACCCGAAATATCTTAAATTAATATCTACCGCAAAACATTTTGCAGTACACAGTGGTCCCGAATCAACGCGGCACTCGTTTGACGTAATGCCAAACGATTACGATATGGCTGAAACATATCTTCCCCATTTTAAACGGGCAGTGCAGGAAGCAAAGGTTTACAGCGTAATGTGCGCATATCAGCGGCTAAACGGAACGCCGTGCTGCGGAAATGAATATCTGTCGAATCTTCTGCGCAACGAATGGGGATTTGAAGGATATATAGTATCCGACTGCTGGGCTATATTCGATTTCTATGCAAAAGGACATCACGAAACGGTAAATACAGCAGACGAAGCCGCCGCAATGGCAGTAAAAGCAGGCACCGACCAAAATTGCGGTAATACATATCCGTACTTGCTTTCTGCCTTAAAACAGGGGCTTATAACCGAAAAGGAAATAGATGTTTCGGTTAAACGCATATTGCTGGCGATGATGAGACTGGGACTTTTTGACAAAACCGAACAGATTCCGTATACAGACATTCCATACAGCGTTGTAGAAAGCGAGGAAAATGTTAAACTGTCGCTCGATGCTGCACGCAAATCAATAGTTATGTTGAAAAATGATGGACTGTTGCCCTTGTCTAAAAATCTGAAAAAAGTAGCGGTTATAGGTCCCAATGCCGAAGATTTCAACGTACTGCTGGCAAATTACAATGGTTTTCCTTCGACATACAAAACGCCTTTGACGGGTATTCGCGAGAAACTGCCGAATGCAGAAGTTACATTTGCACAGGGCTGTGAACTTGCGCACGGATTACCGTATTTTACTACTATACCTGCAAATCATCTGTTTACCGATGCTTCACTGACAAAAAACGGGCTTCAGGCAGCTTATACATCCAATGACAAACAAGTAAATATAACAGATGCAAATATTGATTTCATTTGGGGACAAAACCCGCCTGCCGAAAACATCGATTACGATAATTTTACCGCCGAATGGAACGGCGTTCTTGTTCCTGAAATAACGGGACAGTATATTTTGGCAGCCGAAGCGCAACAAACATTCGACCTGTACATAAACGATTCTTTGCTGTTGAGTGTCAAAGCAAGGCATAATCCGCAAAGAAAGCATGATACTGTTGAACTTAAAGCCGGCGAAGCATATAAGATAAAAGTTAAGTATTCGCAAAAAAACACGCAGTTTGCAATGGCTCGGCTGTTATGGTCTGTTCCAAATCCGAATATGAAACAGGAAGCAATAGACATTGCAAAAAAATCGGACGTGGTTATATTGTGTCTGGGATTAAGTCCTTCGCTCGAAGGCGAGGAAATGCCTGTTAATATTCAAGGCTTCAGCGGTGGCGACCGCACTGACATAGAACTGCCGGCAACGCAAAAAGCGCTTATCGAAGAGATATATAAACTGAAAAAGCCGACAGTTCTCGTTTTGCTCAATGGCGGTGCGCTTGCCCTGAATCGTGAAAATGAAATCATGCCGGCAATAATTGAAGCATGGTATCCGGGTCAGCAGGGAGGCGCCGCAATTGCCGATGTCCTGTTCGGCGATTACAATCCGGCAGGAAGGTTACCCGTTACTTTTTATAAAAATATCGACGACATTCCCGAATTTACAGACTATAACATGCAGGGCAAAACGTACCGATATTTTAAGGGAACGCCGCTTTACGAGTTCGGATACGGACTGAGTTATTCTACTTTTGAATATTCGATTACCAGCGTACCTCAAACAATTAAAGCGGGAGATACGGTTAAAATAACCGTCGAAATAAAAAATACAGGCAAAACGGATGGAGACGAAGTTGTACAGCTTTACGTTTCATTGCCTTCCGGTGATTCATGGAAAATTCCTATAAGATCTTTACAGGGATTCAAACGAATAAATTTAAAAGCGGGAGAAAGTAAAAATGTTGAATTTTTGCTTGCGCCATCGCAAATGGTAGCGCGCCGGATAAACAATGAAGAAATTATAGCATCAGGTACAATGCATGTCTTTGTAGGAGGAAAACAACCCGATAAAAAAGCGCTGGCTAATAAACAGGTTGCAGAATGTAAAGTAATAATCAAATAATAAGTTCAAACATCAAACAAAAATCGCACAAAAAGCCTTTTTACCGTAATAAATAAAAAGCAAAATAAAACATTTATATAAAGGTCAATAATAATTTACAATTAAATTAAACGAAATAGATAATAATCAGTAACTTTAAATTAATTTATAATGCCTGTAATTGAAAATATTTATTAGGCTTTATTTAATCAATAGCATGGATATATTTTCTTCATGCTATTGTTATACAGTCGTTCCTTATGAATAAAAATGGAGAATCTGTTTTGTTCGCAGAGCAACGCCCTGCTCTAATGATTTTAAGGCTTTCAGCCTTTTTATTATCAATTCTCAATTAAGGCGATGTGGACAAAAAGCAGATGTACAAATGTTATGTTTGCGGTCGGCAATTTGGTTGTTCAACAAAGACAACACAACGCTTGTTGGATATTATCATTCGGTTAAAAATAAGACATTTAATTACAAAGTGAATGTAATTATGGACACGACCTGCTTCTGGCGGAACTGGGGTGTAATGGTGTTCAAAGACAATTTAACAGGCTTGATTTTATTGAAACTTTGTGTTCTTTGTGAAATTCTTTGTGTGCCTTGTGGTGAAAAAAAAATTAACCGCAAAGAACACAAAGATTACACAAAGTTCACAATATTCCATTAATAACTCTTTTTATTCCATTTTTAAACAGTACGGTATTGAAGTTGATTAACAATCCCAACCTACAGTTACTCAATTTCAAATAAGTCAGTATTTGCGCTAAATGCAAATCGT
>JAISOH010000007.1 GCA_031275825.1 Prevotellaceae bacterium | reverse complement strand
AACTTCAATTTGAAATATGCTAACAAAGAGGCGGACAGGTGATTGCCTTGTGCAGTTACTGTACTTGCGGACGACTTTGCAAAAGAAAAGTTTTATTTATAAACTTGTAATATTCTGCTTGTATGTTATTAAAAAAACAGGCAAATAAAGATTGTCATAAATATTCACAGTCATTCAGTCTGTTAATTTTTTGTTTTGTCTGTGTCGAAGAAAATCGCGATTTGTTTTCTTTTTTATATTTTCGTCAAAGGCTGCCTGTAAATCAACACCCGTTTGATTTGCAATACATATCAGCACAAACAGCACATCTGCAATTTCGTCGGAAAAATTTGGCGTTTCATCATCTTTAAACGATTGCTCGCCGTATGTTCGCGCCATAATGCGAGCAAGTTCTCCGACTTCTTCAACAAGCAGTGCCATGTTTGTCAGTTCGTTAAAATAACGAACTCCATACGATTTTATCCACTCATCTACTTTAAGTTGCAATTCAATCATGATTTATATAATTTATGAATTTAAAATTTATCAATTTATCCAAAACGCCGGCAAGTTAGGTGAAATTTTTAATATGGCATAATATTGAGATACAATGAATAATATATTTAGCAAATATAAATATTTATTTTTCATGTTTTTATTACAAAACACAAAAGCGCGAAATGCAATACATTCAACACTTTTGTAAATAACAATTAATTTTGTAAAATCTTAAATTACAAACTAATCCGTATTAAAACTGATAATCAAATTATTACACCATTATCTTTTAAAATGACTGTAATTTCGGTATTGTAGTTTTCAAGTTCTATTTTATATAAATGAATAATTCCAATGCTAATTTTATCAATATCTTCGATACGGTAACCGGAATATTGAGCGAAAACGGTATTTTTCACCGCTTCGGGCAATTCCGATAACATAATTTCCGTAACGTACATTAACAAAACGCCTTGCAGGTCGTAATAAGCATCGTAATCTCTGTAGGCAATTTCAAATTCAACTTAGTAAATATCGGCGCCAAATTCCCATTCTATATCGTAAGCGTTCGGAAAATCGGCTTTGAATTTTTGCTGAAGCTCTGCCGGCGGGATAACATTTCTGTCGTGCGAAATGTTGAACTGTTTAACCATTTCTGCAATTTCTTCATTTGAATATTGCGTAGAAACTACGGGAGATACCTCTGCACCCAAATTTATCGGCAAACTATTGCCGGGCTTAATTGCTTCATCTTCGCAAGAAATACATAAAACCGAAGCAAGTATAAAAATTGCATAACAAATTAATTTTTTCATCGTTTTAAAATTTAAATTATTAATAATCAATATTTTCTTCTAATATAGAACCATCTGATTTTACCAAAAGTTTTACTTCGGAATCAGAAAAACTGCGCTCCATTTCTATTTTGTAAAATATCTCAGATCCACGGCTGATTTTGTCAATATCTTCAAAACTGTATTTTGGGTATTTTGTTTCTGCTGCATTTTTTACAATAGCAGGCAATTCGGAACGAAAAATTTCCTGAACAATCATTAAAACATTGCCTTCGGAATCGTAATAAATTTTGTAGTCTTTGAACTTTATGTCAAATTCAACTTCGTAAATATTTCCATCGGTTTCCCATTCAATATCATAGGATTTTGGAAAGTCGGTTTTGAATTTTTGCTGAAGTTCGGCAGACGGTATAACATCGTGCGAATGTGAACGTTTGTATTTTTCAATCATTTCTGCAATTTCTTCGTTTGAATATCTGGTCGAAATTGCCGGATTCGTTTGTGTTGCTGTTTGTGCAAAAAGGATGCAACCCGTAATTACGCTTATTGCGATTACACTTAAAATTTTAACTGATTTCATTTTATTTTATGTTTTTTGATTAATAAATTTAATTTTTTGACAAAAGTATTCATTGATTTTGGAAAGATTTTGGAAAAAATGATTTTTATAAATTATTTTAATAAAATTATTGACATGCACGAATAAATTTTGTTCTGTGCATTGATAATTAAAAATAAATCTGCTGTTTATTACCTTTTTACATCTATTCTGAAAATATGCATTTCATTGTAACTGTAAGTAATTTTGAGTTGATACAAATCGGCAATTGATTTCACTATGGATAATCCCAAACCTGATGATTTTTTGTCAGTTGCTGCGTTTTGGTAACGGATGAAAACGTTTACTGGCACTTCATTTCCGCTGTTTGCTATGGTAATGTAATCGGAAGAGCAGCAAATTATTATCTTCCCTTTTTGATGATTATGTGCAATGGCATTTTTAATCAGATTGCTGAATAGAATGTATGCCAAATCTTTGTTTATTTGCAATTTGGGGCAATAATTTCCTTCTTTTTCTATTGAAATTTCCTTATACGCTGCAAGGTCTTCAAAATCGGCAATTACCGAGTCGAGTATTTCACGCAGATTTACCGGCGAAGTTTCGGGAAATTGATTGTTTTTTATCTTTGAAAGCAATAAAAGATTGCTGTTTAGGCGTTTCATTCTGTTTAGAATGTTTAAAACACCGGCAATTTCTTTTGTGTATTTTTTGTCGTTCTGATGTTTTTCAATCAGCATTTCCATTTTTGCAATAATAGTTGCCAAAGGAGTTTGCAATTCATGTGTTGTGTTTTCTATAAATATTTTTTGTTCATTGAATATATCTATGTTTCTTTCAAGCAGTTCTTTTATTGATTTGTTCAACTGTGCGTATTCATTTACATTTGTTTTGGGAAAGTCAATCATTTGCCTGTTGTCTATTCTGAATTTTTTCAATTCGTCCAGCAATTTGTAAAAGGGTTTATTGGCTTTGGAAATAATAATTTTACTTATAATAAATATTGTTAATGAAAGCGTTATCCATAAACCAAGCAGCAAATAAAGCATGTTTTTCATCAAGTCGTCGCTTTCGACAGTAGAAGTGAAAAATTGTAAAAGGTAGTATTTTCCTGTAAGTTCGCATCTAAAAGCGGTGGTTAACATTCGTACTTCTTCTTCTTCCAGTTCGGTAGCAAAATATATTTGCTGAGTTGTAAAATGTTCGACAAGAGTTTCGGCTTCTTCAAAATCTATTTCTTTGATTATAATATTGAGCGGAGCATTTTTTTCGAGTTTTTCAATAAATTCGGGAATTTTATTTGCTTTGGCAATAAATTCCTGTTTCAGATTGGTAAGACCTTCGTCGTTGCCATCGTGTATTTCTTTCATTTGCAGAAAGAAATATATTGCCGACCAAAATATCATCACTATTGCAAAAAACAGTGTTATTCGTAATATCAAATGATTTACAAGTTTCATATCGTTAATTTATATCCTATTCCATACACATTTTCTATTGCTGCCTGCGATACGCTGTTTTTCAGTTTTTTACGCAGATTTTTCACTTGCCAGTAAACAAAGTCGAAGTTATCAGCCAAATCAATATTATCGCCCCAAACATGTTCAGCCAAAGTTTCTTTGGTAACCAAACGATTTTTGTTTGTCGCCAAAAATGCGAGAATATCAAATTCCTTTCGGTTTAATTTCAAAATTTTATCACCTGCAAAAACCTGACGCTGCGCAAAATCTATTGATAAATTACCAAGCGAAAGCAAAAGTTTTCCATCCGACTGTTTGCGTCTTAATACAGCTTTGATTCGCGCGTTAAGTTCCAGCAGATGAAACGGTTTTGCAAGATAATCATCTGCGCCTAAATCCAGTCCCAATATTTTGTCTTCGAGCGAATTTTTGGCAGATATAATTATTATGTTACCTGCTTTGCCTTCTTTTTTCATTTTATCAAGAATTTTCAATCCGCTGCCTCCGGGTAAAGAAATATCCAGTAAAATGCAATCGTAATTGTAAATCATTGTTTTTTCCATAGCCGAATGATAGTCGGTTGCTTTTTCAACCATATATTTTTCCGACAGAAGAAAATCTTCCATCGTTTTCAGCAATGCGTATTCATCTTCGATAATCAGAATTTTCATAACCGTTAAATAATAATTAAAAACTGTTTAAACAAAAAAAACACATCATAAACCAGCGCTGTTCGGCAGATAAATATTTGAATGTTTACAAGCCAAATCAATTATTTTATTCAGCAACTCTAACCGAAAAACATCGGCAAGTTAGGAAAAATTTTTAATCATAAAAACAGATGCGAATTTAAAGGCATAATAAAAACATTGCGGTTGCAGATTTATTCTCTGTTTTTTGTGTCTATCAATATTGTTACCGGTCCGTCATTCACAAGAGCAACTTTCATGTCAGATCCGAATGTTCCTGTTTTTACTTTTTTTCCGGATTCAAACTCTACAAGTTCAATAAATTTTTCGTAAAAAGGAATTGCAATTTCAGGTTTTGCCGCTTTTATATAAGATGGGCGATTTCCTTTTTTTGTAGATGCATGCAAGGTAAATTGACTGACAATCAGAATTTCGCCATCAATATCCTGTATCGAAACATTCATTACGCCACAGCTGTCATCGAAAATACGAAGTTTACAAACCTTTGCGGCAAGCCACAATAAATCTTCGATTGTGTCTGTTTCTTCAAAACTTACAAACATCAGTATTCCTTTTCCTGTTTGCGATTTTACACTGCCATTAATCGTTACCGATGCCTGCGATACACGTTGAATAACTGTTTTCATTCGTTATATTGTTTAATTTATCGGCAAATGTACATGAAATTTTCTAAATTAAATGCAGACAGATAAAAACCGGAGAACCGACTACCCGTCCTCATGTATCAACCTGCAGTTTTTTAAATGCGCAACAGGTTTTGATTTATCTCATTATATATCCAAGTAGAAATATTTTACCCATTCTTTGTAAATATCTTGAGCAGACAGGCAGGTGTCGATTAAATAACCGCGAGTATTCCCAAACTCTCGCAAAC
>JAISOH010000167.1 GCA_031275825.1 Prevotellaceae bacterium | reverse complement strand
TATTTTTTGCAAAGATACAAAATAATCCTGATAATTTAAGACACTATCAAAAATTTTATTACAAAACCGGAATTTATGGAAATAATTAACCATACAATTTGAGACACTACCCAAAATTTAATAATAAACCCTGTCTGTCGTGTCGTTTGTTGCCTGTTTGTAATGGAAGTTGTTCTCAGCAAGCATTAAATAATTTAGGGAAAAGAGATTTCTGCATTTATTCTTTTGACGAAACTGAAAAAAACAAGGTAATAAAGGCAAAAGTTGATTTGATTGTACACGAATATGAAAAAGCGTAGAGTAAGATTTTATCATCAGCTTACAAGTACCGACTGCGGAGCCGCCTGCCTTGCAATGATTGCAAGTTTTTTCGGCAAAAAATATGATTTGGCGCAAATTAAATCACTGTTTGAATTTACAAGAGCAGGCATTACAATGCAGGAAATTGCAGATAATTCCGTCAAAATGGGTTTTGATGCAAAAATCTTAAAATTAACAACGGAAGAATTAATGACTTTCCCGTTTCCTGTGATTTTGTACTGGAAACAGGAGCATTTTTTGGTTTATGAACGAGTAACTGATAGAAAAAACGATACTGTTTTCCATCTTTCCGACCCTGCTTACGGGCGCGTGAAACTTAACAGAACCGATTTTGAAAATGCATGGAAAGGCAATAATGAAAAAGGTATTGCTGTTGCTTTGCAGCCAAACGAAAATTTTGAAAAAATACAACTGACAAACAAAACCAAAAAGTCGTTGTTTTCTCTGCCTGTCTATACGCAAATAAAAGAATTTTTCACAAGGAATAAATTACGTTATTTGGCTGCTTTTTTATTGATTATTGTCGGATTGGCGGCAAACTGGGCTATACCTTTCGTTTTTCAGCGAATTATAGATGAAGGAATAAGTTCAAAACAAATCAATATGGTTCTGTATTTACTGATGGCGCAGTTTGTGTTGTTTCTTTCTTATTTTATTTCCGATTTTTTCAGCAATGTGATTCTGACAAAATTCAACTTTATTTTGAGCGTAGATTTAAAAAAATCCCTGCTTGAAAAATTAATGAAACTGCCTGTAAATTTTTTCGATACGCGCCTGAATACCGAAACTCTACAGCGCATCGGAGACCAGAATAAAATTCAACAATTTGTAACATGGAAAGGTATTGAATTTATATTGAACGTGCTGAACATTATCATTTTCGGCTCAATATTACTTTATTACAACCATGTCATTTTTCTTGTTTATTTCTTTTTGACAATTTTGTCGGTTTTGTGGATAATTCTTTTTTTGAAAAGAAGAGCCGTTTTGGAATATGCAATGTTTTTGAAACAGTCGGAAAACAGCAATATCATTTATGAATTTATAATGAATATGCCTGAGATAAAGATAAATAATGCCCAAAACAAGACTATTAACCGAATTACAAAATTGCAGGAAGGATTGAATAAATTAGAATTGCGTTCGTTGTTTTTAAATATGTATCAACTTATTGGAGTGCATTTTCTGTCTAAGTTTAAAGAATTGATTTCAATTGCTATATGTGCATATTTTATTATTAATGAAGACATGTCATTAGGCGTTTTATTAAGCGTTTCTTATGTTATAGGGCAGTTGGTTGTACCTACAAATAATTTGATTTATTCTGTTAAGGATGTGCAGGATACAAAGATTGCAAATGAACGTATCGGTGAAATACATAATAATAAAAATGAAAATGCAGAGAAAAAACATCACATGAAAAATGTAATGATTGAAAATATTCATATCAATAATTTATCTTTTAAATATCCGGGCAAATTCAGTCCGTACGTACTGCAAAATGTAGATTTTTCAATTAAAAAAAATACTGTAACCGCAATTGTAGGTGCAAGCGGAAGCGGTAAAACCACCATATTAAAATTATTGCTGGCATATTACAATATCGAAAATGGAAATATTTATCTGAATAATACAAATATTAATGAGATTTTTGCCGACGAATGGAGAAACAGTTGCGGCATTGTATTGCAGGATGGTAAAATTTTCAGCGGAACAATAGCCGAAAACATTGCCATTTCAGATGATAAAATAGATTTGGACAGATTAATTCATGTTTGCACGATTACAAATATTTTGGATTTTATTAAACATTTGCCAATGAAATTCGATACAAAAATCGGGAATGCGGGAATGCAGTTAAGCGGCGGAGAAACACAAAGAATTCTTATATCAAGAGCCTTATATAAAAATCCTCAATTAATTTTTCTTGATGAAGCCACAAGTTCTCTTGATGCCGAGAATGAAAAAATTATTCATGACAATTTACAGGAATTTTTCGTCGGGAAAACCGTTTTAATAATTGCGCACAGGCTGTCAACCGTAAAAAATGCCGACCAGATTATTGTTTTGAAAAACGGGCAAATATGCGAACAGGGTACGCATGCTCAACTCGTAACAAATAAAGGCGAATATTTTAAATTGATAAAAAACCAACTGGAATTGGGAAATTAATTTGCATTACAAATAATCGGCGCAATAGCAAAATGTTCAAATAATTTGATTTTTTGAGATATTGAAAATTTAGAATAAAAAGGCTGAAAGCCCTTAAAGCATTAGCGCAGGGCAACGCCCTGTTAACAAAACAAACGAAGCATACAAAACCCTGCAAGGGCGAAAGCAACACGTCATTGCGAACTGCGAGGGCTGAAAACCCGAAGCAGGAAGCAATGACGTGTTAGCAGGCGAATTTTTTTTGTAAAATTTATCAACATACATGCGTTTGTTTTTAATAATAGCGAATGCCTGTTTTATCAGTTGTGAACTCATGCTAAGCAGTTGCTGCATCTGAATATAACTGCTCTCTTTGGGCTGCC
>JAISOH010000084.1 GCA_031275825.1 Prevotellaceae bacterium | reverse complement strand
TCCAACACATTTTCGGTTATGTAGAGGTTATTGGTTAAGGCATACGCAGTTAAATACGATAGCGGCGGCCGTTCATCGAAATTAAGCATGGAGGATATGTTAGTTGCGCAAGAGGTCTATTTTAATTTTTAACTTCACAATTCCATGTTCGGTGCAGTAACGCCTAATCAGGATCATGAGTAAACAGTTGTTATTAATAATTGATTTGTTCGGTTAATAAGGTGGCTAATTTTACCTGCGCTATATCGCTTTTTCAGCAATTTATCCATTCTTCGACAATAATTTCAGCATTTTTCAAGGCTTCGTGTAAATTGTCATTTAAAATTATTTTGTCAAAAATGCCGGCATACGAAAGTTCTTCGTCGGCGCGGCTTACACGTTTTTCTATATCTTCAATTGATTCTGTTGCACGTATAATCAATCGCCGCCGCAATTCTTCGAGCGATGATGGCATTATAAATACCGACAGTGCCTGATTTCCATACGTTTCCTTGATGCGCAGTCCGCCTTTCACATCTACATCAAATACAATAATTTTGCCTTTGTTCCATATACGTTCGGCTTCGCTTTTCAATGTTCCGTAAAGGCGTCCTTCGTAAACTTCTTCATATTCAATAAATTTGCCTCTATCAATTTGTTGTTTGAATTCTTCCAAAGTTATAAAATAATAATCTTTGCCTTCTATTTCGTCATCGCGTTTTTTGCGGCTTGTTGATGAAACGGAAAAATTAAGTTGAGGATATTTTGCCAGCAAATGCTTTACAATAGTTGTTTTTCCCGAACCCGAAGGCGCTGAAAAAATAATTACTTTATTTGACGGTTTAGTTTGCATTTTTGTGATATTTAGACAAATAACTTTACAGTATATTTAAAATCTGCTCTTTAATTTTTTCAAGTTCGTCTTTCATTTGTATAACAAGCCGCTGAATATTTACATCATTTGCTTTTGAACCAAGCGTATTGATTTCACGACCCATTTCCTGACAAATAAAACCTGTTTTCCGCCCCGGATTTTCTTCGTTTACAGTTTCGCGGAAATAATCGCAATGTTGTTTCAGTCGTACTTTTTCTTCTGTTATGTCAAGTTTTTCGAGATAATAAATCAGTTCCTGTTCAAAACGGTTTTTGTCTATCTGTGCTGATGGGATAAATTCGTTAAACAGATTTTCAATTCGTATTTTTATTTGATTTATACGTTCTTTTTCAAACTGTTCGACCTGTAATAGCAATTGTTCGATATTTTCAACGTGATTCAGAATATCAGAAAGCAATACTTCGCCTTCCTGTTCGCGATACAAATTAAATTTGACCAGAGCTTCACGAAAACAGTTTAAAACGCTTTCTTTTTCTTCACTGTTTGTGTCTTTGCTTTCAACATCGAATACGCCCGGAAGATTTAACGCGGCTTTAAATATTTCGGGCGAACGGGTGTCTATTCCTATTTTGCCGGCTATTGATTCAATCTCGTTGAAATATGCAACAACAACATTTCCGTTGATATTTGAAGCCATATTTTCTTCCGTCATTGTATAACTTATTAATACGTCTATCTTGCCTCGTTGAGCAACTTTTACCAGTTCTGCACGAAAATCGGATTCGTAATCGCGGTATGCGGCTGGTAAGCGAAATACGGCATCAAACTGTTTACTGTTGATAGAACGAACAGTAATAGAAATCGTTCTGTCAACCAGTGCACATTCAATCTTGCCAAAACCTGTCATTGATTTTATCATAATCTTTCTTTTATTTTGCGGTGCAAATTTAATCATTTAATTAAAAGTGATTTATAATTTATCTGTTGCGCATTTGGAAAAAAACGAAAAAAGATTGTTCATTTGACAAAAAAAGTCGCATATTTATCTTGTAACCAACAAAATAAATACGATGAACAATCCTGTAAAAAAATACAAATTAATTCTCAAGAAATTGACAAAAAATTGCCCTCATATCGGAAGTTTTCCACAATCCGGATAGCCAAACATCCGGCACAGGGCTTATTTTTGAGGTTCTTTCATTTGTATTTGCATAAAATTACAAACGTTTACCTGATACAGGCAAATCAATTATGTAAAAAAAATCTTTTTTAATTTTTCAACATAATCAAGTTTTTCCCATGCGAAAAACTCAATGTTCTTTTTTACTTTTTTTCCGTTGCGTATAAGTTCTATACTCTTTTTATAACTGTCGCGTCCGAAATGTCCATAAGCGGCGGTTTCTTCAAAAACAGGATTTTTCAGCGCAAAGCGTTCAATGATTTTTGCAGGGCGCAAGTCAAAAATATCTGTAATTTTATTGGCAATTTCTTCATCGCTGTATTTTACTTTGGATTTTCCGTAAGTATTTACATAAATATTTATCGGTTTGCTTATTCCTATTGCATACGAAACCTGTACAAGAACTTCGCTTGTAATTCCTGCCGCTACTATATTTTTTGCGATATGGCGTGCTGCATAGGCGGCAGAACGGTCAACCTTGCTTGGGTCTTTTCCCGAAAATGCGCCTCCGCCGTGTGCGCCTTTTCCGCCGTAAGTATCAACAATGATTTTACGACCTGTTAAACCTGTATCGCCATGAGGTCCGCCGATTACAAATTTGCCTGTCGGATTGACGTGTAATATGAACTTGTCGCCGATTATTTTTTGAATTTGTTTTGGCAAACGTTTTTTTACGCGGGGAATAAGAATATTGATAACATCATCTTTTATCTTTTTCTGCATGGCTTTTTCTTCGTCAAATTCATCATGCTGTGTTGAAACTACAATGGTATGAACCCTTTTGGGTTTACTGTCTTTGCCGTATTCTATGGTTACCTGTGATTTTGAATCGGGGCGCAGGTATTTCATTTGTTTGTTTTCGCGACGAATAACCGACAACTCATGCACCAGTATTTGCGATAATATTAATGATAAAGGCATCAATTCATCTGTTTCATCGCAGGCGTAACCGAACATTAAACCCTGGTCGCCGGCGCCCTGGTCTTCCGCTTTTTTGCGAACTACGCCTTGATTAATATCGGGCGACTGTTCGTGAATTGCAGAAATTACACCGCATGAATTACCATCAAACATATATTCGGCTTTGTTGTAACCGATACGGTTTATTACGCGGCGGGCTACGCTTTGAACATCAACATAACCGGTTGAACGCACTTCGCCGCTGATAACGGTTAATCCTGTTGTTACAAGCGTTTCGCATGCAACTTTTGCATCTTCATCCTGACGTAAAAACTCGTCAAGAATTGCATCTGAAATTTGATCGGCAATTTTATCCGGATGTCCTTCCGAAACCGATTCTGATGTGAATAAAAATCCCATAATAATATAATTTAATTTTATAATTTAATTTTAATCGGAAAATATGTGGCTGGAATTTGCGACAAACATTGTCAATATTGCATTTTAGCATTTTTTTTTGTGGTTGCAAGCAGCCAAATTTTTCCACTTTTCGGATGCAAAGGTATAAAAAAAATATAATATGAAAATTTTTATTCAATTTTTCTGTCTTTCCGAATAAACAATTTTAACTGCAAAACATATCAGGGCAAGGATTAGTTGTTATCAGTAACGAGTTGCCGTTTTTCGTATACGATTGTATATTACGCTAACCTGCAAATTATTAATCATAAAAACTGCAATATTTTATAAAATAAAAATCAACTCACAAACAATAATTTTCGGCGGTACGGATTTCATTAAAAATTCGGAAATTCAAATCATATTTATTTTATATCTTTGTGAAAATATTTTTTATATGATAGATGATAATCAAATAAAACAGCTTGCCATCAACACGATATTGACCGAGGCTGATGCCGTACGGAAATTAGCCGAATTTGTTGATAATGATTTTGTAAACGCCGTAAAATTTATAAGTTGCATAAAAGGTCGCGTTATTGTTACCGGCATAGGAAAAAGTGCAAACATAGCAGCAAAAGTAGTCGCTTCGCTCAATTCTACGGGAACACCATCAATATTTATGCATGCAGCCGATGCTATTCACGGCGACCTTGGCATTATTCAGCCTGACGATGTTGTGATTTGTCTGTCGAAAAGCGGCAATACGGCAGAAATAAAACTGTTGATACCTCTTATTCGAAAAATGGGGAATAAAATAATCGCACTGGTGTCGAATACAGGTTCGTATCTGGCGCAGCAAGCCGATTTTATATTGCGGGCAACGGTTACCGAAGAAGCCTGTCCAAACAATCTTGCGCCTACATCAAGCACAACGGCTCAACTTGTTATTGGAGATGCTCTGGCTATTTGTCTGTTGAAAATGCGTGGATTTTCATCTGCAGATTTTGCCCGCGTACATCCGGGCGGTTCGTTGGGGAAAAGGCTGTATACGCGAGTTGGCGACATTATGAGCAAAGCCAGACCTCATGTAAAAACTACGGATACAATACGGGATGTAATTATAGAAATTTCGTCAAATTATCTTGGTTGTACAGCCGTTGTAGATGATTTTGTAAAAATCACGGGAATTATCACGGATGGCGATTTGAGGCGAATGCTGCAGCGCGAAATTGATACAAAAATGCTTAGCGCTAAAGATATTATGAGTTTAAATCCCAAAACGATAGAAAGCACTGAACTGGCAATAAAAGCATTTGCTACTATGGAAAAAAACAAAATAACGCAGTTGCTTGTAACCCACGAAGATAAATATGTAGGCGTAATTCATGTACACGATATTTTACGCGAAGGCATAGTGTGATTTATTGACTTTTATACAGTTGTTCATTACAAATAAAAATTGACACAAAATTATATAGCAGTTCCTTAAAAAAATAAAATTTTCAAATAAACAAATTTTAATCATACGTTTATACGGCGTTTGAAACCTTTTTACAAAAGTAAGGATTCCGTCAGGGACGCAATATCAGTAGAAAGCAACGCGATAACATGCACGTTGCGTGAATTACCGGCGGTGTTTCAAATCACCGACAGCGCTTTGCGCAAACCGCCTGTGTATGTTTTGTTTCTACTGGTATTTTGTCCCTGCCGGAACAAGTTTCCGAAACTTGAAAGGTTTGTGTAAGTAAAAACTGTAATTCGTATTTGTTTTTTACCTTTACCAAATTTATTTTATGCCAAAACAATGAAAACAGTAAACAGACAAACAGAACTGAAAGTAAAACATGATGCCGAACTGCAAAATTATATAATGCAGGCAACAGGAAAAAGCCGGACAGCTGTAAAATCGCTTTTTGCTCGCAAACAGATTTTTGTAGATGGCGAAAATATATCTTTATACAATTTTCAGGTTAAGAAAAATCAAATAGTAACAATAAATTCAAAAGGAACTGCGCCCGATAAAATCGAAAACAAATTGAACAACCTTAAAATTGTGTTTGAAGACAATGATATAATTGTTGTGGAAAAACCATCGGGCATGTTGTCGGTATCAACCGGAAACGGTAATGAAATAACTGCCTGCAATATTTTACGCAATTATGTGAAAATGAAATCGCTGCACAATAAAATTTTCATTGTGCACCGTCTTGATAAAAATACGTCGGGACTGATGCTGTTTGCAAAAAACGAACAGTCAAAACAAATATTGCAGTTAAACTGGAATAAATCCGTAATACAGCGTAAATATATTGCCGTGGTTTGCGGCAGATTAAAAAATGAGAAAGGCACAATAATTTCCTATCTTAAAGAAAATGCAGCAATGCAAATGTATGCAGGCAAAAGTACGGAAGACGCTCAGCGAGCAGTTTTGTCGTATCGGGTATTGAAAAGCAATAATAATTTTTCACTGATTGAAGTTGAACTTGAAACCGGACGTAAAAACCAGATACGCGTGCAAATGCAGGAAGCAGGACACAGCATCGCCGGCGATAAAAAATACGGAGGCAAATCGTCTCCAGTCGGACGCCTGGCTTTACATGCCAAAACTTTGGAATTTATTCATCCTGTAACGCGCGAAAAAATGAGCTTTTCAACAAAAATTCCAAAGAAATTTATGATTGTTTTTGATGATTGAAACAAAAAATATTATTGCTAAATTTTATGATATAAAAAATGCCGGTTAATCGCTCATTAATAACCGTACAAACTGTTTGTTAAAATGTATTGACAAAAGAAGCAAACCGAATCGGCAGCAGAGTTCAACGATTTAATCCGGATTTATTTATTATTTTCATTGTCCATTTTCAATTCTCAACTGTCAATTATCTACTTCGGTTTGCTTCATCGATGCAATACTTGCAAAGAACTGCAAAGCAGTGAAGTAATCCGAATTTAACGATTAATTCTGAAAAATTTATGTTTGTTTGTGTGTAATTGAAAATTTAATACTACTTTTGCCAACTTGTTTTTAATCTAATGACGGCTGTAAAAATAAAGAAATATTTTTTGTTTTGTTTGCTGCTGGTTGCCGCAATAAAAATTTTTGCACAGGATTGCAACAGCGATTCAATTGTGCTGGAAATACTGAAAAGCGAATGTTCTACAATGCCTGCCACATACAACAATACTATAAAACTGTTCAGGAACGGAACGGAAAAATTTGAAGACATGTTTGCCGAAATAGCAAAAGCAAAACATCACATCCATCTTGATTATTTCAATTTCCGTAATGATTCCATAGGCAATGCCCTTTTCGATTTGCTTGCAGCCAAAGTACAGGAAGGAGTTGAAGTGCGTGCGATATTTGATGCTTTTGGAAACTCATCGAACAATCAACCGTTAAAGAAAAAACATCTTAAAAATATACGTAAAAAAGGTATTCAAATTCATAAATTCAAACCTGCAAGATTTCCATACATAGATAATTTTTTCAATCGCGATCATCGCAAAATTGTTGTTATCGATGGACGTATTGCATACATGGGCGGAATAAATGTTGCCGATTATTACATAAAAGGATTGCCTGAAATCGGCGACTGGTACGATATACATATACGCATTGAAGGAGATGCCGTTGCGCAGTTGCAGGATATGTTTTTCAAATTGTGGAATAAATCGACAAAACAGAATGTTAAAGGAGAACAGTATTATCCTCCTTCGGATTCTGCTTTTTCGGGCAACAAAACAATAATAATTATCGACAGAACGCCCAACGAAACTCCAAAACAAATGCGTTGCGCTTATGCCACAGCAATCAGAGAAGCCCAAAAATCAATAAAAATAATAAATCCGTATTTTCTTCCTACGCATAAAGTTAAAAAAGAATTGAAAAAAGCAATAAAACGCGGCATAGACGTAGAAATAATGATTTCGTCAAAATCGGATATTCCGTTTACTCCAGATGGTTCTGTTTATGTGGCTCATTCGTTAATGAAACGCGGAGCCGAAGTTTTTTTATTTGAAGGAGGATTTCATCATTCAAAAATTATGATGATCGACAGTCTGTTTTGTACCGTAGGCTCTGCCAATCTCGACAGCCGCAGCTTGCGTTACGATTACGAAGTAAACTCATTCATATTTGACAGGGAAATTACCGGTAGCCTTACCCAAATTTTTGAAAACGACAAAAATCAAAGTACAAAACTGACTCCCGAAGTCTGGAAAAAACGTTCATGCTGGAAAAAAATTGCAGGCTGGCTTGCACAGTTACTTACTCCATTTTTATAAATAAATCGGTAAACATTGCTGAATATGTATTGTTAAAAAATAAAGTAAAAATACCGAAAATATCAACAGACTGAAAATAAAAGAAATATATTTCCTCTGTTTTTATTCAAACAAACGAACAATTAATTTTATTGATGTTTTGCCGTTCAAAATATTTTCAGTATATTTGTAAAATATAGAATTTTGATTTAAAATAAGACACATGAAATCTGGACTTACAGTTTATAAGGCATCAGCCGGTTCGGGGAAAACTTTTCGATTATCTGTTGAGTACATAAAATTATTGATAGAAAATCCAAAATCGTACAGAAATATTTTGGCTGTAACATTCACAAACAAAGCGACAGCCGAAATGAAAACCAGAATTATCGGCGAACTTTACGGATTGTCGAAAAATCTTGACGAATCGCAACGCTATCTGCAAACCGTTTGCGATGAAACTCATAAATCGAAAACGGAAGTCTGCAATCGGGCAGCCTTGGCATTGACGCTGATATTACACGATTACGGCAAATTCAGAGTTGAAACGATTGACAGTTTTTTTCAGACAGTTTTGCGAAACATGGCAAAAGAACTTGGCATGGGAACAAATTTCAATGTCAGCCTGAATGATAATGAAATACTGAAAAACGCTATTAAACTAATGATTGAAAATGCAGGTGAAAACAGCATTTTGCTGCAATGGTTGCAGGATTCCGTAAGTCAAAAAATCGAAGAAAACAAAAGCTGGAAAATTGCCGATGATATAGAAAATTTCTATAAAAATATTATTTCCGAAAAATTAAAATCACGACAGGATGAAATATACAAGCGTTTTGCAGAAAAGAATTTTTTACGTTTGTTTAGAACAAAACTGAATAAACTGATTGAAAGCGAAAATGAAAAAATGAAAGAATTTGCAAAGCATTTTTTTGAAATCATACAAACAAACGATTTGGATGTTGATGATTTTTACTATACAGGCAAAGGAGTTTACGGATATTTTACAAAACTTGCCGATGGTAGATTTGTTGAAGAAAACTGTTTTAATACTTATGTTAAAAATTGCGCCGAAGATGCTGAAAAATGGTGCAGAAACAAAACAAAAATTTCACAAATCACCTCGCTTGCCGAAAACACATTGATTTCGTTACTGCATAAAGCCGAATTGCAGCGTACAGAATCGGCAAAAAGTGTAAATTCCTGCCATTTGATACTTAAAAATATTAACAATCTTGGTCTTTTAAACGATATTTTCAAACATATACATGAATACAGCAACGATAATAATATTTTTTTACTTTCCGATACATCGGTTTTGCTGTATAAAATGATTGGAAACAACGATGCATCTTTCATTTTTGAAAAAACAGGAACGGCTATACAACACATAATGATTGACGAATTTCAAGACACATCGCAATTGCAGTGGAAAAATTTTGAACCTCTGTTTATCGAATGTTTATCGCAGGGTTACAGCAATTTAATCGTTGGCGATGTTAAGCAGGCAATATACAGATGGAGAAACGGAAACTGGCAAATATTGAATAACATTGAAGAAAATGAAAAACTTCATTATTTTAACCCTGTTGTAAAAACGCTTGGCAATTCGTGGCGCAGCGCAAAAGAAATAGTCGAATTTAACAATAACCTGTTTCCAAAAATTGTTGATATTATAAAACTCGAATATTGGTGCGAATATGGCGAAAACTGCGATGATTTGGAAAAGGCTTATACCGACATAAAACAGGAATGCAAGCGCAACGTTTCGGGATTTGTTTCGGTAGAATTTTTGGAAAAATCAAATTACGAAGAAGATGTTTTAAATCATTTGATTGGCAATGTCGAAATGCTGCAGGCCAGTGGAGTTAAAGCTTCGGACATTGCAATTCTTGTTCGCAAAAACGACCATACAAAACAAATTGCTTATTATTTTGAAAAATACAGATGCCAAAATCCCGACAAAAACTGTTGTTATAATCTGGTTTCGAGCAAAACGTTCAACCTTAATTCATCCATTGCAATCAACATGATTATAAATGCTTTGCGCATTTTAACGAACGCCGAAAATACTGTTGCTCAAGCCGATTTGGCATTTTATTATCAAAAAAACATTCTCGGAAACGATATTACAGATCATGAAATATTTACCGGAAACAAAAGAAATCTGTTGCCCGCCGAATTTGTAAAAACAGCCGGAACGCTTAAATTAACGCCTCTGTATGAATTGATTGAAAAAATTTATTTGATTTTCAATCTGAAAAAACTTGATGAAAATGCCGAATACATGTTTTCATTTTTAGACGGAATAAATGAATATCTAAATTCGGAAACCTCAGATATATTGAAATTTATAGAATACTGGGAAACAAACATGTTTAAAGAAACCATTGAAATAAGCGGCGAAATGGATGGAATAAAAATAATGACAGTACATGAAGCAAAAGGACTGGAATTTCATTCTGTAATTATTCCGTTTTGCGATTGGACACTGGGAGCGGAAGGCAACAATTATATTTGGTGCGAAACAGATGCAGAGCCATTTTCCGAAGCGGGTACTATTCCTGTAAAATATACGGACAAAGCTAAAAATTCCGTGTTTTACAACGAATATAAAAACGAAACCATGCAATTGTGCGTTGACAATATCAACATTTTATACGTTGCAACAACACGGGCGAAAAATAATTTGATAATACTTGCAAAAAAAGAAACAAACAATAAAAAACACAATGTTTCAAGCGTAATGTATTCTGCGCTGGACAATGAAAATTTCACATCCGGACAAATTGTTGCAACTGTAAATGCAGCAGCCCGAACAAGCGAAAACAAGTTTAACATGTTGCCTCAACCTTTGTCGGTTTCGTTTGTTTCAAACAGATACAATGCTGAATTTATACAGTCTGATTATGCGCGCGAATTTGCAAAAAACGCCGATGATGAAACAATATATAACATGGTTCCTGTAAACAGAGGTAAACTTTTGCATCGCATTTTTGCCGAAATAAAAACTCAAAATGATATAAATGCAGCTGTCGATAAATTTCAGTTTGACGGAATTATACAGCAAAGCGGCAAGCAGGAGTTAAAAGATTTTGTTGTTAATGCAATTACAAAATCACAGGTGATACACTGGTATTCCGGAATATACAAACTTTTTACCGAATGTGCTGTTATCACAAAAAACGATAAGGGAGAAATTATTACAAAACGTCCCGACAGAGTGATGATTGATAATGAAAATACAATAGTGGTTGATTTCAAATTCGGCAGGCAAAACATAATTTACAACACGCAGGTAGCAGAATACATGCGCCTGTTGAGAGAAATGAACTATAAAAATGTCAGCGGCTTTTTGTGGTATGTCGATAGTAATATTGTAGAAGAAGTGATAGATTAAATGCAATATAACAGCCGCCTTATGAATAAAATCGGCAAATGCCAGAGAATTAAATTTACTGACGCTTACATTTTCCGTTATTTTTGTATCAAAACAAAAGAAGAGAAGATGCAAGAAAAAAACTGTTTATATTTTGCCGAATTTTAACCTGCATGACAATAAATTTCTTCTTCGGCGGATGAAAATTTCTGTCGAAACGGAAATAAATTTCTATCGAAACAGAAATTTACGGCTGTCGAAGCGAAAAAATAAACGCCGAATTAAAGAGCGATTTTTAAGATTTGATTTATAAAAATTTCTTTTTATGTTTTTGCATTTATGTTTAATCACAGATTGCTATAAACATATTTCCCGTTCTGCATTTATTTTTTTCAAAAAATATTCGTCATGAGATACTGCAATAAGAGCGCCCTTATAAGCGTTGATTGCGTTAATCAGTATTTCCATGTTTTGAATGTCCAGATTGTTTGTTGGCTCGTCTAAAATAATTATATCCGGCGAATGTCGGTTGAGAGTTAAACAGCAAAGTATCAATCGCATCTTTTCGCCTCCGCTTAATACTTCGCAGGATTTTTCCCAATCTTCGCCTGTAAATAAAAAGCGGTTGAGGCGAATTTTTATTTCATGTTCCTGCAATGTTGATAAACAAAATTTCTGAACCTGCCCGTACACGGTAAATCTATTGTTTATAAGCGAATAATCCTGGTCGATATATACCTGTTGCCTGATATTTCTGTAAATTTTACCTGATAGAGGTTCTATTTCGCCTAAAATTATTTTTATCAAAGTAGTTTTACCTGAGCCGTTTGAACCTTTCAATGCAATTCGTTCGCCGCTTGCCAGTTGAAAATTCAATGCTTCGTTCCAAAGCGGTTTATTGCCGTATCCGAAATTTATATTATATGCGCAAACCAGTATTTTTCCTTTATGCAGTGCTGAATTATTGAAATCAAGTTTCATTTTGTCAATATCGGGCATTTCTTTTTTCAGTTCGCTTAATGTTTGCGAAAGTGCATTTCTTTTTTCAGCATGAGCATCTTTCAATCGGGACATGCTTTTTTCAGCATCATTTTTCATTTTATTCATCATTGCTTTTGGCATTCCTTCTTTTTTTTGCTGTTTTTTTCCGCGTGCATTTAATTTTTGTTGCCGTTCCAGCGTTTCGCGTTCCTTTTCTCTGGCTTTTTGCAGTTCTTTTTCCCTGTGTTTTATGTTTTGTTGCAGCGCTTGGTTTTCAATCATTTTTTGTTCTTCATAAAAATCGTAATTTCCACCGTAAACCCTTATTCCGTGTTTACTCAACTCGCAGACCGAATCAAGCAAATTCAACAATTTGCGGTCATGGCTTACTGCCAGCAGGGCGCTTGAAGCAGATTGAATAAAATCGTACAGCCGTTGCCGAGCCGATGCATCCAAATGATTACTCGGTTCGTCAAGCAATACAAGTTTGGGTTGATGAATGGATATGCCGGCAAGAAATATTCCGGTTTTTTGCCCGCCGCTTAATGTTTCTATTTTCTGCGACCATTTCAAATTTTCCAAATTCCAAAGTTTCAATGCTTCGATACTGCGTTCTTCAACAGTCCAGTCGTCATTGAGCGTGGCGATGTTAGTTTCTGTCATATTTCCGTCAGTAATTTCCTTCAATGCCTGCAATTTAGTTTCTATTTGCAATGCTTGAGCAACAGTCAAATGATTGTATTGACCGAATATTTGAGGTACATAATAAGGCAAGTCGTCGGTATAAACGCATCCTCCGGATGGTTTAAAAATTCCTGCAATTATTTTGAGTAATGTTGATTTTCCCGTTCCGTTATTGCCAATCAACGCAACTTTATTGCGGCAGTTGATGGTTAGATTTATATTTTTGAACAGCAGATCTTTGTCGGGATGTATATAAGTGAGATTTTGTATAACAAGCATAATAATTTCTTTAAAAAATAAACAACGTTGCTGTATATGGCAGCATTAATTGACTGATTCTGTTTTTTGAAAGAAATTATATTTTCATTGGTATGCTTATTTTAATTTGTTTAATGACGCAAAAGTAATAATTTTTTTAAATAGCCGTTTATTACAAATGAAAATTTGGAAAAGATAAAAATTGTAATTCTTAATGTCTTACCTGATTTTATTCGTAAGGAGGTTTAAAGCAAAATACAAATATCAAATCATCTCTGTTCGGTTGTATTTTCATTATTCTTCATCAGATTGATAAATGAATTAAAATATCTGTTGCCTTTTGGTGCAACTCCATCCAAGCCTTTGCCTCCTGTTTTCGAGCGTTTCACATCTCCGAATATTCCTTTTTCCAATGCGGTAAACAAACTTTCTTTTTCGAGGGTTTCGAGCAATGTTATTGCATCGGCAAGGACTTTTCTTGCGCGGGTTTGCATTATGCCATCTTTTTTAAATTCTATTTCATCGCCTATATTTTTCATATTATTGAATATATATTTGGCATTTTCGATTGACAGATAGCGGTCGCTCATAAACGGAGTATGAATTGCTTCGGTTGGCATTCCGAGCAGTTGCAAGCCTTGATTTGTCCAAATTCCTGCAATGTTGAAAAGTGCATCCTGAATATGTCCGCGAAAAATGTTGCCTGTCATAAATTTTGTAGGCGGCATGTATTTTAGCGGCGCATTTGGAAATATTTCGCGCGTCATTTGCGCTTGCGCCAATTCGTAAAGAAAACCGTTTTCGAGTTGCGGATCCATTTCAAAAGCATGCCCCAAGCCCATTTGATGTTCGGGTAAACCTGCTATAAGAGCCAGCTGTTCGTTTATAAAGTCTGAAGCCAAAACCGTATGCGCCTGTTCGTAGGCATCGGCTGTAGTCAGATAGTTATCTTCACCCGTATTTATTATCACTCCGGCAAAACCGTTGATAACTCTCGAAAAATACTGGTCGATAAGCGTTCGTTGCATGTTAATATCGCGAAACAAAATTCCGTAAAGAGCATCATTAAGCATAACGTCCAAACCCTCGAGCGCTCCCATTGCTGCAATTTCGGGCATGCACAGTCCCGAACAGTAATTGCACAATCTGATATATCTGCCGACTTCTTCGCTTACTTCGTCGAGAGCGGCGCGCATTATGCGGAAATTTTCCTGAGTTGCATAAGTTCCGCCAAATCCTTCGGTTGTGGCTCCGTAAGGAACGTAATCAAGCAAACTTTGACCTGTTGTACGAATAACTGCAATAATATCCGCTCCCTGACGCGCAGCTGCCTGCGCCTGAACAACATCTTCGTAAATGTTGCCTGTTGCAACAATCACATAAAGATATGGTTTTGAGCCTTCGCCAACAGTTTCTAAATAATGTTTGCGCCGAGCCTTGCGCTTATTGATACGTTCAATGGTTGCAGATATAACGGGTTTTAATATCGCTTCGATTTTGTATTGTGGCTGAACGGGCAATTTTGTTATTTCAAGTTCGTTTTTTGCAACTTTTTCGGCTATCTGCTGGGGATTCAAACCTGTTTCGAGCATTGCACTGCCGATAAAAAACATTATTCCTTCGCATAGAACTCCTTTTTCTTTGATTTCGTCAACCAGAACATTGGGAAGAGGAACGTCGTTTTCATTAACTCCATCTATTCCCAAAAGCCGGCAAACGGTGCGTTCTACGGCAACTGTTGTATAATTTTCGACAAACTTCTGTACGTCATTTGCAATATTTTTGGCAACCTGTTTTGCATGTTTGACTTTTTCAAAATCTAATCCTGTTTTACTTTTTTGCATTTGTGTTGATTGTTTTATTTTTATAATTTATTTTTGCAAAATTAATATTTTAAATATTTATTTCTTCATTTTTTCTTTTGCCCGTTTTATCAGTTCGGTGTTTACTCCAAGTATTTCGGCTATGCGGAGTGCTTCGTGAGGAGCGTTTGTTTCGGTTTCTTCAACAAGGGAATAATCGATATAACTGTCCATGTTCTTTTCATCTGTTATTTTATCGCTGTCGGTCAGTCCGCGTACGCGCAAACGGCGACAGGCGGAGGTAATATTGTCGTAATGCGTGGTGATAAAACAGCAGATATTACATTCGCAGAGAATATCAAGCAGCGCATTTACCATAGCGCCGCCTTCTGACGGATTTGTCGTTCGGGCAAGTTCGTCTATCAATACAAGCAAATGTTTATCCGTATGGATTTCAGACAGGATTTTGTTCACGTTTTTCATTTCTGCTGCAAACGATGACAAGCCCTGCAAATGGTTTTGCCCGTCTTCCATGCAAATCATTATTTTATCAACCGGGGCGATTTTTGCTTCGGCTGCCGGCGTATAAAATCCGTATTGACAAAGATATTGCGCCAGTGCAAGCGTTTTCAGAAGAACGGTTTTGCCGCCCGTGTTGATGCCTGTAATCAAAGTCGGATACTGTCCGAATGAAATATCTACAGGCTGATATTTTTTGCCTTGACTGTGCAGCAAATCTTTCAACTGCGGATTGAACAATGCTTTGTATGACGTGTTTTTATCAACAATAAAAGGTCTGCAAAAACTTTCGTCTTTTGCCTGTTTTGCTTTTGCCACAAGTATGTCAAGATATGCTATTTTCGACAGCGCCGTATTCAAATCGTTAGCATGTACCTGTAATTTTTCACAAAGATGTTTGCATATTTCATCTTCAATCTCAATTATTTTTTGATATGTTTCGGATAATTGATTGCCGGTTTTTCCTTTGAGCGATTTACGCAAAACGGCAAGTTCCGAAGAATAGGCATCGTAAATATAAAACGTTGCCATTCGTGTTTTTTCGGGGTCAAGGATATTTATTGCAGCCGACAGGTCAGGCAAATCAACCAGATTTAATCCGTCTAAAAGTTGTTTTATATCATCGGCAGTTACGGCAAACTTTTTTATTTCAAACAGTTCAATATCGGTTAGCGTTACCGTGCCTGCAAGATTGCGCAAGGTTCCGCCGATGTCCAAAACCTGCGAAAGTTTATTTTCAATATCCGAAAATATTTTGTTGTTTTCGGCTTTGCCAAGCAGTGATACTGTTTTTTCAATCCTGTCAAATTCGGTTTCGAGTTCATTTCTGTCGCTTATAAATTTTTGCGCATACAGGTAACGTTTCGACAGCGAAGATTTCAAATCCAGTTTATCGAGCAAATAGAAAAATCCGAAACTGTCATTTGCTGATTTTCGCAATTCGGTTATGTTGCATGAATTATTTGTCATTACAGTATTAATATTATCGGGCTGTAAAAGTAGTAAAATTAAACGACATGTGAAACTGTTTGTCAGGTCGTTTCTACTGTTCCGTTGACTTTCAGTTTTATTGTTTCTATATTTTCCAGTCCGTCGTTATCCACCGTTTTGACGGCTATATTGTAAACGCCGGCGTTTAACTGTCGTTGCTGTTTGCCGTCGGTATCCCTGATGACGGAGGGTTTGAAACCCCGGTCTTCGTTATAGTCAAAATCCCAGGTGTAAAATTCAATACCGGCATCACTGTGTCCTGTGGCGATAAATTCTATTTC
>JAISOH010000045.1 GCA_031275825.1 Prevotellaceae bacterium | reverse complement strand
CAGGTGAACGCAGCCGAAAGTTGGGAAAAATGGAACGGACAAATATTTTATTTTTCCTCAAAAGGCGAAAAAACATATCCGCTTACGGTTTACGATGCGGTATTAACCGATATGAGTACTGAAGAAGGCATAAGTAACGTTAAATACCGTAACGCTCGCAACAATTTTTTTCCTGCGGGAATGTTAATAGATAAAAAAAGCAAATCACAAACAGACCGGCAGGAAGATGAAGTAGAAAAATTACTTTTAGAAGCCCAGACAGACGAAAAAGCCTGCAAGATAATAAAAGTAGAAATAGAAGATGAAGTAGAAAAACCCGAATTTGTTCCTTTTGAAACAAAAAACTACGATAAGGAATTTTCATATACCGAAAAATCCATACAGCAGAACATAGGTCGAAGATTCAACCAGCCGCCGATACTTCGGGCAGAAGATGTAGGCGGTAATTTCGGCGCTGAATTAATAACCAACGCATATAACTATTATAATTCAATTACCGAAACCGAAAGGCTGAATATAGAACGTGTTTTTGCCGAAATTTTTAGTCGTTATTCTGCAAAAATCAATCTGTCAGGCAACTATTCAATCATTCCGCTTAAATATAATTACGCCGATGTTAATAATAGCTGATGATATACGTAAGCACAGGTCAATATCGTTGAATTTGGACGATGAAAAACGGCTTTTAACTTATATCGACGAAGCCGAAAGATTGGATGTTATGCCTGTAATCGGAGTAGAACTGTATAAAAAAATATATGATAATCCGGTAGAATATGCAATATTGCTGAATGGCGGTTATTACGATAACGAAAAACGTTATTGCATCGGATTGAAATCTGCGATAGCATTACTTTCATATTCGCGTTTTATTCTTAATAATTCCGTTAATGCAACTCCTTTCGGCGTGCAGCGAAAGAATGCGCTCGACAGCGAGCCGGTTGAAGATAAAACATTATACAGACATGCAAACGAGGCTCGTAACGTGGGTTTGGCATATTTGCAACAATGTGTTGATTATATAAGTTTTACCAAACAGGATGACTGCAGGAAAAATATAAATGTAAATCAGTCAAAGTATAAAATCATAGGTAACTAATGAAAGTCAATTATCAGTCGGATTTTTTGTTGCTCGTCCGTTTTAAAAATTTAACCGGCAATATAATCAACATTCCCGATTACTGCTTTTCCCTGATTTTCAAAACTGCGGGAAGTTGGAATACTTATGTTGTTAATGTGGACAGGGACAAAGAAAACGAACGGTACAAGGTAATAAACGACACCGATTTGCTTGTAATATTCAACTCTCATAACCTCGGCATAGGAAAACTTGAATGTGAATGGCGGTTGAATGTTCCTAACGACCTGATGCCCGACAGCGAAATGAACCTTGTCACGGTCAATACGCAGGAAATTGAACTTTGGAACGGCGAAAGCGACGATATGAACATGGAAATAAGTATGGAACTGATTACTCCGTACATTTCAAATTCCGAGATAATAGCCGATGCCATTGATAATCATAACAATGATATTGATGCGCACGCAAATCTCGTTGAACAGATATTCGACAGTATTATGGAACTTACAGAACAGGAAATAAATGATAATATAATAATATAAATTAAAAAAACAAAAAATGGCAACAAAAAAGTATTTAGGCTTAACAAGCCTTCAAACATTCTGGACGAAAGTCAAAACGCTTGTGTCCAATTATGTTCCGACTTCACGGACAGTAAACAGCAAAGCGTTGAGCGCAAACATTACGCTCTCTGCGGCGGATGTTGGAGCGGCTCCGGCATCGCATACGCACAATTACGCAGGCAGCGACACTGCCGGCGGAGCGGCTAATTCGGTAAAAACGAATTTAACGGTAAAACTGAACGGCGGAACAACCGAAGGAACAAACATGTTCACTTTCAACGGTTCTGCGGCAAAATCTGTAAACATTACGGCAGCTAACATTGGCGCGGCAACGGCTGCGGATATTGCTTCGGCAATATCGGCGTTAAACGCGATAAAAATCTCAATCGTGGCAACCCTGCCGGCTGTCGGTTCGGCGCAGACGAATACGATTTATTTTGTTCCTAACAGCAGCGGCTCGGGAGACAGTTACGATGAATACATGCTGATTGACGGAGCCTTTGAAAAGGTAGGCAACACGGCGGTTGACCTGTCGGGATACCTGCTGGAAACTGACCTCGTGGAAATTACGGAAGAAGAAATCGACGATCTGGTTTAAAATTCGGAATATGACAAAAAAGTATTTGAATTTGAACGGACTGGCGTATTTCGCAAGTAAATTAAATGTTAATGCCGAATGGATTGATATAAGCGGCTTTATTGATACGATAACAGGGTTTGGCGGCAAACTTCCGACCGCTTCGGTTAAAATGAAACGCGAAGGAAGCCTTATACTTCTGTCAATAACCGCCAGAACGTTCGACAGTTCGTCAAATGTTATCAGTCCGGGTTTGAGCATTACGTTTAGAAATGGCGTATATTTTGGAAACGTAGAGGGGCTTTCGTGCGCGCTGATTGTTTCCGCAAATAAAGCAATATACGGCGTTGTTGCAAGCGGAAATTCGCTTGCATTCAACAAAATAACCAACGGCGGCGCAAGCGATGCATTTAACTCGCTGATTGTATTTCCATACGTTTAATATAAGAAGGTAGCATTTCCCGATTAAAAAAAAACATATAATGAATGATTTTTTGAAATGGTTATTATTTATCGGCGGCAGCATACTGGCATATTTTGAGCCTTTGAACGCCGTATTGACGCTTGTAATGGCGCTGTTTGTACTTGATTTTATCACGGGAATAGCAAAGTCAGTGCGGCTTGGCGAGGCGATAAAGTCGGCAAAGTTGAAATGGTCGCTTTACAAGCTGACAGTTTATTTGGGAACAATGGCTTTGACGTTTTTTATCTGTGGAAGCATGAATTTGTCAAAAGACACAGGTGTATCAATAGTAAACATTGAGGCATGGTTTGTGGTTTATATTGAGGGGCTTTCGATAATAGAAAATTTGCAGAAGATAAAGGACAACAAATATTTGCAGTTTATACATTATTTGATGGCTGTTGAATTTTTAAGGAAATTCAGCATTTTGTCCGATTTTATAAAGAATAAGGAAAAGTAGTAAAAAAATGATAGAAGCAAATAGAATATACAATGAAGATTGCCTGCTTGGGATGCAGCGCATTGATGACGCTTCGGTTGATGTAATATTGACCGACCCGCCGTATCTTTATCTGAAAAATCAAAAGTTAGACAGACCTTTTAACGAACAGCGATTTTTCAGTGAGGCAAAAAGAGTATTGAAGCCTGACGGTTTTATCGTGCTGTTTGGACGCGGAACTTCGTTTTACAGGTGGAATACGATGCTCGCGGATTTGGAATTTACTTTTAAGGAAGAAATTATCTGGAACAAGTCTTATTCTTCAAGTCCGCTGATGAACATTAGCCGTATTCATGAAACAGTTTCTATTCATACAAAGAAAAACGGCACAATAAACAAAGTAAAAATACCGTATCTGGAAATGAAAGGACACGATATAGACGCTATCGTTACTGATATTAAGAGGCTGAAATCCGCATTAAAAAACACAAAATCATTAGACGCTGTTTTAAGTTTTCTTGAGAATAATAAAGTACCTATGGACGGAGACAATGTGCTGTCTACATCCATATCTTCTGTTATTGGTACGCAAAATAGATGTGTGGCGGCGATGCGGGGGATACAAAACGGCATGAATGAAAAAAGCATAATACGAACGGATTTCACTTACAGCAGGAATACATTCAAACATCTTTTGACAGGAAATAACGAATCGGCAGGAGCAGGAAAGCGTGAAATAAATGTTGTGCAGTCAATGGTTTTCGGGTATAACGAAAAAAGCATAATTAAACAGGGGCGCGACCATTACACTACAATCCATCCCACCCAGAAGCCCGTCCGCTTGTTAGAGCGTCTTCTGGCTCTGGTAACAAAAGAGGGCGACACTGTTCTTGACCCGTTCAGCGGCAGCGCATCAACCGCAATAGCGGCGTGGAATACGAATAGAAATTTTATCGGATTTGAAATAGATAAAGAATATTACAATGCAAGCGTCGAAAGGTTGAATAAAATCCTCGCAACGACTAAACAACAAAAAATTGCAATATAAATAATATGAATTATGAGCAGAGGATTAAAAAACAATAATCCGGGTAATATACGGATTTCAACAACAAAATATTTGGGTGAGGTACAGCCCTCGCAGGACAGGAGTTTCAAGCAGTTTAAGGAAATGCGCTACGGCTATCGTGCAATGTTTGTGCTGCTGCATTCGTATCAAAGAAAATACGGATTAAAGACGATAAAACAAATGATTTATCGTTATGCTCCGCCATTGGACAACAACAATACGGACGGTTACGTTAGTCGGGTAAGCAAAGACAGCGGCGTAGATGCTGCGGCTGAAATTACGGCGACAAACAAAGATGTAATGATACCGGTAGTTGCAGCAATGTCGGCAGTAGAAAACGGCGTGGCTGCCGACATGGCAGAGGTTCAGGCAGGATGGAAACTTTTTTTGGATTATCTGAAATGAAAACAGTTATCTTAATTTTCAGCGCAATTTTACTTTTATCGTGCGCAACAACAAAGAAAACAAGCGTTTCGGCAGACGCGAATACAACCGCAACAGTCGTAACAGACAAATCGACAGTGAGCAATATCAACACTTTAATTGACACAACGAAATTTACGGACGCCGAAATTTCATATACAAAAGTAGAATTTTATGAGCCTGTAACTGATACCGCATCGCCGCCGCAAAAAAACGAAAATGCACCGGACGATATAGTTGTATCAGTTGAAAAACCGCCGAATGTCGGCGCTGTAAAAAGCGTTGAAAACCTGACAATAAAATACAGTAACGAAGAAAAAGGGACAGCGCAAAGTAACATAAATGTTGTCGACAGTTTGCATTCGCAGATTGATTATAAAGAGTCTCAAAAACTCAATTCAGCAACCGAACAGAAAGCCAAATACTGGTTAAAATATATAATGTGGATTGCAATATGCGCAACGATAATAACAGCAATAATTTACGCATACAAATTTATAAGCAAATTTAAGAAATAATTTGTTTTTCAATTTCTTTTTTT
>JAISOH010000192.1 GCA_031275825.1 Prevotellaceae bacterium | reverse complement strand
GCTACAAGAACTATATCTAAAATCACAGCTTTAACGATGATCCAATACCTCAATTTATTTGTCTTTAACCGTCCCTTAAATATTATCAAATGCAATATTTCCTAAATGCACAACAGGTTAATGAAAACTATATAGTAAGGTTATTGATACATAGAGAGGCGGCGGAACGAGCGCTTATCCGCCGCGTGTGATGCTCAAACTCGTGATTTATGCATATTTGAGCAATATTTATTCCTGCTGTAAAATAGAGGACACGGTAAAAGACAAAATCTCATTTATGTGGTTAGCCAGTGGACTGGAACCTGACCACAACACGGTAAACCGTTTTCAATCAAAACATTTAAAAAATACTGTTAATGGAATATTTACACAGGTTGTTGTGATGCCTGTCGAGATGGGATATTTGACGCCGGATGTGAGTTATATTGACGGCACAAAAATGGGATAGCGGGCAAATCGCTACACCTTTGTCCAGCGCAAAACAGTCGAAAAACAGGGCAAAACTCGAAAAATATGAAAAACACCCTGCAACGCCGAGTCGCAACTCATATTCCAAAACCGACCCTGCCGCAACCTTTATGAGCCAGAGAGACGACTATATGCAGAATGGTTAGATCAAAGCTGCCTGCAATCTGCAAACCGGCACTGAAAATCAGTTTATCTGTCACTTCGATTTTTTCCCGAATCCAGCCGATTTGACTTTCAAACCTTTTGTAAACGGTTTTATGAAGCGATTCAAAAAACATTCCGGTAAGGTATTAAAAAAGGTGGTTGACCGATTCGGGCTGCGTCAGCGAAGAAAACTGCGATTTTATGGGAAAAGTGATATTGAGCCGTTTGTGAAGTTTCCCTGTTTTCATAAAGAACAGTAAAAGGCGTTCAAAAACAACGCCTTTATTACTCAAAATCTTTTTTATAATTCTGAAAAAGACTGCTTTATGCCTGATGGGACAGCATTATGAAGAAAACAGGCGACGGAAGGCGCCTGTCCGACAGTGGTTTTGTATCGTCTGTGAGTTATTACGGGGCAAAAAATTGCGAAGCTTGCCCGCTTAAATATCTGTATTACAAATCACAATTTTTGCTGTGTTTTTTGCCCGTCACCAAAAAATCAATCCATTTTATCCGGCAAGGTTAAAACTTGTTGCCTGAAATTAAAAAAAGAGGTTGTCCTAAAAGGTCAGCCTCTTTTTTGTGTTTGCTTTTTCTATTCAAATTTATGTAAAAGCAATTCCATGATTTTTATTGCTGCAAGCGAAACCGATGTTCCTGGTCCGAAAATTGCCGCCGCTCCCGCATCGTAAAGCGCTTGATAATCCTGAGCGGGAATAACTCCCCCGCAAATTACGATAATGTCTCCGCGATCAAGTTTTTCTAGTTCCGCAATAATTTGCGGCACCAGAGTTTTGTGTCCGGCGGCAAGCGATGAAACGCCTACAACGTGGACATCGTTTTCAACGGCTTGCTTTGCCGCTTCAGCCGGCGTTTGGAACAGCGGTCCCATATCAACGTCAAAGCCCATGTCAGCATAGCCTGTTGCTACAACTTTTGCGCCGCGGTCGTGTCCATCCTGACCTAATTTTGCTACCATGATACGAGGTTGGCGACCTTCTTTTTTTGCAAATTCTTCAACCAATTTTTTTGCTTTTTCAAAATCGGTATCATGTTTTGCTTCTGCTGAATAAACTCCTGCATTCATACGTATAACTGCTTTATATCGTCCTGCAATTTTTTCGCAGGCATCCGAAATTTCGCCGAGCGATGCGCGTTTTTGCGCAGCATTGACGGCAAGTTCCAAAAGATTGCCTGTTTTTGTTTCTACTGCTTTTGTTATTGCATCGAGTGCTGCCTTTACTTCTGCTTCATTACGGTTTGCGCGTAATTGCTGTAATCGTTTTATCTGCGCTTCGCGAACTGCCGTATTGTCAACGTCAAGAATATCAATAGGGTCTTCTTTTTCCAGACGGTATTTATTTATACCTACTATTGTATCCGTTCCCGAATCAATACGAGCCTGTTTGCGTGCGGCTGCTTCTTCGATGCGAAGTTTGGGAATTCCTGTTTCTATTGCTTTTGACATTCCGCCCAACTGTTCAACTTCCTGAATATGTTGCCATGCGTTGTGCGCAATTTCATGCGTAAGGCTTTCAACATAATACGAACCTGCCCACGGGTCGATTGATTTGCATACCGAAGTTTCTTCCTGTATGTATATTTGAGTGTTGCGGGCAATACGCGCCGAGAAATCGGTAGGCAGTGCAATTGCTTCATCAAGAGCGTTGGTGTGCAGCGATTGAGTGTGTCCGAGAGCTGCTCCCATTGCTTCTATACATGTGCGTGCAACATTATTAAACGGATCCTGTTCGGTAAGCGACCAGCCTGATGTTTGGCAATGCGTACGTAATGATAATGATTTTGGATTTTTGGGATTAAACTGATTTACTATCTTTGCCCAAATCATACGCGCTGCGCGCATTTTTGCAATTTCCATAAAATGGTTCATTCCTATTGCCCAGAAAAACGACAGACGTGGAGCAAATTCATCAACTGTCATTCCTGCTTTGATACCTGTGCGGAGATATTCCAGTCCATCGGCAAGCGTGTATGCCATTTCAATATCGCAGGTCGCTCCTGCTTCCTGCATGTGATATCCGGATATTGATATTGAATTGAATTTAGGCATTTTTTTCGCCGTATAGGCAAATATATCGCCTATAATTCTCATTGAAAATTCGGGTGGATAAATATATGTATTACGCACCATAAATTCTTTGAGAATATCGTTTTGAATAGTTCCGCTTAACTGTTCAAGGGTACAGCCCTGTTCCAAACCTGCAACAATATAGAAAGCAAGAACGGGAAGAACTGCTCCGTTCATTGTCATCGAAACCGACATTTGTTCAAGAGGAATCTGATTGAAAAGAATTTTCATATCTTCTACGCTGCAAATCGAAACGCCGGCTTTTCCAACATCGCCTACAACGCGCGGATGGTCGGCATCGTAGCCTCTGTGCGTTGCCAAATCAAATGCAACCGATAATCCTTTTTGTCCTGCGGCAAGATTGCGGCGATAAAAGGCGTTTGATTCTTCTGCCGTTGAAAATCCTGCATACTGGCGAATCGTCCACGGACGCGAAACATACATGCTACTGTAAGGTCCGCGCAGGAAAGGAGGAATTCCTGCCGCATAATTTAAATGTTCCATATCTTTCAAATCGGCGATTGTATAAATATCTTTTACGGCGATTTTTTCCGGAGTTAAAAACGATGGTCTGTCTTCGCAATTACAATTACATTCTGAAGATGCTGCACCGTTAAATATTATATCTGTAAATTTTGGTCTCATATTTTTTCCCTTAAATTCCTAATTCTTTTTGATATTGTTTTAATGTTTCGAGCACATTGTTGCGAACTGAAATAAAATGTGTGATTCCTTTTCCTCGAAGTTCGTTTTCGCAGGCGGGAGCGCCTGCAACTACAAGTATGCACCTGTTTTCCAACAATTCGGCAATTTGCGGAACCGTATCTGCATATTCTTCGTCAGACGAGCAGGCAACAACAATTTCGGCTTTCGATTCCAAAGCTGCTTTTGCTCCTTCTTCAACATTTGAAAAACAGTTGTTGTCGATTACTTTGATGCCTGCGCAGGCAAAGAAATTTGATGAAAACTGAGAGCGCGCGCGGCACATAGCCAGATTTCCGAAAGTAAACATAAACGCTTTCGGTTGTTTTCCCGAATTTTCGGTTTTCATTCTCATTGTTTCAAAAGCTTCGGCTGCGCGATAAATTTTTATCGGTTCTGCTATTTTGTTTTCAATATTGCAATCACAGGAACAATACTTGCCTATATTTTCGCGAAGTTCCGGAGTCAGTGTTTCGTTAAAGTTTGGATATTGATTTGTTCCCAGAATGATTTCGCGGCGCGTTTCGATATTTGTATTGTGTTTTTGTGCGCTTGCGTTCACCTGTTCCTGAATAAATCCGGATTTAAAGGCTTCGACATATCCGCCTTTTTCTTCAATTATTTTGAAAAGTTTCCACGCTTCGGCGGCAATTAGTTCGGTAAGTTTTTCAACATAATACGAACCTGCCGCAGGATCCGTAACTTTATCAAAATACGATTCTTCTTTCAATATTATTTGAACATTGTGCGCTATACGGTTTGAAAATTCCGCAGGCTGTTCAAACGGTTTGTCGAAAGGTAAAACTTCGAGCGAATCAACTCCTGCTATTGTTGCCGACATCGATTCCGTAGTTCCGCGAAGCATGTTTACATAAGGGTCGTAGATTGTTTGCAGCCACGCCGAAGTTCTTGCGTGAATATACATTTTTTGATCACATTCGGTAGTTCCTTCGTATGATTTTACTATAAATGCCCACAACATGCGCGCTGCGCGGAATTTTGCAATTTCCATAAAATAATTTGAACTGACGGCAAATGTAAATTTCATTTTTTTTGCAATTTCATCGGCTGACAATCCGCAATCGGTTAATTTTGCAAGATATTCATTTCCCATTGCCAGAGCAAATGCCAATTCCTGTACAATAGTCGAACCGGAATTGTGAAAAATATATCCGTTTACACCGACTGTACGGAAATTCGGAAGAGATTCTGCGGCTATAATGCTTTCTTTCAAAAGTTTCAAATCTTTTTCTTCGCTGTTGCAAAAGTTTCCGCAAAGCGTAAGTTTGGAAAAAGGGCTGTAATCAATTGAACCGTAAATTTCGGCGGGATTAAATGTTTTTGCTTTTTCAACAAACATTTTTACTGTTTCGGGAGTTTTACAGCAGCCGCCTGTAAAGTTGATTTCCACAGCGTTAAGACAAATATTTTGGAGTAAGGCATCAAAATCGCTTTGCGAAATTCCTTTTTTCCCATCTATTTTGAAGCCAATAGCATCAACGCCTTTCATTAAAACATCAAGCGATTTTTTGTTTGCACCGTTTATATCTTTTGTGCAAAAGTCTTGACGAATTTTCCAGTTATTATCTTTTTTTGTTCCGCGAACAAAAGGAAACTGTCCGGGAGCATAAGAAATATGTTTGAGGTTTTTCAAATCTTCATAGCGATAATACGGGCGAACATTAAAACCTTCAATGGTTCGCCAAACTAATTTTTTTTCGTAATCAGCGCCTTTCAAATCTTTGATTATCACCTCTTCCCAAGTTTGAGTTGAAACTTCGGGAAATTCAGTAAATAATTTTTCTGCCATAAGATTTTGTTTTGTTTTATCGAATCTATCTAAATTTAGAGTGCAAAGATAGCATGAAATATCCAATAACACACAAACGGATAAAAATTTTCAGCAACCGGCACCACCGAGCGTCCATTAAAAAGCATCCAAACCCAATTTTTCGTATATTTGAAAAATTATACAATAATTAATAAATATGAAAACATCAGGTTTAGACGTACACAAAGATAGCATATTTTGTGCGATTTACGACGGAAAAAGTCATTCTGTGGTAAAAGAATTT
>JAISOH010000173.1 GCA_031275825.1 Prevotellaceae bacterium | reverse complement strand
TTTGTAATTTTGCAGCAGATTGTTCATTGTATTTAATTATCTTATAATCATGCAAATATACGACATTTTTGTCAAATGAACAATCTTTTTTTTATTTTTTTCTAAATGCACAACAGGTGTATTCAAAAAAAAATCATAATTAATATTTTATTATTGATTTTAATTATTACATTTGCGAAATAATTTTTAATATAACCGTTATATGAAAAGTCTTGTATCCATTACGGATTTTAGTAAAGATGAAATACTTAAAACGCTTGATTTGGCAGCCGAATTTGAAAATGATACCAATCAAAACATATTGGAGAACAAGGTAGTTGCATCCATTTTTTTTGAACCATCCACACGCACGCGATTAAGTTTTGAAACAGCGATAAACCGTTTGGGAGGCAAAATTATAGGATTTTCCGACTCCGCAAACACAAGCGTATCGAAAGGAGAAACCCTGAAAGATACGATTTCAATGATAGCAAACTATGCCGATTTGATAATCATGCGACACCATATCGAAGGCGCAGCGCGTTATGCAAGCGAAATATCGAAAGTTCCCGTGATTAATGCCGGCGATGGAGCAAATCAGCATCCAAGCCAAACTTTGCTCGACATGTATTCAATAAAAAAAACACAGGGAAAGCTCGAAAATCTTACAATAGCAATGATTGGCGATTTGAAATACGGACGCACGGTACATTCGTTGCTAATGGCAATGTCGCATTTCAATACAAAATTCAAATTTATTGCGCCGGCAGAATTACAAATGCCTGTTGAATACAAAAACCATCTCGACAGATTAGGACTTAAATATTCGGAACACACCGAACTTACCGAAAATATCGGCGATGCTGATATTATTTATATGACTCGGGTACAGCGCGAACGATTTTCGGATTTACTTGAATACGAAAAAGTAAAAAACATTTATATTCTTACAAACGAAATGCTCGAAAATACAAAACAAAATGTGAAAGTTTTACATCCGCTTCCCCGCGTAGGTGAAATAGATATTAATGTTGATGACAATCCGAAAGCATATTATTTTACGCAATCGCTCAACGGCGTTTATACCCGAATGGCAATAATAGCATGTGTATTGGGATTGAAATAATTATAAATAAAATTAAGAAAAGTTAAAAGAATAATAAAATGCAAAAAGAACTGAAAGTAAGCGCAATTAAGAACGGCACAGCGATTGACCATATTCCATCGAATGCATTATTCAAGGTTATACAGATTCTTGGACTTGAAAAATCGGAACATCAAATTACTTTTGGCATGAATCTTGAAAGTAAGCGAATGGGAAATAAAGCAATTATAAAAATTGCCGACAGATACTTTAAAGATGATGAAATAAACAGAATTACTTTGGTAGCACCTCAGGCAAAATTGAATATAATAAAAGACTATGAAGTGATAGAGAAAAAAATTGTTGAAGTTCCCGATTTTATTGAAGGTATTGCAAGGTGTATAAATCCGAAATGCGTCAGTAATGTTGAAAATATAAAATCGAAATTCAAAGTTATATCAAAAGATAAAGTTACGTTACAGTGTCATTATTGCGAACGTATAACAAATCAGGAAAATATTATAATAAAAAAATGAAATAACATTAAAGAATTATTATAAAATTATTAAATAACTATATATGAAAAATTTCAAAGTTTATGTTTCGGCAATTTTATGCGCCTCAATATTGATGTCAGGTTGCAACGAAACAAGTAATACCGTAAAAGGTGGAGTGGCAGGCGGAGCAGGCGGAGCGCTCATCGGTGGAATTATCGGAAATCTTATCGGTAAAGATACCAAAGGAACGGTTATCGGCGCAGCAATAGGCGCGGCAGTAGGAACAGGAGCAGGAGTTATTATCGGCAAAAAAATGGATAAACAAAAAGCAGAACTGGAAAAAATACAGGGGGCACAAGTTGAAAATACTACAGACAGTAACGGTTTGCAAGCAATTAAAGTTACTTTTGATTCAGGAATCCTGTTTGCTACAGGCAAAAGTGAATTGAGTGCTGCAGCCCGTAATTCGTTGTATAATTTTGCAGTATCGTTGCAGAATAATCCCCTTACAAATGTGCAAATATTCGGTCATACCGACAATACGGGTTCTCGTCAGGTGAATGAAAAACTATCGCTGGAACGCGCTCAGGCAGTTGCAAACAATTTGATGAGTCAAGGAGTTAGCGGTCAGCGCCTTGCAGTGAAAGGTTTGGCTTATGACGACCCTGTTGCGGATAACAGCACAGTCGAAGGAAGATCAAAAAACCGTCGTGTTGAAATTTATATCATTGCCAATGCAGAAATGATAAATCAGGCACAATCAGGCAAGTTGCAATAATAATCTGCAAATGAAAATTCAAGAAAGCGCAAACATAAATTGCGCTTTTTTTATGTTTAACGCCAAGCCCTGCATACACCTGAAAGCCGAAAATTATTACGGATGCATTGCGAATTGTCGTATTATATAATTAAAATGCAACTATTGATGTGTATGTCGATATTAAATTTCCGCAGATAATATCGCTAATCAGTCGCTCCTTGACAAATACATAAATTATTTATTAGCAATAAATTAAATGTAAAAAATCAGTGAATGACAATTCGAGATTTTATGCAATACCGGTTAAAATCCCGCAATATTATATTTTCTGTTTTACCGTGTCAAGACAAATTAACAGAAATATATAAATATTGGAACTGTTATTGTCTTGCCTTTTGCTGATTTTTATTCGTAATGAGCGACTAATTATCAAGCTTTTCAAAGATTTGATAAATATCTTCGCTTGGAGACGGTGCAGGTGATTTTAGCAGTTTTCCGTTTTTATCAATCAGATAGTAAGTCGGAAAAGTTCTTACATCATATTCTTTGATTATATCTTTATTGTTGTCGCAAAGCAAAAAAGTCCAATTTATCCGTTCTGTCTTTACAAAGTTTTCAATATCATCTTTACTGTCTATGCAGATTGATATGAAATGAATTTTTTCGCTGAATTTTTTTGCTAACTGTTTCATAAGATAAAAATCCTGAATGCATCCGTAACTGTTGACACTGAAAAATCCGAGATAAACATATTTACCTGCAAATGATTGTAATGACGTTTTATTGCCTTGCATGTCGTTGAGTTCAAAATAGGGAGGAGAATATCCTGCAAGTAAATTTACAACAGCATTTCGAATGTTTTCGGCAATAATTTTGATATTGCTGTTTGCAGTTTCTTTTGCTATCGAATTTACAATTTCGAGCAAGGCAGCACGTGAAAAATTGCTGTCATAAAATTCATTATAGGCATTTTGCAAAATTAAAAAATCGCAAAAATCCCTATTGCGCAGATATTCGTTCTGACTTAATGTTTTACGAATTTCAGCCAAATTTCCTTTGTTTACCGCTTCTCTGAATGCATTGCCTTGTGATTGCTGCGTGCGATGCAAAAAATATTTTTCGTTAATATGATTCAATAATTCGCAATATGCGGGATTTCGATACAATACAGGTTTATTGATAAAATATTCGTTTTGCAAGTCTTTGAGCGGCTTCAACTTAAATAAATATTCGATTAAGGCGGTACGGTATTTTGCATAGTTGTTAACAAAGTCATTGTTACTGTTAACCAATGAATTTTTAAAAACAGTCAGCAGTGAATCTTTAAAATGCCTGTCGTTTTCCTTTTTGTTTTTTGCCACAGCCAGAATTACATCGTTGCTTTTATCGTCTATGTCCATTAATTGCCGATTGATATTGTCGGCGCCTGTTGTTGTTACGTTTGCCGCTATATATAAAGGTTCAAAAAACGGATTTAATTTTTCTTTGTCATTAAGTAATTCTTTTTCCGAAAATGTAACGGTAATATCCGAATCTGGTTCAACAAAAAAATAATAAATCAATTTTTCGTAATGCATAAATATATATTGAACACTGTCAATATCAATCATCACCGATGAATTGCCGGCGCTGTCAATATTGCATTTTACAAGTTTTTTTTCTTTTTTTGTAATATAATTATCGTATCTGCACAAAGTCAGCACGTCTCCTTTGTACTTTGGTGCCGATATTCTGATATGCGTTTGAGAGCATAGCGTGGAAGTTGAAATTAACAGACAGGCAAAAAATAAAAAAGTTTTCATCGTAATCATTTGTTCATGTAATCAGCGATATTTATTTTATTTGATATAAATTGGTTGGCATTTCCGTTGTTTGCCAGAATATCGCGAACAATAGACGAACTGACAGGCGTATATTTGGTTGATGTAAGTAAAAATACGGTTTCTATTTTTCGCTCCATTTGTTTGTTAACCTGACCTACGCTTCGTTCAAATTCAAAGTCGGCGGAAGTTCTCAAACCGCGAATGATGAAATAAATATTTTTTTTTCGACAATAATCAACAGTAAGTCCATCATAGCTGTCAACTTCTATTTTTTCACTGCATTCAAAAATTTTTTTAATCATATTCATACGAGCCTCGATGCTGAAAAAACCATGTTTTTGAGTATTGTGTCCGACAGCAATAATAATCTTGTCAAACAGTTGCAGGGCGCGAATCACAAGGCTTTCGTGTCCTATTGTGAACGGGTCGAACGAACCCGGGAAAATTGCGATTTTTTTCATATTTTTATTATAAAGTAAAAACAAATTTACATGAAACTTTTGAATTACGCACAAACAAATAAATTTGAAAAAATAACAAAAACGATTTTAATTTGATGAATACAAACCTGTTGTGCATTTGATAAGATTTAAATTAAATGCTGTCAATCCAATATTAGACAATTTTGGCTGTCTGATTTGTAAAAAACTTTCATTATGCGAGCAAACTACTGCCAATGTTTCAAGAATAATTTTGTAATTTTACATGAGACTGTTCATTGTATTTAAGTATCTTACAATTAACTTTTGAGGCAAAATAAATAATCTTTTTTCATGCACAGCAGATTTTGTTACAAACAGCAGTATGCAATGGATTGCGGAGCAACATGTCTTCAAATGGTAGCGCAGCATTACGGACGCACATATTCGCTTGAAACCTTGCGTTCATAATGTTTGACAGGCAATGACAGGTTACCGATAATGCAAAATTAATTTTTATCTTATGTCAATTTATTTAAATAAACATAATGCTTGTAAAACAAAATTAATTACCTTTGCAAAGCAAAATTATAGAGATGTCAAAAAAAATAAAAAACATAGTAATTTCAACCATAATTGTATTGGCATGCGTTTGTTTTACAGCATCGTCGCCATCCGACAATTTCAAGATAATAAAAAATCTTGATATATTTTTTTCCGTATTTCGCGAACTGAATCTTCTTTATGTTGATGACATTGATGCCGATAAAATCGTAAAATCCGGCATTGAAGGCATGTTGAACGAACTTGATCCATATACAACATTTCTTTCCGAAGAAGACATCGAAGAATTTGATTTGGCTACAACAGGCGAATACAGCGGCATAGGAGCAATAGTTGGCGTAAAAAACAATTATATACAAATTGTTGAAACATACAAAGATTTTCCGGCTGATAAAGCGGGTCTTGTTTCGGGAGATCTGATTTTATCCATTGACAATGTTTCGCTGCATGGAAAAACAACAGCCGAAGCAAGCAACCTGTTGAAAGGCGAACAGGGCACAACGCTTAATGCGCTCACGGTAAAACTGAAAACTTCGGACACTGTAAACGTACAACTTACTCGCGAAAAAATTCACATTTCAGGAATTGCACATGCAGGAATAATACGCGACAACACAGGATACATAGCTCTGTCATCGTTTACGCAAAACTGTCAAAAAGACTTCAAAAACGTTTTACGCGAACTGGAAGCGACAAAGCAAATGAAATCGCTTATAATTGATTTGCGCGGAAATACAGGCGGACTGCTTGATGCGGCAGTTGATATTGTAGGAATGTTTGTGAAAAAAGGAACGGAAGTTGTTTATTCGCGCGGACGGATAAAGGATTTTGACTACTCGTACAAAACCAAAGAAGAACCTCTGCTGTTAGACATTCCCATTGTTGTACTTGTAAACAGCGGTTCGGCATCCTCGTCCGAAATTGTTGCCGGAGCATTGCAGGATTTAGACCGCGCCGTAATTATAGGAACGAGAACATTTGGAAAAGGTTTGGTGCAAACAGTACGGCATGTAGGTTACAATTCGCGAATAAAATTAACCACGGCAAAATATTATATCCCAAGCGGACGCTGCATACAGGCTCATAACTTTTCAAAACACAACGAAGATGGCAGCGTTGCCACAATTCCCGATTCGCTGAAAAAAGAATTTAATACGGTGCGCGGCAGAAAAGTATATGATGGAGGCGGAATTATGCCCGACATCGAAGTACAGCCGGATGAATTTAGCGATATTGCAATAAGTTTGGCTCTGCGCAATTTAATATTCGAATATGCAATACGGTATTTTTCAAAGCACGAACATATTGGCGAACCCGAAAAATTCAAAATCACCGATGCCGACTATCTTGACTTTACAGAATTTCTTTCCGACAAAGAATATGATTATCAAACAAAGGCTGAAAATATCGTTGAAACATTAGCAGCAGAAATAAAAAAAGGAAAATATAACGACAGTATAAAAACACAGATTGACGCTTTGAAAAACCTGATAACGCATGACAAAACAAAAGACCTGCAAACGCATAAATACGAAATATCGCAACTGATAAATGAAGAAATTGCAAGCAAATATTTTTATCAGCAAGGCAGAATAAGAAAAATGTTAACCGATGACAAACAGATTGATGCCGCATTGAACATATTGCTTAATCCAAACAGATACAACGAAATATTAAACAAAAAATAATTAATAAAGATATGACAGACAAAAAACAAACATCCAATTCAGACCAGTCAGGGTCGAGTATCAGCAGGATTTGTGAAAACACAAAGATAACGGGAACCATAGAAACAACCGGAGATATCAGAATTGACGGTACTCTTGAAGGTTCTGTTTCATCAACCGGACGCGTTGTCATTGGAGTAAAAGGTAAAATAAACGGCGATTTGCATTGCTCATGCATTGATGTGTCGGGCAAAATTAAAGGAAACATTATTGCAAACGACCTTCTTATTCTCAAAGAAAAATCGGTGCTTGTTGGCGAAATTACTGTTCAAAAACTGATAATAGAAAGCGGAGCCACGTTCAACGGACTTTGTAAAATGCCGAATAATGAAACCGGCAGCAAGGAAAACAGCAAATCAAAACAGTAACCGTAATTTGACTTTACAGTTTTATCCGGTCATTACTTACGAATAAAAATCAGCAAAAGGCGATAGTTAACAGTTCCTGTCTGTTTCTGTTACTTTGTTTTGATACAGTAAAACAGAAAGTGTAATTTTCCGGCAATGTCTGTTTTTATTTGTAAGGAATGACCGATTACCGCAAAAAAATCAATAAGGCATATAAAGTTCCCCTTGATTTTTTTATCAAACAACAGTGAACTTAATATAAAACAAACTCCCTGTCTGTTAAATTTGATAAAAACAGACAGTAAAATTGAACGGCAAGATGTATGATAATCGGCGGTTAATTAAAATTCGTCCTCATCATCATCAAAATAATCTTCAATTGACTCTCGTTCTTTATAGTTAAAATCCATATCATCTTCATCATCCAATTCTTCAATAAAGCGTTTTTTTTGAGAATTTCCTTTTTGACCGTAATTAGGTTTTTTGTTTTTTTTGCTTTCGCTGAAATACAACTCATCCTTGGAGTTTCGAAAGTTTCTTACTGATTTCATTGCTATAACAATAATGTCGTTTTTGTTTATATTTATGTATTATTAATTAAATTAAAGTGCAATTTTAATATATTTTTCCGACAGGATAAAATATTTGAATTATTTTTTATAATTTTCACCTACAACTACATTTATGCTTTGTGGTATAAGTTCAAATACAAAAGGAGAGTATCCGAGCGCTTCGCCGTCAATTTCAATAGGGCTTTCGGGTTTTGAAGTTATTTCTATTCGCTTGCCTTGCAAGGGCAAAACATTAGACAGTTTGTATATTTTTCCGTTGAAAAGTTTTTTACTGTGTTTAATAATCCTGAATTTATTCATTTTTTTTATCACGGTTATATCAAACAGTCCATCGTCAATTTCGGCTTGAGGAAGCTGCAACATTCCGCCTCCGTTGTATTTTCCTATGCCTACATTTGCGCTGAAAACATCAACATCGTTGAGAATTGTTTTTCCATCAACAATAACGTTAAATTTTTTACTTCCATATCGCAGCAAAGTTTTTGCTGCGCTTATAAGATAAAGCCATTTGCCGCTTCGTCCTTCATCTTTAAGTCTGTTGAAAACGCGGTTTACCATAGCATCGTATCCCATTCCTGCAACGTTTGCCATATAACGCTGATGTTTTACTTTTGTTTCGTAAAACGATATTAATCCGACATCCTGTAAAATTGTTTGTTCCATCGCTATTGCTCTTATTGCTTCCTGATAGGTTTTGGGAATCCCGAGCATCCGCACCCAGTCGTTACCTGTTCCCACTGCTACAACGGCAAGCAATATTCCGGTTGTAGAAACTTTTTTCTGGATAAAAATCCCGTTTACAATTTCGTTTACCGTTCCATCTCCGCCTATGGCTACAATTTTGCGAAATCCATCGTTTATCGCTTTTACGGTAAGCTCTACCGCATGGTATTTTTTTTCGGTAAAAACGCAGGTAAATGCAAGTCCGCTGCGGTACATTTGATTTGAAATAACAGGCCAGTCGGTTAGCCCTTTTCGGGTTCCGGCTTTGGGATTAACTATTACCATCCATGTTTTTTTTATTGCTCCTTCTGTCATTTTACTGTAAACGGACAGCAAAAGTACAAAATTGCCGACAAATACCAAAATAAAAACCGTCTTGATTTTTTTACCCTTACCACTGTAAATTTTGCAGAAAATTTTTATTTGTCTGTATACGGTTTAGAAAATTTAATGTACATTTGCATTGCTTTTCAGTAAGGTTGGCAGGCTAATTTGTTTTGTTCATCTCTTTATAATTTATACGGACAATAATCACAGATATACAAAATAAACTACAGCCGGCAACCAACTGGCAGTATTTATAATTTCTTTAATTTAAACAGTTTTTTAATATAAAACAAATCACTATGGAAAAAAGCAGAAGAAAATTTTTGAAAACAGCCGCGCTGGCAACGGCAGGCACAGGTTTACTTTTAAGCGGAACAGGCGCAAATCTGTTTGCAAATCCCAAACCGCGCCGTCCCTTGCCCGGCTCCGGAAAAATGAAACTTACGTTTCGTCCGGTTGATTTGCAGCTGAAATACACTTTTACGGTTGCAACTTTTTCGCGTACAATGACGCCAAGCGTACAGGTTGAAATTGAATACGAAGGAATAACAGGTTATGGCGAAGCGGCAATGCCGCAATATCTCGGCGAATCGGCAGAATCGGTTATGGCATTTTTGAAAAGAGTAAATCTCGAACAGTTTGGAAGCCCGTTTGAAATGGATGATATTTTGAATTATGTTGATAATATTACCGAAAACAATACGGCGGCAAAAGCCTCGATTGATATTGCCCTGCACGATTTGGTCGGAAAACTTGTCGGGCAGCCATGGTACAAAATCTGGGGACTTAATACGGATAGAATTCCACCCACAACCTACACGATAGGAATTGACGAACCCGATACGGTTCGCAAAAAAACACGGGAATATGTAAACGATTTCAAAATATTGAAAGTAAAACTTGGCGGACCAAACGACAAGGAAATGATAAATACAATACGCGAAGTTACCGACCTCCCTATTACAATTGATGCAAATCAGGGTTGGAAAGACAAACATTATGCCCTCGACATGATTCACTGGCTTAAGGAAAAAGGAATTGTTGTGATAGAACAGCCAATGTCAAAGAAAAAACTTGATGACATTGCATGGATTACCCAAAACAGCCCGCTGCCTGTTTTTGCCGATGAATCATTACAGCGACTGTCAGACATAATGAAACTCAAAGACGCTTTCAACGGAATAAATATTAAACTGATGAAATGCACCGGAATGCGCGAGGCATGGAAAATGATTAACATGGCGCGCACCCTTGACATGAAAATTATGATAGGCTGTATGACCGAAACATCATGCGCAATATCGGCTGCGGCGCAGTTATCTCCTGCCGTTGATTTTTGCGATTTGGACGGCAATCTGCTTATCGCTCCAGATGCCGATTTGTACAAAGGAGCAACATTGCAGAACGGCAAAATGATGCCAACCGATTTACCCGGAATTGGAATAATTAAAAAATAAATATTTTTTTAAAACTAAATAATAAAAAAAATATATATAAAATTTCATTGAAAAAAGTAGTATAACAAAAAATATACAAATAATTTCATTGAAAAAAGTAGTATAACAAAAAATATACAAATAATTTCATTGAAAAAAGTAGTAGAACAAAAAATATACAAATAATTTCATTGAAAAAAGTAGTAGAACAAAAAATATATAAAAAATTTCATTGAAAAAAGTAGTAGAATAAAAAATATACAAAAAATTTCATTGAAAAAAGTAGTAGAACAAAAAATATACAAAAAATTTCATTGAAAAAAGTAGTAGAACAAAAAATATATAAAAAATTTCATTGAAAAAAGTAGTAGAACAAAAAATATACAAAAAATTTCATTGAAAAAAGCAGTAGAATAAAAAATATACAAAAAATTTCATTGAAAAAAGTAGTAGAACAAAAAATATACAAAAAATTTCATTGAAAAAAGTAGTAGAATAAAAAATACACAAAAAATTTCATTGAAACAGATATGAACAAAATCTTAAATAAACCCGATAAAGGCAGATATAAAAATGCTTACCATATTGAGTTCCACAAATTGTCGTATGATATATGTAATAAGTATGCCACCGCGATTGACGCTCCCGAGCTGCTCGCCGAATACCATGATAAAGTAGCGCAGGAAGAAAATATTTATAATTGGGTACGCAGGAGCGAATACACTAAAAAGAAAGCTGACGCCGACAATGCCCGCGACAGTATTTTTTCGGGCATAAAGGGTATTATACGCGCTAATATGAAACATTTCGACCCGTCGGTGCGCGATAATGCAAATCATGTAAATAACCTGCTAATAAACTACGGCAAGCTCAAGCAGTCTGGCTATGACGCTGAAACGGCAGGTATCGAAAACATTATTGTCCGGCTCAACAGCGCCGACTATCTTCCCGCCATACAAAATCTCGGGCTTGCGCCATGGATAGCGGAACTGGAAAACCAAAATACGCTGTTCAAAAATTATGTGGACGACGTTGTACAGGAAAAAGTCGAAAAACCAAGTATCACTTCGATAGTTGCACGCCGCCAGACCGACGAAGCATTGAAGCAAATCACCGACCGCATAACTTCGCTGGTTATACTCAACGGGCAGGCGGACTATAACGGGTTTATCGCCGAGTTTAATGTGCTCGTAAACCACTATAACACGCTGGTGCATGAACATTACGGCAGGCTGCATGCCCGTATCGACATTACGCCGGCGGCGATTGATGCAATACCTGAACAGTACTGCACGGGCAAGCCGGTGTTTGTTATCCCCGAATTAACGCTCACGGTCGAAAAGGAAGGCAAACAAACAATCCTGCACCCCGTATTCAGTGAAGATTTTACCGTAGCCTACAAAAATAATGTCGAACCCGGAACAGCTACGCTTATTATTAAAGGTATCGGGAAATATACCGGCGAAATCACGACAACATTTAATATAGAAAGGGAAGTTTGAATTGACAATGGACAATGGACAATGAAATGACGAAGCAAAACGTCATTGCGAGCGAAGCGAAGCAAACCAGAAAAAATAATAAATATAAAACGGCAAATAAAACAGTGGTCAATATCCGGATTGCTTCCTGCTTCGCGCTTCGCAGTTCGCAATGACGGACAAAACAAGGGCGACGCCCTGCAAACGGGACAAATTAAACAGACAAAGCCCTGTAAGAGCGGAAGCAAAACGTTATTGCGAGCAGAGCGAAGCAAACCAGAGAAGTAGAGAAGAAAAAAAATAAATAACAATTTAAAAAATAAATAAAATGAACGTTAGGTATATAACAAACGCCGCAGAAAACTTGCCTGTTATATCGAAAAAATTCGAAAGTTTTTGACTCAAAAATTTTTGAATTTAAACAACCTTTTTATTGTTGATTCGACGCCTGTGGAAATTTGTAAAATCAGTCGTGCAAAACGTTCAAATACTTGTGTAACACAAGAAATTCAACCTGTTTTCAAAAGCGCTCATATCTCCTCCCGTTTCGGCTACGATTATCATGGCTGATATTTGGCTTACGCCCGGTATGCTTGTCAAATTGCCGATTTCTTCGCTGAAACGCTAGATGCAAAGTTTCCGCATCTCGCCAGGATAAAGCTGTATTTGGCTTTCAATCAAGTCAAGCTGCTGTTTGCAAGTCGTTAATTTCAGGCGATGACGGGCTTTCATATTTCCCGTCAAACATTCTTTCAACTTGCCCGATTCCCTGTTTTTGCGATTGCCGTAAACCAGTCTGACAAGCGTTTCCGTATGGGTTTCGCCAAATATCAGCGCCTCTACAATCTGCATAAAACTCATGGAATCAATGTTGCTGATGCAGCT
>JAISOH010000119.1 GCA_031275825.1 Prevotellaceae bacterium | reverse complement strand
ACTTATGAATATCCCTATGAGGCAGTTCGCGAGGCAATTCATAACGCCGTTGCACATAAGGATTACACAGGTGGCACACCCATTCAAATCAGCGTTTATAAAGACAAGATTATGATTTGGAACTTCGGGCAACTTCCTGAAAATTGGACGATTGACACCTTGCAGGAAAAACACTCGTCCATTCCGCACAACCCCGATATTTCCAACGCCTTTTTCCGTATCGGTTACATTGAAGCGTGGGGGCGCGGCATTCGCAAAATGAACGAGCAATGCGCAAAGGCAGGTTTACCGCAACCGCTGTATTATTATGCAAGTTCGGGTTTTTGGGTAGTTTTTCGCAAAGATGTGATTAACGAAGAATCATTGAAAGAGTTAGGGCTGAACGAAAGGCAAATAAAAGCAGTGCTGTATGTGAAAGAAAAGGGAAAAATCACAAATAAGGAGTACCAAGAAATCAATAGTATATCAAACAGGACAGCAACTTATGAATTAAAAGAGTTGGTGGAAGAATTTGATATATTCAAAATTTCAGGTGCAAGTGTAGGAACTTATTATGAATTTCCATAAGCCCGCAAAAAGCCCGCATTGCCCGCAACGACCCCGCAAAGCGTGCAAAATAAAAAGTGCCTTTTTCGTAATTTACGAGATAAATGATTGAATATCAATAAATAAAAAGCAAAATGTAAATAAAACGATGCAGTTCAACTTACTATCATTCAAATTACCAACGGAAACGGTAACAATCAATCTGTATTCTGAAAAGGTAGAGAAAACCCGTCCAAACATTGTTTTTAAGGACGAATTGCCCGTTTTATGGGAGGAAAACGCCGATGCGCTTTCTGACTGTAAATTTCTTTATTGTTCTTTTGTAAATGAAGAAACCGAATGTAAGGGCAACAAATACACAGCAACAATCAATCTTACCAACACGCCGCGATTTGCAATAAACTACATTAGGCATTTGATTTACACCTATTTTCACGGTCGCGTGCCTGCCGCTTTCAATCAATTTCGCAGCCGATAATTTTTACCTTGTCAAACGCTACTTCAACCGCGAAATCAAACATTTTTTCAACGGGCAGGGCATTCTTGTTGAGCCAACTTTCATTCGTGATAATCAGGTTTGGCTGCAAAACAAGGCAGAGAAAGCAACAAATTATTTTTCATATCGTTAATAAAAAAGCCATAATTCAAAATAAAATAGTAATTTTGCAATCAAAAAAGAAAATATGGAACACGTTTTTTTAAGCCATTTGTTGGCAAAAATTATTTCAGTCAAGGGTTTAACGGAAAGAAAATTTTTGTTTTGGGCGAAAGTCATATTTGCGGAGGTTGCGACCAATGTGGCGATTTGTGCATAACCGATACCCAATGTCGTGAGTTTACAACTCGGGTTGTCAATGCTTTGATAAATTACAAACAGGGCGACGGTGCATTTGAGTCATGGCTGAATACTTTCACGAGATTTGTAAATATTTTGCACAACGAACAAGTTGATGCTGAAACGTTTATTGATTTTTTGCAATCTGTTGTTTTTTATAATTATGTTCAATCAAGCACCGATGCGCTGCGTGTCTCTCCTTCCGAACAGGAATTTGCCGACAGTGAAACAGCATTTTTTGAGGTTCTTAAAAAGTATAAACCCGATTTGATAATTGTGTGGGGAACGCGTTTATGGGACAGATTGCCACAAAATGGCGAGTGGGCAGATTTTGATATTTTAGATGGCGCAAACGGAAAATTCTATTATTATCAAGTAGATAACAAAAAAATGCCTGCATACAGCATTTACCACCCTTCAAGTTCTGCCGGCGAGTTTTTGTATTTCATTCACGAATACAGTTTGTTTAGTTTGTCGGATATGCTGTGCGTCAAGGAAATAAACTGCAATGTAAATGATGTGTTGTATAAATGTGTGGTAAAGCAATAAAAAAGTAAAATAAAAATAGGGCAGCGATAAATTTGAAAGTTTATCGCTGTTTTTTTGACCTGTTTTTCGGAGTGAAACGCGCAAAACGCCTGAAAATAGTCCGTACAAGTTTCGGCTACCGCCGTACAATCACCAAATTAACAAGTTATTTTGGCTTGATGATGATGCTTTCCATTGCCGATATTGCGGCAAGTGTCATTTTTAAAATGCCGTATTTTACTGTTTTCGGCGCAATCGGTATAATTGCCGTAGAAGCAAAATCCGTGTTTGAAAACCTCAAACAAAGTGAAAAGAGCGTTGAAGAAGTGCAAAAAGCCCTGCAAAAACTTTTTGAAAACAGGGAAGAAATCAAATCGCTTGTCGAGTTCCTAAACACCCAAAAACAGGAGGAACAACTATGAAACCGAGAGGACTACGCAACAACAACCCTTTAAACATTCGGCACAACGCCGATGTTTTTCAAGGTGAAATCAAAGGGAAAGATATATCTTTCAAAACTTTTTCAACTATTGAATACGGTTATAGCGCCGCGTTTATAACGCTTGCAACCTATCTTTCGAGAGGTTGGAATACTATCGAAAAAATAATAACCCGATGGGTGCCGCCGATTGAAAACAATACAGAAAACTACATTGCCAATGTAGCAAAATGGTCAGGCGTTCCGAAAAATAAAATATTGACCGTTTCCGATGGTGCGGACTACATTCTAATTGTAGCCGCGATGAGTTTTGTAGAAAACGGCGTGATTGTGTGTAAAACCGAGCAAGACCAACAGGCGTGCTTGTACGCCGAGTTTAGGGCTGATTACATTCCGTATCGCAATGATTTTAAAAGTGTTGCGGTTAATGCGCCCTCTTTCTTGTGGAGAGAGGAGGGGGGGGAGAGGTGCAACGCTTTTGATTTGCAGCGATACTGATTTTAACACCGCTTTGGAAATGGTTAAAATTCTTGTTCAGCACGCTGCAAAAGTTTTCGATGCTTTACCCGCCCAATTCGACCGCGCCAAATACATTGAAATTGCTGCGCAATTACAAATTCCCGAAAACTGCGATTAAGCGAGAGCATAACCAAACTTGTTTGAGTTTTGCCGAGCGTGAGCAGTTTGGGCGAAGCCAAAGCACCGCAAATAAGCAAATTGCAAGATTTTTAAATGCCGGACTGCTCGCACGGCAAGCGCACGGCAATTACACAAAGAAAAATAGATAATATTATACAAATCATTCATTACAAGCAAGTTTCTAAAAATGAAGATAAATAAATATCAAAAAGAATAAGAAAACAACCATTTTCTCGAAAAAAGTTGTAATTTTGCGCGGAAAAATTTACATAAAAGTATGGCATTGAATTTTATAGATTTATTCGCCGGTGCCGGCGGCTTGTCCGAAGGCTTCATTCGGGCGGGTTACACTCCTGTTGCTCATATCGAAATGGACAAGTATGCCTGCGATACGCTGAAAACCCGCGCGGCTTTTCACTGGTTGAAAAGTCAGGGGATGCTGTCCGTTTATAAACAATACCTGTACGAAAAACAGGAAAAGGAAGACGGAAGCAAACTTTGGGCGCAAATCCCGCAGGAAGTTATCGACACCGTTATTCAGGCCGAAATTGGCGACAAAACTGTCAATGATATTTTTGCAAAGGTTGATAAGCTGAAAGGCGACATGAAGCCGCCCGCCTGCAATCATTTCCCGATGATTACTGTTTTGAGGGTAGCAGAAGTGCAGCATAACAATTAAAATTCAGAGATATGAAATCATATATTTTAACACGCACAACACTTTCCGAAGAAAAAGAACGGATTAAGGAAGACCTGAAATACAAAACAGAACAACATAAATATCCGTTCCGCCTGTATGACGATGACGGAGAACTGTATTACGAAGGTTTGAGCGTTGAAAATGAATCGTTTGAGCCGTTAGATGAAGAACAACCCAATTCAGGGGTTACAGAAATTCATTATCTTAACAATGGAAAGTGGGGACAGTTATGAGAGGTAATCTTTGGACACGAGAAGAAATGATTTTGGTATTCAACCTGTATCTGAAACTGCCTTTTGGCAAAATACACAGTCGGACACCCGAAATCATTGAACTTGCCAATATGATGGGCAGGTCGGTAAATTCTGTTACGCTTCGCCTTGTCAATTATGCTTCGTGCGACCCTTACCACCAAAATCGTGGCGTTAAAGGAATGGTTGGCGGACAGAAACAATGCCAGCCGATTTGGGACGAGTTTGCCAATAATCGAGATGCCTTACTTTTTGAAAGCGAAAAGATTTTAGCCGAAAAGGAAAATCAAACCATTGAAACAAAGTTTAATGAATTGCTGTTTGATATAAAAGACCTGAAAGGCGAAACAAAAATGCGCGAAGTCAAAACCCGTGTACATCAAAGCGTTTTTCGTCAGATTGTTTTGGCAAACTATAACCGCCAATGTGCGATTACAGGTATTGATATTCCCGATTTGCTTTTCGCAAGCCACATAATTCCTTGGGCTGCCAACGAACAGGAACGGCTGAACCCCGAAAACGGAATTTGCCTGTCCGCACTTTATGACAAAGCGTTTGACAAAGGTTTGATTGGAGTAAATGCAAATTACGAAGTAATTTTATCGGTTGCTTTGCAGAAAAACAAAAGTAAAGATTACTTTGTGAAATATTTTGCCCCGATTGAAAAAGTAAAATTACAGATGCCGCAAAAGTATCTTCCCAAGCGGGAATTTTTGGAGTGGCACAGAGATATGGTTTTTGAAAAATAACTAAATTGAATAAATAATGCAGTTAAATTATTTTCCCATAAATATAGATTTTGAGCAATACCAAATCAATACAGAGGTCTATACAGATGAAAGGCTTGTAGAGTTGCGAAAGCAGTACAACTCTACGCACTCGTTTTTTAGAAATGGAGATGCTATTTACATTTCCAACAAGGAGGAAAACGAAAATATTGTTTTAGGCAATATCGTAAAAAAAGATGTTTTTGCGGATAATGAAATCACAGCCTCATTAATCAAGCATATCTTTTTTAGAACTTTCAAAGATAGATTTCCAGAGCATACTCCCGTTGATTTTTACCCATTTAGATTTTTTTCAAGACAAACTAAAGATGATGTAATTTATAATGCTTTGCCAAGCAATTTGCAAAACAAAATTGCATATAAGAAACTCATTGAAGTACAACTAAGAATGACGAATATTGACAAAACAAAGCGATTTGGATTTGTTGTTAATATCGAACGAAATTGGATTTTTAATAAATCTTGCGCTGAATTGAATGCTGAAAATTACAATCTTATCAATATTGAAGTACTACACGCAGAAATACTGCCGGGATTACAGAATATTCTTGCTCCAAATGAAGAATTAGTTGGCACAATCAAAGCAATTAACGGAAATACAGCAACAGTTGAAACAAATGAAGGCGATAAAGATTATCCCTTAGCCGAACTGTTTATAAGGAAAACAAAGTTCAATATAGGAAACTACCTATCATTTGCATTATCTCAAGAAAAAAGCGATGAAATTTTAAACCTAATTGAAGCGAAACGCCCTGAAATTTACAATGCGAAGAAACTCTATAATGAAATTACAAGTATTGCAAAATCTTTGTTTTCAGAAAAAGGGCAATCTATTTTGTTCCAAAACAAAGATGGTTTTTGCTTTACGGTTGATGAAACGCCATTTACCTTTTCCGATAATACATTAACATTAAAACCTCCAACATTTATTTTTGATGCAGCAGTAACAAAAACACATACATATTCGGATTTGGGTTTAACAAATTTTGGTCCGTATGACAGTATTATTTTTGATATAAAAACGCCAAATGTTCTTTGTCTGTGTAAAGGCAGTAACCGTGGAAATTTTACAAATTTCCTGTCAAGTTTGAAAGATGGAATGCCGCAGTCCAAATATTTTAAAAAGGGATTGTTAAAAAAATATGATTTACAGGATATTGTTTTTGATATTAAAGAAATTCAGAATTTTTCTGTTGATGAATATTTTAATGCAATAAGTACTTACGATGAGACAAAACCTCATTTAGCGATTATTGAAATTCCGACTGAATTTAGAAGAGAAAAAGATGTTGATAATCCATATTACAAAATAAAGGCAAAATTATTATCCCTCGAAATTCCTGTACAATTTATAACTTCTGAAAAAATCAAAAAATATGACGAATACATATTGAACTCTATCGCATTACAAATTTATGCAAAATTGGGTGGCACTCCGTGGGTTTTACCTTCTCAGCGCTCGGTAGATAGAGAAATTATAATAGGAATCGGGCATACTTGGTTTCGTACAAATCAATACAAGGGCGCAGAACAAAACAGAATTGTTGGAATAACTACATTTTTATCAAGTGATGGGCAATATTTGCTTGGCGACAAAGTTAAGAATGTCCCTTTCGACAGTTATTTTCAGGAACTTCTCAAAAGTTTAAAAAATTCAATTGACAGATTAGCAAAAGAACAAGGTTGGCAAAATGGAGATACAATCAGATTAATCTTTCACATTTTTAAACCCATAAAAAATGTCGAATTTGATGTAATAACCCAACTTATAAAGGACATTCCTGATTATACTATAAAATTTGCATTTGTTACGATTAGCAAAACACACCCAAATTTGATTTTTGATACAAATCAAAATGGCACACAGAAATTTAACAATATTATTGGGGAATTTATTCCAAACAGAGCAACAAATATTTTTCTTGATTCGGAAACCTGCCTTATTCAAATGTTGGGTGTCGCAGAATTAAAAACGTCTAAACACGGAATGAGTAATCCTATACAAATCAAAATCAGAACACCGCAGCATAAATATCACGACAAAGAATTAAATGATTATCTGTTTTATGATTTGTCATACATAACGCAACAGATTTTTTCATTTACTTATTTGTCTTGGCGAAGTTTTTTAGCAGGCGAACAACCTGCCACAATGCTTTACTCCTCATTGATAGCCAAATTGTTGAGTAAGTTAAAGAATGTTCAGGGTTGGGATTCTGACAAATTAAATTACGGATTAAAGAAAAAGAAATGGTTTCTTTAGAAGAACAACTAACATATAGCCAAATGATTGAAACTATTCCTAAATTGTCTGCACTCAAAAATTTGCTATGTGGTCAGTCTATTGTTTTTCCTGTTGATGCACGAATTTCCAATACTGATAAAATCTATTATGAAATAATAACTGCCATACAGGCAAACAATAAAAATAAGTTTGTTGAATTTTTCAATAAAAAGAATAAGGGAAATCCGAACAAAGACACTCCATTTGTTCATGATGATTATTTAATTTTTAGTTTGATAATCGGGATAATCAAATTTGATTGCAATAAAGAATGGATAAAAAGCGTAATTGCTGTGAGAACTAAAAATGGCATTACGATTACATTTGAAAATATATTAAATAGAAATTTTAATCATAGCGATAATAATAAGAGTGTAGTCTTTATGTATTTTCATTTGATTGACCCGACACAAATTACTGCTGAATTTGCAAATGAAACTTTTAAAAGTATAAACTCAAACAGCAAACTGTTCCAAAACAAAAATGATTTCTTAATTATTTGTACTTTAATCTCATATAATCAAATTATAGAATTAAAAAACTTGCCGGAAAGTGACAAAATAGCCCTGCTGAAATCTTTTGAAACAAGATTCACAAAAAGATTGAAAGTTTTGGCGTGGACTATTCAAACATTAGTTTTAGTTTTATTTCTGTATGTCATATTAAAACTTATTTCCATAAGACCAGAAATAGAATTATTCTTGAATCAAATAGGCACTATATTTACAATTTTAGGACTGATTGGTATAAGTCAATTTGGGAATATTTCAAAATGGCTTAAAAATCTATTCTATAGAATGTTATTATTACTATTTGGTTATCCAAAAAAATTATTGAAAAAATGAAACATATAAAATATATGCAGTTACAAAACAAATATATAGACCTTTTCCTCGCCCCAATCCGCAAATGCAAGGATTACAAGCCAAAATTCGGCGAAAGTCAAAATGAAGAAGGCGTTTCGCTCGAAAGTTTTTTGGAACTTTACGGCAACGACCCGTTTTATTCGTGGATCGGACTTGACAGTGGCTTGATGTATGCAGCTCATAAAGCCGCAGGCGGTATGACTTCAATTTATCGGCAAATAGGTATCGGCTGCGAGCATTTGTTCAAAGAAATCATTGTTGATACTACGCAGTATAAAGACAGGGACTTTGCTTTGTGGAGTTACGAAACCAAAACACAAAGCGGGAAAACGAAAACGCTTACATTAGACGGTCGTTTGGAGTTGAGTGAGATTCAAAACACAGAGTTAAAAAACCGTTTACAAAATTGGATTGCCGCTTACTGCAAAGATTTATCGGTTACGCAAATTCCGAAAAATGGGGTTGTTTTTGAAGTTCGACAGGGATACAAAAGCAAAGACAGCAAACGGCAAAATGCAGATATTGATAATGCTACTGTTGCATACTCAAACGGCTATCTGCCTGTTTTCGCTATATTTTCGTCACAAATTGATTCGGATATTGTTCTGCGCTACCGTAATAATCGTTGCGGAATAATTACAGGCATAAATTCTGCCAATCCGCAAACTTCGCTTTTCTCATTTTGCAAAGATGTTTTGGGCTACGACCTTGCAGCATTTTTCAAAAATAATTCCGAAAAGTTTAAATCGGAAATAAATTTGGTACTCAAAACTTTATTAGATGCAAACTGAACTTTTTGACACAGCAAAACGAGCGGATTATACTTTTAAGTATAATACGAAATTGGGGCGGCACGGTTGGTTGCGCCTCACACCCGCATATTCCGTAAAATTGGTTGAGGAAATTATTAAAACGGATTGTAAAAAAGGTGATGTTATTCTTGACCCTTTTTCGGGAACTGCTACAACAGGATTAGTGGCTTCTGAAATGGGTTTTTCTTCCGTTTTGTATGAAATTAATCCGTTTCTGATTTGGTTGGGAAATATCAAATGCCGCAACTATTATGTAATGGAATTGGAATCGTTACAAAAACAATTTAATCAATGCCTTGAAAATATTGTTGTTTCCGGTGGCTTTTGGTTACCGCCAATTCACAATATTGAACGGTGGTGGCACTCTGATACGCTTATTATTTTAGCAAGTATTCGTAACCGCCTTGTTGAAACATTTGGCGAACCGGAAGGAACTCATTATCATAATTTGGTATGGGTAGCGTTCTCGCGCCTGATTATTGAAACCTCGTCGGCAGCGTTTAATCACATTTCAATGTCCTTCAAAGAAGATACTGTTCAATATGGTTTTACACAAATAAAATCGCTGCTTCAAACAATTTTTTCAAATATCCTGCTTTCGGCAAGGACTCAATTATCGGGTAATGCCAAAGTAATTTACACCGATTCAAAAATAATGGAAATCAATAAAAAAGAATGTTTTGACACAGTTATTACTTCGCCGCCTTACCCCAATCGAATAAGTTATATTCGAGAATTGCGCCCATATATGTATTGGGTGAAATTTCTAAAAAATGGATCCGATGCAGGTGCATTGGATTGGGAAACAATCGGCGGAACTTGGGGAGTTGCCACAAGTAACCTAAAAAGTTGGATGCCAACAAACATTAATTTACCCGCTCAACTTTATGAAGTTTGCGATAAAATCAGTCGTTGCGAAGATAAAAATGCCGAAACAATGAGCAAATATGTTCACAAATATTTCGACAATATTTATTTTCATTTGCTGAATATGAGCGTTTTGTTAAAATGCAAAGCCAAAGTTAATTACATTGTCGGCAATTCGTCATTTTACGGACATTTTGTTGAAACACAGGATATTATTGCCGAATGTATGAAACAAATTGGATACACGATAATCGCTATCAATACTATTCGTCGAAGAAACACCAAAAAAGGATTGTTAGAATATAATATAAGAGCGTGTTTCAATCATTGAAAACCCCGAACAATACAGCGATATTGTTTCCGACATTTCGCGCTGTGCCAACACTCAAAACAAAGTCAATGATGCTGATTTCTCGGCAAACAACCCTGTTCTGATTGCCTTTGAAAAATTGTCGCGCTACATTCTTGCACCGATAACGGCTCAAAACAACCTGCAAACCTGCTGGTTTTTCGAGCGGGCACGGGGACAGTACAAAACTTTGCGCAGTCGTGAAGGACGGACAAAATCTTTGCAGAATGCTTTTGATAAGAAGTATCCGAAAAATCAAATGTTTACAAAGGTTGAATTGGCAAAATATATCAATGCTTACCAGGAAATTTATGATAGTAAAAAGTTAGTAATCGGACCGCCGCGGTAACGAAAAAAATTATGCCCAATTTATCGCTAACAACTTGCCTTAATTATTATATAAGATAAATGAAATTATTTTTGTCTTTTACATTTTCCCTGTGCCTGATTTTGCATTATTTTTTTATACGAAACGATGATGTATAAGTTCCGGCTATACATAATATTGTACATATTATAAATGTGATATGAAAACTTTTCATAAAACCGGAATGTAATTCGGGCGTTATTGCCTTATTTCCTGTTGTCAGTGAAATTGCCATTGTTGCAATTCCCATACTGAATGCCTGTCCTGTAAGGCGCATTGTTCCCATGGTTGCCGAAGCTTGTCCGTAATATTTTTTATCAACCGAACTCATTATCATGTTTGAATTGGGCGATGAAAAAAGCCCGAATCCGAATCCCAGCAGAAACAGCAGTAAAATTATAGCAGACAGCGATGTTTCGGGTGAAACAAAAATCAAACCTGACAGTCCGGCAATAATAACAACCATACCCGAAGTTGCAAGCACAGATGGATTCATCTTGTCGGACAGGCGTCCTGCGCAAAGCGACACAAGGCATTGTATGCAAGCTTGAACTATAAGTACCAGTCCTGCTTTTTGCGGGGTAAATCCGCGAACATACTGCAAATATAAACTCATCATAAAGGCGACCGCCGAAATACAGGCATAATTGAGAAGCGCCGAAAGACATGACAGTGCAAAAACTTTGTTTGCCGAAAATATACGAACGTTAAAAACGGGGTATTTATATTTTAATTCATAAAAAACGAATGCTGTAAAACATAATATTCCCGTTGCGGTCAAAACAAATCCGGCAGCGTCGGGCAATTCCGAAAAGCCGAATATAAGCCCGAATAATCCCAAAGCGTAAATTGCCGAGCCTGTATAATCAAATTTTTCGCCTTTGGCTTCGGTCCATTCGCTTTTAAGTGCGGCAGCCGCAAAAAGCGCTACTGTAAATCCCATAAACCCGATGAGGTAAAAAAGACTTTGCCATCCGAAATTATGAGTAAGTATTCCGCCGAAAAACGGACCTGACGCCAGAGCAAAATATACTGCCGCCGTATTTATTCCTATTGCTTTTCCTCTGTTTTGAGGCGGAAAAACAGAAACAAGAATTGCCATGCCTGTTCCAAACGTCATTGCACTGCCCATCCCCGACAAGGCTCTCATCATCATAAGCATCGCTTCCGAAGACGACAGTCCGCAAAAAAAAGTGGAAATGCTGAACAGCATAAGTCCCGAAACAAATATTTTTTTACGTCCCAGCAAATCTGCCAGCCGTGCAAAAGGTACCTGAAAAATTGCCGTTGTAATAAGATATATTGTTGCAATCCAGCTTTGAGATACTGCGCCCATCGAAAATGATTTGCCTATTTGCGGCAGCGACAAATTGACTGCCGAACCCATAAACGGAACTAAAAACGATGCCAGACAGAGAACAAAAAGAGCCGAATTTTTATTTATCTGCTTTTGCATGACTGTTATTTCATGTCTGATTTGTTATTGACCGCTGTTTGTTGTTTGCGATTTTATTTTGCTGTAAAAAACCGAATATTATTTGGCGTAATTAACGGCTCTTACTTCGCGGATGACTGTTATTTTCACCTGTCCGGGGTAAGTCATTTCTTCCTGAATTTTCCGTGCTATGTCGGATGAAAGTTTTTCGGCTTCGGTGTCGCTTATTTTATCGCTTCCTACAATCACGCGTAATTCACGTCCTGCCTGTATTGCAAAAGTTTTCATAACTCCTGGATACGACAGCGCCAAATCTTCCATTTCTTTCAGTCGTTTTATATATGATTCTACAACTTCGCGCCGCGCTCCGGGACGGGCTCCCGATATGGCATCGCACACTTGAACAACAGGCGCTATAAGGCTTGTCATTTCAATTTCGTCGTGATGCGCTCCTATTGCATTTGATACTTCGGGACGTTCCTTGTATTTTTCGGCAAGTTTCATGCCGAATATTGCATGAGGCAATTCGGGTTCATCGTCGGGAACTTTGCCTATGTCGTGTAAAAGTCCTGCGCGTTTTGCAAGTTTTACATTCAGTCCCAGTTCGGCAGCCATTATGGCGCACAGGTTTGCCGTTTCGCGTGAATGCTGCAAAAGGTTTTGCCCATACGATGACCGGTATTTCATTCTTCCTATCATTCTTATCAGTTCATTATGCAATCCGTGAATTCCAAGATCTATAGCCGTACGTTTTCCTGTTTCGATAATTTCATCTTCAACCTGTTTTTGAACTTTTGCAACAATTTCTTCGATGCGTGCAGGGTGAATTCGTCCATCCGTTACAAGCTGATGCAAAGCAAGGCGGGCAATTTCGCGCCGCACGGGGTCAAAGCCTGAAAGTATAATTGCTTCGGGCGTATCGTCCACTATAATTTCAATTCCCGTGGCTGCTTCAAGCGTGCGTATGTTGCGTCCTTCTCTGCCTATTATGCGTCCTTTTACGTCATCGTTTTCGATATTAAAAACTGTTACCGAATTTTCAACAACGGTTTCGGTTGCTACCCGCTGTATTGTTTGCAGTACTATTCGTTTGGCTTCCTTGCTTGATGTTATTTTGGCTTCTTCAATCATTTCGTTTATATATGCTTCGGCTTGTGTTTTTGCTTCGGATTTTAATGATTCAACAAGCATATTTTTTGCTTCTTCGCCTGACATTCCTGCTATTGTTTCAAGTTTTTCGACTTGCAGTTTGTGAAGTTTTTCGCTTTCGTTATTGCGTTTTTCGAGCAGGTCCATTTGAGCCGATAAATTTACTCTTATGGCGTCAAGTTCTTTTTGTTTTCGTTGAATTTCGCCTAATTGTTGATTTATTGATATTTCCCGTTGTTTAGCTTTGTTTTCAGCCTGTTGCATTTTCAAACTGTGTTCGTTTACTTTTCGGTCATAGTCTGATTTGAGTTGAATAAATTTTTCTTTTGCCTGTAATTCTTTTTCTTTTCTTATGGCTTCAGCTTCGGTTTGCGCTTCTTTTACCATGATTTCAACTTCTTTGGCAACTCGTTTGCGTTTGTTGCTGAGTGCCGCTATCATTATGAACCATGATGCAATCAAACCTGTTATAACTGCAACTGTTCCAATTAATATTTCATTCATTTTATATTTTTGTTTTGTTTAACTTAATATTTTATTTATGTAAAAAACCCGCAAAATTGCTGATTGATGTCGATAACCCTGTATATTTACGGGCGGAGCCACCGGTTTAATCGCAAACGTCCATCGATATTGATAAATCAATACTCACTTTCAAAAAAGCTACAAGGCCTGTTTTTGAGTATCCGAATTAAACTCCTTTAATGTTTTAATGTTGAGTTTCGCAAAAATTCAGTAATAATGCGGGTAAATTATTGTTTTTTCAAAGACCATTTTATTTTTTTTCGTGTATTTGAAGGTAGTTTTCAATATCTACATTTAAATCACTTAATTCTTTATACATAACCTCTCTGTCAATATCTTTCAGTGCAAATGTCATTATCGCCAGCGACAGTGCATCCTGTGAATCGGGGCATTTATGTTTTCTTCTACAACGTTCTGTTTCTTCATTTACTAAATTAATTGCCTTTCGTATTCTTTCTTCATCGGTAATTCCCTGTCTGATATTAAAACTGTACGACCGCTCGGCAATCTTCAGTTTTATTTTTATTTTTTTCTCATCATTTCCTGTTGCAGCCGTATTTTTATTTTCTACCAGTTCATCCATCATTAATTATTTAGCATGGCTATGCATTTTTCTATTTTTCGCACAATTTTCTCTACCTTTTGCTTTGCTTCCCGCTGATCTAAACTTCCCGCTTTAAAAGCATTAACAAGTTGCAAAGTTTCTATTCGTTTTTCCATCTCTTTTATTTTATTGTTCTTTTCGTTTATAATTGCCTGTAATTCCGCTTTTTCCCTTATTACGGTATTCTTTTCCTCGTTTACCGTTTCGTAAAGCGAAATCAGTCTGTCTATCTTTTTTCTTAATTCTGAAAGCATTTATAACTACTGAACAATTATTTTCCATGCGCAAAGTAAATATTTTTTTTTAAATCCTCAAAATTTAATCGTATTTTTGTGGAAATTTTTTATAATTTACAATAGAAATATTTTCAGATGAAGTTACAAAAAGCATTATTTCTGCCTGTTATCGGCATGTGCGTATGTAATGCGTATGGTCAGAATAAATTAACAAATCCTGTTGATGGAAAACTGTTGCTTTCGGCAAATTACGGAGAATTGCGTTCCATGCATTTTCATTCGGGCATGGATTTAAAAATCGGAGGAAAATCCGGCGCAAAGGTTTATGCTGTTGATGATGCCTTTGTTTATCGTTTAAGCGTAAGCCCGCAAGGATATGGAAACTGTATTTATTTAAAACATCCTGACGGAAATATTACAGTTTACGGTCATCTGCAAAAATTTAACGAAACTTTATCTGATTTTATAAAAAACGAACAGTACAGACGCAACAGTTTTGCAATCGACACTGCGTTTGCAAAGCCGGTATTCAGCGTAAAGCGTGGAGAAATAATAGGTTTTGCCGGAAACAGCGGAACTTCGTTTGGTCCGCATTTGCATTTTGAAATCAGAGATTCATTGAATATTCCCATAAATCCAATACCTGAATTTTACGACATTCCCGACAATATTCCTCCAACAGTAAAGGCTTTGACTGCGTTTACAATCGACAGTTTTATGAATACAGGTTTCCGGCGAATAATACATGATATTCAATTGAAAAATGTAAAAGGTAAACATAACATTTCAAAAACAATAGAAGTTGAATCGCCTCTGTTTTTCGGAATCGAAACATTCGACAACGTTACCGAAACATATAATAAAATCGGAGTCAGAAAAATACATGTATCGCTCGACAATACTGCAATTTTCAGTTGTTGTTTTGACAATCTCGGTTTTGAAAAAAATACTTATATAAATTCACTGCAATCTTATGATTTGTTGATAAACGAAAATCGCAATGTGATAAAAACTTATGTTGAACCCGGAAATAATCTGGATAAATATCAAAACACGGTAAACAGCGGTATTGTTGAGATTGAAGACAGTTTGATTCACAAAGTTTCAATTACTGTTGAAGATGATTACAAAAACAAAACCATCTTGAATTTTAACATAAAAGCCCAAAAAAAATCTGACGGAAACCATCTTTTGAATCATAAAAAATCTAACTGTATAAAATGGGATTCAGGCGGTTTTATATTGAGCAAAGGCGCATGTCTGCTGATTAAACCAAAAACTTTTTACGATAATGTTTATGTTGAACTGGAAAAATCAGACACTGCTGCAAACGGTTGTTATTCTTCCGTATATTTTGTAAATCTGCATTCGGCGGCAGTACACAAGCCTTTTGACATTGTCATAAAAGCAAATGTTGTCGACAGTTTGCGCGGCAAGGTTATGATTGGAGGGCTTCGCAACGGAAAAATGTTTGCAGTGAACGCCAAATATTTCATGGGTTTTGTAAATGCTAAAATATCATCATCGGCTCATTATTTTGTTACCGTTGATACCCTTAGTCCGCTTATAACGCCAAAATTTAAAGACGGCGAAGATTTGCGAAAACAAACAGGTTTGAAAATAATGATTGACGACAACCTTTCGGGAATACAAAAATACACAGGTTACATTGACGGCGAATGGGCGCTGTTTGAATATGACTCCAAAAATCATTTACTGACTTATACTTTTGACGATAAACGCATATCGCGCAATAAAAAACACAAACTGAAACTTATTGTAAGCGACAACAAAAACAATACCTCCCTTTTTGAAAGCAGTTTTGTGTGGTAAAAAATAAACTGTTTTGCAGGATGTTGAAATATTATTTAGTTGTTATAATATTCAATTTCACGCTTGGTGATTGTGTTATATCATTACTTTCCGTTCAAAAACTTTTCAATTCTCATCTTGGTATTCGCAGGCAAGTCAGAGCTGTATATTTCATAATTTGATACGTTCATTTCCTTAAACCACTTCTGTAAAGCAAAGGCAAGTATATCTTCATCAATCTTGTTGCTTGGCTGTTCAGCGCTCAATTCCAATACGAGGATTTCCAGATTGTTCAAATCATTTCTTTCGGTAATAATTCCAAAATCATCCTGCTCTATTTTTTCTTTCCATTTTGGATTTCGATATTTCTGTATGTTATTAGTTAAAAGGTATGAATATCTGTTTCCTGTGTTATAAACAGATTGCTTATGATATAAATAACCATCCGTAAAAATTATTAAGATATTGCGATAAGCCGTATCCCGTTCAATACAGTAATCTTTTACATCGTCCTTGAAAAAACGCCATATATCGCTGCCGTCCCAGGCTCGGGTGTTTGTTTGTATTGTCATCTGGTATATTTTTGAAAGATTTTGGGCAAAAAGTTCTGTCAGCGTATCATATACGTTTTTTCGTCCCTTATTATCCAATTTGGAACAGTCGATATTCAATTTTTCTGCAATACTGTTTATTTCCCGGTTCGACGGAGGCGGACTGAAGAATATTCTTATTTTCCCTTTTGCTCTCCATGCGGTCAGTTGTTCCATATTTTTCTTAAAAAACTCTGTTACAATCTTAATATTTTCAATATCGCGCTCATAATGTTCGGGTGAAGCAGGATGTTTCTGCGGATCAATTCTGTCGGACAAGTCTAACAGTATGGAAATATTTAATTGTTTTGCCTGCGGTTTACTGTTCTGTTTTTTACCACCGTTGCCACAGGTGGCAAGTATAAATGCTGCTATGCTAAATATTATTATCGTCTTCATCATCTTATTTTATTTATATTAATTATTGTTATTTATGGTTTGATGTTGTGGGATGCTGGTAAAAAACCTGTTTCGAATTTCCGTACATTCATTTATTTGTTCTTGCGTCTTACCGGCGCCTTGCATATATGTAAGCCATCCTGTAAAAAAATTATTTATGTCCTGCGCTACATCCTGCATATAAACAATAATTCCCGCTAATGCTATGTTTAACTTGTTTATTTCTCCGGTATTATTATTTTTTTTAGTTTGCAACTGCTGGATTTGACATCGCAACCCGTTACAGGCAGATTCACACTGTTTTATTGCTTTCTCCCTGTTTTTTATTGCAGTATTTACTTTATTTAATTTTTGATATTCTATCATTACGAAATCAAATACAAAACCCCAAATAATGTACACAATAAATCCGGCAAATATTATTAACCAAAAGTTTATTTGCTGGACAGCCATTCCGACTGTCATATCAGGCATTTCTTGAAATGAACCCACTTGTTCAATACTGTAAATTCCAGCGACAATGTGATATGCAATCAAGCAGTCGAAGATAAAAGTGGTGATGACGAGTCCGGCTATTTTATAATACTTTGATTTATTTTCCTGTTCCGAAAATTTATGAATTAAAAATCCCAATCCTAAAAATACCGCAGGAATAGTCAGTATTAAAATTAGATTGCCAAAGCCAGAGTTAAATGCGTTGGTTATTGCCTGCGCATCAAAAATAGAGTTCATAATATTCGTATCGTCTTCCGTAAAATTTTTTAAGAAAGCAGAATAGGCGGCAGAACTGTAAAATACAAATAAATATACAGTCAGTAACGCAATAATTATTATTCCTATCCAAAAACTGGCTTTGGCAGAAGCATCTCCTGTAACTTCTTCCGGATTTCTTTTTATTTGTGAAATCTCATCACTGAGTTGTTTTATCTTGTTGTCATTCAACGCCATCTTATCTTTTGCCGCTATTATCTCGTTGTCGATATTGGCATTATCTGCATCCAGACCGGCTATTTTCTGCCGAACAGGAATTTTTCGCTGAGTCTGTAATGCTTTATTTGCCGCTATTGTATTACAGATGGCGAGATATGTAGCCTGTAAACACGGCATCAGCGCATTTGGCGAAGCATCGACATTGCCTGCCTGAGTAAGTCCCCATTGTTGATATGTTCTGGTAACCGGTGGTGGCTGCTGTATTACAGGTTGCAGGTTATTTGCAAATGCATTATCCGGTTTTTTTGTCGAAAAAATATTCTTTAACGCCATAAATTATGAATTTTTAATGATTTCCAGTACTTCCTCAAAACGCTTGTTTTCGTGAGCATGATCCAGAAGAAATTGCGCTATTGTTTCTACGTCTTCTTCAGCAAATCCCAAACGCTTACTTGCATTCTGTAAAGTTTTTATTTCGTTTTCATCAAGTATGCCATCCGCCCATGCAATACGAGCCAAATTGTACAAATATTCAATTTTCTCATCATCGTTTAAATGTTCAGATGAAATGATATTATTCGGGGAAAGTATCGCCTTCTGTATATCTTCCTCCGATACGCCTTTTTCTTTGCCAATTTGGTAAAGAAGTTCCAATTCTTTTGGGTGTACTTCCGTATCAGATAAAATCATCTGATACAGACCCAAAAACATTTTTTTACTTTTTTCGTCCATTATTAATTTTGATTTATTTTAAAATTTTCTTACTCTGTTCAGGCTTTTCGGGATGCGCCTTTTATTTAATTGATAATATTTTTATTCCTTATTTTATTCGTCCTGCCTGTTGCTCACAAATATGCGCTTATTGTTTTCCCATCGTTTTATATTTTACATACGCACATAAAAAAAGCGCGGACAAACTCTAATTATCCGTATCATGAGGTTCTCAACTACCTAAACTACCAAATAATGAATAATGCCCACGCCGGAAACGACGTGAGCGCCATCGCATCATTCTTGGTAGTTTTTGAAATTGTTGAGATTTCATGATACCAGAATAAGCTAAACGCTTTTCCCAATAAATCTTAAAATGTGCGTATTGTTTACTCTTTTAATTCATAAGCATACAATATTTACATTATGGTGCAAAGTTATAACATTATTTTTCAAACACACAAATTTTAACAGAAAATTTTGTATTGCTATCGTTCGGAATACCAGAAAAAATATTGAGTTTTTTATCATAATATCTGCAAAATTCATAACTTTGTTGAATAAATAAAAATTATGAAACTATATCGTATTATTATAATAATTATTGCATGCGCCGTGTTTTTCGATACGGCAAAGGCTCAAAAATTGAGCGACAGCGCTCAAATATCGTTACTTACATGCGGCGCCGGAAGCCGGTTGTATTCTACGTTTGGACACAGCGCAATCCGCATTCGCGATAAACAAAATAATATTGACGCAGTTTTCAACTACGGAACATTTGATTTTTCGGTCAAAAATTTTTATCTGAAATTTTCACGCGGAACTTTGATGTATATGCTTTCCGTGAACAGTTTTAATGATTTTTTACAAAATTACAAATATGAAAATCGTAGCGTTTACGAACAAAAATTAAATCTTGCGCAAGCCAGCAAAGAAAAACTTTTTTCTTTGCTGGTCGAAAATTATGAACTTCAAAATCGCAACTACCGCTACAATTTTTTCAAAGATAACTGCTCTACGCGCATACGTGATGTTTTTCAGAAAGCGATTGGCGAAAAATTAAAATTTTCCGATAAAAATACAAACGGAAACAAAACATTCAGGCAATTAATTTATCCTTATCTTGAAAAAATGCAGTGGAGTAAATTCGGAATTGATATTTTGCTCGGAATGCCGACCGACGCTCGCGCAACCAACGCAGATTACATGTTTCTTCCAGACGAATTATTTAAAAATGTTGACACGGCAACAATCAACGGCATAAAATTTGCTTCAAATGCGGAAGTTCTTTATCAGGCGCAAAAAGTTTCAACGGCAAGCCCGCTTTCGCCAAATCAGACGTTTTTTGTTTTTATGGCAATAATTATTTTATTAAGCCTTTGGGAATTTTATTGTTTGCGGAGAAACAGAAAATTCAACATAAAAATTATTGACAGAACGCTTTTTGCAAGCATGGCGGTTTTATCTGTTATAATTTTGCTTATGTGGATGTTTTCGCTGCACTATCCTGTACGCAACAATCTGAATATACTTTGGCTCAATCCGCTGTATTTTTACGTATTTCTCAAACTCGAAAAAAGTAATTTTTATATTCTTTTGATTTGCGTTATCTGCAACATTACTGTTTTATGCGGACAATGCTTTCTGCCTCAACATTTTAATACAGCTTTTTTTGCAATAATCATAGCGGCAAGCATACGTCTGATAATGATGATGATAAAAACGCATATATCCGGCAAAATAAACCGCCGGCTGTAAATTATCAAAACATTTTAAAATAATATTTCAAAACAGATATTTTTGGCATTATTTTTGTATATATAATTACTTTGTGTGGTATGAATTGTGGAAAATTCAGAGGAACACGAGTAATTGGAAAATTTTAGGGGGACTTATTTTAATTTATTATATTATTAATTTTTAATGGAGGACCCATTTTATGAAAAAAAAATGTTTTTTAGCCCTTTTAGCGGCAAGTATGTTTTTTACAGGTTGTAAGGACGATGATAACAATGTTCCTGACCCTGTGGACAAAAACTACAATGTTAAAGAATTTTTTAGCAATTCGGCAGGAAAATTAGTACAAACTTTCCCGATTAAAACATCCGAACTGCCAAAAACGCTGACCCTCGCGGGCGGCACCAAGATTACTATTGACGATGGCGCTTTTGCTATCGGAGGAGCTCCGGTTACGGGTGATTTCACTCTTGAAGTGATAGAATGTGTAAAACCAAGCCACATTGTTTATTCAGGCACAAATACCAATCACATTAGCGGTGAGATACTCAAGTCTGATGGATTTATTTTTATCAATGCAAAACAGGGTGAAACAAATGTTGATAAAAATCTGCTTAAAAACATAACTGTTGAAATTAAGCAGACCGATTTAACCAGAAATTATACTCATAAATGGGAAGGTATTGATACTGCCGGCGTTGGCGGAAATCAATTTGCTTGGGATGATTTTTCGGATGATGTCGTTGTACCCGACCCAGACCAGCCGGGCGGAATAATAGAAGAAATTATTGCAGTAGAAGGATATTTTCCTTTCAAACTTGGCAAATTAGGCTGGTTTAACTGTGATGTTTATTGGGATTATGGTCCAAAAAAAACTCTGTTTGTTAAAATCACAGGCGGTCCTGTTGATTTTGCATCTTACCAGGGCGGTACAGGTTCTACCTGCGTATTTTTCCATGGTTACGGCGATTTGGTAGTATCACAGTTATATACTCCGTATGGCACAGACGGAGTTAAAAGTTATGACGAATCAATGCCTGTAGGAAAAAAAGGAACCTTACTTGCATTTTCTGTCAAAGAAGGCGAATTTTATCTTGCCAAACAGGAAGATGTAACCATAACCGAAAATTTGAATGTAACTTTGAACATGGTAAAATCCACAGAAAAAGCAATTCAGGAAGCAATTGACGCCCTGGACGACTAACCGTTAACAAATTTCTTCATATTTGTTTATATCATCGTTGTTGAGACTGTCGGCAGCGATGATTTTTTATTTACTGTTATTGATATGGTTATTAATACCAAAGCCAATACTTGATGAATGATAAAACCATGGAAGAATTTAAAAATTTTCTAAAATAAACAAATCGGAAAAATAAATTAAAAAACACATCTCATGTACTAAAAAAATAAAAAATATCGCCTGCAATCAACCTGACAGCAAGGCATATTGCAAATACTGTAAAACAAATGTAATATAATATTAAAACAACTGTAAAAAAACCGTAATTTTTATGTAACATGGCGGCTATACTTTTGCACAATAAATTAAAAATTGAAAAATGCAAAAAATTAAACTGATATTGTTAATGTTTTTCCTGATTTTCTGTTCAGCCGTTTCACCGCTTTTTGCAAACGGTGTTTCAAAGAAAATAAAAGGTTATGTAAAAGATGCCAAAACTTCGGAAGCAATCGCCGGAGCAACTGTATTAATAAAAGGAACAGACAAAAACGCCATAACCGATACATTGGGATATTACGAAATAAACGGTTTGCAAAGCGGAAAATATACATTAATATTCAGTTATGTGTCGTACAAAACATTAGAAACGGAATGCGATTTGGGCGAAGAATCTGCAAGCGCAGATATATTAATGGAAAGCGATATACAGGCAATCAGTCAGTCGGTAGTGAAAGGACGCGTCCGCAGCAATACCGAAACCGGCATGATATCGACAATAAAAACAAATTCGCAGATAATAAGCGGCGTATCGGCGTCTCAAATATTAAAAAGTTCGGATAAAACGGCATCCGAAGTAGTTCGCCGAATTTCGGGAATAACGGTTATTGATGAAAGATTTATAATTGTAAGAGGGCTTTCGCAGCGTTACAACAATGTTTGGCTCAACGGACTGTCAATTCCAGGTACGGAAACCGACAGCCGCGCTTTCCCATTCGATTTGATACCAAGCAGTCAAATCGACAATATGATTGTTTACAAATCGCCATCGCCTGAAATTCCCGGTGATTTTTCGGGTGGTTTTGTTAAAATCATGTCCAAAGGCGTTCCCAACGAAAACAGTATGGAAATAAGTTACGGTTCGGGATTTAACATTAATACACAGTTCAACGATTTTCATATCAATCCGGGCAGCGGCACCGATTTTCTGGGTTTTGACATGAATAAAAGACCTTTGTCGCAAAACTTTCCAAAACATTTGGACGCCGTAGCCAATCCTTCGGAAATTACCGAATTAACACAAAAGGGATTCAATACCGACTGGCGCGTAAAAAACATTAAACCTTTGCCCGACCAGCGATTGTCGCTAATGTTTTCACGCCGTATAAAAACAAAAAACAGTCAAATCATCGGAAATATTACGGCGCTGACTTACAGCAATACATTTAAAAGCGTAAAAAAAATGAAAAACGCCCGGTACGGAATATATTCGAGCGCTGCAGACAAACCTGTTGTGCTTGATGATTATATCGACAATCAGTTTTCAAATGATGCACGTCTGGGTTTTATGCATAACTGGTCGTTCAAACTAAATCAGTCGGTTGCCATTGAATTTAAAAATTTATTAAACATGCTTGGCAGTAACCGTTTGACCGAAAGAACAGGTATCAAGGATGTAAGCGGCATGTATTATCGCGAGCAAACGGAAATGCGATATTCTTCGCGTTTGACGTACAGCGGTCAATTATCGGGAGCATTTGACTTTTCTTCAAATCAAAATTTAACGGTAGATATCGGATATTCGTATGCAAGCAAGGATGAACCAGACCGGCGTATTGTCAGCAATCAGGCAGGAATAGGAGGAGTTGAAGATATTCCTTCGGTAACAACAATCAATGACAATATAAGCCGCTATTTTCAAAATCTGTACGACCACAATATTTCCACAGCGGTAAACTATAAAAAGACATTTGAAAACATATCGTTTACGCCAACTTTAAAAACAGGTATTTATGCGGAATACAGCAACCGGAACTATTCAAACAGAGAATTTATATACAGATACGACAATTTAAGTTACGAAGAAAAACAAACATATCTGAAACTGCCTTTTGAAGAAATGATGAAAACCGAATATCTTGGCGCAGATAAGGTATATATCGACGAAATTACGCGGAAAACAAATAATTATAAAGCCGACACATGGCTTGGAGCGGCATATTTTGCTTTGGAAATTCCTTTAACCAAATTCAATATTTATTCCGGCGTTCGCATTGAAAGCCGGAATGCAAAATTTACCCGCGACAAGTCTGATGCCGCCGATATAATATTGATTACACACAAAACCATTAAAGATTTATTTCTGCTTCCGTCCATCAACACTACATACAAATTTACCGACAGACATCAAATAAGAGCGGCATACGGACGTTCGATAAACCGTCCCGAATTGCGTGAACTTTCGCCTGCTGTTTATTTTGATTTTGACCTGTTCAACGAAATAGGAGGCAATGAAAATCTTAAGACTGCCGTTATTGATAATTTTGATTTGCGATATGAATTTTATCCTGATTTGGGCGAAGTTATAAGTTTGGGCGTATTTTACAAGCATTTCAAAAATCCTGTTGAATGGAGTTTTATTGACATGGGCGGTTCGCTTCGCTACAACTACGAAAACGCCAATAAAGCCGAAAGTTGGGGATTGGAACTGGATGCACGTAAAAATTTAAACTTTATCGGACTGTCAAACTTTTCACTGATTTTGAATGTTGCATTAATAAAAAGCAAAGTCCGTTTCAAACAGGGTGAAATAATATCGGAACCCGACCGCGAAATGCAGGGACAGTCGCCTTATGTGATAAATGCAGGTTTGCATTATCAGTCGGAGAAAGCAGGAATCAATATTTCACTTCTATACAATCTTATAGGGAAAAGAATTACAGGTTTGGGCAAATCAAACAGTTCCGACAATAATGTCAATTCTTTGATTCCAAATTCATACGAAATGCCGCGCAATATTCTTGATTTTACAGTAAGCAAAACCATAGGAAAAAAACTTGAAATACGCTGCTCTGTAAAAGATATTTTTTCGGAAGATGTAATATTTAAACAATTTCCGGTATTTGAAAAAAACAATATAATTAACAGGAGAGAACAAATAATCAGACAGTACAATCCGGGACAGTCCGTTTCGTTGAGCGTGCTGTTAAAACTAAATTAATATTTAATATATAAAAAAATGAACAGAATTAAATTAACAGGCATTATGCTTTTATTAAGCGCTGCATTATTAAATGTAAATTGCAGCAGCGACAACGATAACCCTTCGCCCGCTCCTCCTGTTGGAGAGACGCTGGATTTGGGAGATGGTTCGAATGAGTTTGAAATAAAAACAAACACAACCCTCAAGTATCCTAATATATATAATTTGAAAGGGTTTGTTTATGTAACCGACGGAGTAACTCTGACTGTTGAGCCGGGCGTGATTATCAAAGGTGACAAACAGTCCAAAGGAACTTTGATTGTAGAACGCGGCGGAAAAATTATGGCTCAGGGTACAAAACAGCGCCCTGTTGTTTTCACATCGGCTCAAACGCCGGGAAATCGCAAACCGGGAGACTGGGGCGGTATTATTATTTTGGGAAAAGCGCCTAACAATATGGGCGAACAGACAATAGAAGGCGGAGTGCGCTCAAAACACGGCGGCAACATGCCGGATGACAATTCGGGAATATTGAGTTATGTAAGAGTTGAATTTGCAGGAATAGAATATTCAACCGACAACGAAATTAACGGAATTACTTTTGGCTCGGTAGGTTCGGGTACTCAAACAGACCATATTCAGATTTCATATTCGGGAGACGATTCATTTGAATGGTTTGGCGGAACAGTAAATGCAAAATATCTGGTATCATTAAGGGCATGGGATGATGATTTTGACTCTGATAACGGATTTGGCGGAAAAGTGCAGTTTGCTCTTGCTGTTCGCGACCTCAAAGTGGCAGATAAATCTGCATCCAACGGTTTTGAATCCGACAATAACGCTACTGCCTCTCTATCCGAACCTTTTACAAGCGCCGTATTTGCCAATGTAAGCATATTTGGACCTGTTGCCAGTCCATCTTCATACAGCAACAGTTCGGTTACAGATGGAAGCGCTACTGACGCCCGTTTTCAGGCAGGACTCCACCTGCGCCGCAATACACAAATGAGCATCTTCAATTCGCTCGTTGCAGCATTTCCTATAGGCTTAATTATTGAGAATGATAAAGGTTCTACTACGCAAACCTGGGCTGACGAAGGCAAACTTAACGTTACCAACTGTATAATTGCCGGCTCTGTGCAAAATTTTCAGGACAAACAGTACTGGTCAGGTGGCACTCAATTTGACCCGTCGGCAACAGCGACATTTGCAGAAAACTATTTCAACCGTACAGGCGGCGGCAACCGCGCCCTGTCTGCCATTGCCGATTTGAAATTGTCGGGCAATCCTTTGAATCTTACAAATCCTGTTGTTTTTCCCGCTTCCGACAGTCCGTTAACTTCGGGATATGACTGGACTGACCCGAAAGTGTCATCAGGTTTTGACAGGGTAAATTATATCGGCGCTTTCGGATCTTCCGAAACTGCATCAAACAACTGGACTTCGGAATGGTGTAATTTTGACCCTCAAAATACGGCTTATTAAAAAATAACATGCGAATATATACTTTGTCGAGATAATGACAGAGAGCAGAGGAAACATAATGATTTGTTTCTTCTGTTTATTTTTAAAAATCGCTCTGGGAATCTTAAACAGCCGCTCCTTGCTAATAAAAATCAGCGAAAGGCAAGACAATAATATTTTAATTAAATTGATGATTATTTGCCTGCAACACAGTTTTTTGCGAACCGAGAAGCAGAGAGGCAACCGAAGAGAAGTGGAGATTAATGTAGTTAATCCAGATTTATTATTTTCATTCTCCATTCACCTGAAAATTGCCGTGTGCTAATGATTTAAGGCTTTCAACCTTTTCATTATCAATTCCTTTGCAGGGGGAATTGTGCAAGTCAAACAAGGTATCGTAAAGCCTGCTGATGCTGTCAGCGAGGGATGAGAATTTAATTTTTATTTTTGCAAAATTCTTTTTTCGAGCAGTTTTTCATCTATCTGTATGACATTCGTGTAACAGGAAGCAAATTGGAAATTCCAGTTAAATTTAAACAGATTTTTAAAATATTAATATATTTTGTATTTTTGCGGCATATAAAAACAGCAAATAATTATGAAAAAAACTTTTTTATTATTATCGCTAATAGCAGTATTTCTATGCGGATGCTTACAATCATGCGATATTTCAAAATCCGATAAAAATCAAATATCGGAAGCAACATTTGATAAATACTGTCAATATGCCGTTGACAGCGTACGGCAGCAATTTGTTCCCGACCGTAGAGTTAATGTTTTCGATGTCAAAATAAACCGCGCCGATGATAAAATAATACTGACAGGCGTAACTACGCTTGCCGAAGCAAAAGCCGAACTTTTGAACCGGCTGCAAACCTACGGTAAGAATATTATAGACAGCATAACCGTTCTTCCTGAACAAGATTTGGGAGATGAGGTTTTTGGAGCGGTAACGCTTTCGGTTGCAAGTATGCGCACTTCGGGAGATTATTCGGCTGAAATGGCAACTCAAGCTCTGCTTGGAATGCCTGTAAAGATTTTGCAAAACGGCAACTGGCTGCGCGTGCAAACTCCCGAGGGATATATAAGTTATACTTATGCGGGAAATATTAAACGAATGAACAAACAACAGTTTAATGAATGGATTTCATCGCCTAAAATTATTTTTACCGAAAATTATGGTTTTGCATATACAGAACCAAATTCAAATGATATTGTTTCCGATTTGGTTGCAGGAAACATGCTTAAATTTGAAGATGAAAGCGGACAATATTATAAAGTTTCGTATCCAGATGGCAGAATAGCATATACGGATAAAAAACAATCAAAAAAATCAGACGAATGGATTTCATCTGTAAATCTTACAGAAAATAATATTGCAACTTACGGAAAACGGTTTATGGGCGTGCCTTACCTTTGGGGCGGAACATCATCGAAAGCGATGGATTGCAGCGGTTTTGTGAAAACGGTTTTCTTCATGCACGGCATAATTCTTCAACGAGATGCTTCGCAACAATATTACACAGGACAGCCAATTGATATCGATGATGATTTCAAAAATCTTAAAACTGGCGATTTGCTGTTTTTCGGAAGTAAAGCCCAAAACGGGAAAAAAGAACGCATAGGTCATGTTGCCATTTATATCGGTAACAAGCAATTTATACACGAAGCAACACAGGTTAAAATCGGTAGCCTTGACCCTTCGTCGCCAAATTACGATAAATACAATGCAAACAGGCTTGTACGCGCATCGAGGATTATCGGAAATGTTGATACAAAAGGAATAACAACAATAAAAAGCAACGAATTTTATCAACAGCAAAAATAAAATTCCAGAACTGATTATATCGCGGTATATATTTAATCGTTCCTTACGAATAAAAATTGGCAATGACATACACATTTCTGTTAACTTGTTCTGATACAAAAGAAACATCCAAAGCGTAGGTCATCCTGCGCATGTATTAAAAAACGGCAGGCAGATAAAATCCGTCCGCCGTTTTTAATTATCAACTGTCAATTAAAAAATAGCAGCATTGTGAACTGCAAGGACATCTGCCCAAAACGGGAAGCAGCGAAACTTGCAGAGTTAGGCGTAACCAATCTATCAATTTACTGTTTTATCATTATCAACCGTTAAAATTCAGGTCGCATATCCAGATTATACATTACAAACGAATATAAATCAGACTGTTCCTGTATTATTTTACTGACAGGCATACCTGCTCCGTGTCCTGCTTTGGTTTCGATACGAATAAGTTTTGGAGCGTTTCCCGTATTCGCAGCTTGCAAAGTTGCGGCATATTTAAACGAATGTGCAGGAACTACTCTATCGTCGTGGTCGGCGGTAGTTACAAGTATTGCAGGATATGATGTTCCATTGTTTTTAATATTGTGCAAGGGTGAATATGCATAAAGATATTCAAACATTTCCTTGCTGTCTTCGCTTGTGCCGTAATCGCTTGCCCAGTTCCAGCCTATTGTAAATTTATGATAACGCAGCATGTCCATAACGCCAACCATAGGCAAAGCCACGCGGAACAGGTCGGGACGCTGATTTACGCAAGCGCCAACAAGAAGTCCGCCGTTTGAACCGCCTGCAATTGCGATTTTACTGCTGTTTGTATATTTTTTTTCAATAAGATATTCGGCTGCAGCAATAAAGTCATCAAATACATTTTGTTTTTGCATTTTTGTTCCTGCAATATGCCATGTTTCGCCATATTCTCCGCCTCCGCGCAAATTAGCCTGCGCATAAATTCCTCCGTTTTCCAAAAACGGAATACGCATTGTTGAAAATCCGGGATTAAGACTTACGTTAAATCCGCCGTACCCGTACAAATAAACAGGATTTGTTCCATCAAGGTTTAATCCTTTTTTGTATGTAAGAAACATTGGTATTTTTGTGCCATCTTTACTTGAATAAAATACCTGTTCGGTGATAAAATCATCCGAATTAAATTTAACTTTCGGCGCAATATAAAGTTCCGAAAGGTTGTTGTCAATATCGTATTTATATATGGCGCTTGGAAATGTGAAAGATGAAAACGAGTAAAAAATTTCCCTGTCATCTTTATTGCCGCTGAAACCGACAGAGCCGAGAGTTGGCAATTTGACTTCGTTTTTCAGTTTCCCATCGAGCGAATATGAGTAAGCATGTTCCGATGCATCCCGGTCATATACAAGAATCATTTGTCCTGCAACAAAATTAATGCTTTTCAACACATTTTCCGATTCGGGAACAAGGTCTTTCCATTTTTCAATTTCAGGCGAATTTATATCGGCTTTTGCAAGTTTATATTTCGGTGACTTGTAATTTGTGTAAAAATAAACAGTATTGCCGATTACATCAACCGGCACATATTCATATTCGTAATCGCCTGCAATTTCTATAACTGGCGAGCCTGATTTAATCAAATTTTGCATAAACAGGCGATTTCCGAGTCCTGCTCCCGATTCTGTTATAAATAAAACCGTTTCGTCATCATTAACCGAAGCCGAGTAGAAACGTTTGGGATATTCGGTATTTTGATAGGCGAGTTTATCACTGCTCTGGTCGTCGCCAATTTTATGATAGTATATTTTGTGATTTTCGTTTATGTTAGAATATTCCTTGCCTTTTTCAGGTGCATCGTATGCGCTGTAATAAAATCCATCTCCAAACCAGCTTGCATTTGTAAATTTTGCCCATTTTATATGGTCATTTGTAAGTTTTCCGGAAGTTAAATCCATTACATGAATTTCTCTCCAGTCAGAACCGCTACGGGATATTGTGTAGGCAAGATATTTTCCGTTGTTTGAAAACGAAATTCCGGAAAGGGCAACCGTACCATCGTCCGACAGTGTATTAGGGTCAAGTAAAACGCTTGCTTCGCCGTCCGCAGTTTCCTTTACGTATAAAACGCTTTGATTTTGCAAGCCGTTATTTTTGAAAAAGTAATATTTACCGTGTTTTTTAAATGGAGTACCGATTTTTTCGTAGTTTACAATGTCTGTAAGACGCTGTTTGAGTTTGTCGCGGAATGGAATATTTTCCAAATAGTTTTGCGTAATTTTATTTTCGGCGGCTACCCAGCCGGCAACGGCTTGTGTTGTGTCATTTTCAAGCCAGCGGTAAGGGTCGGCAACTTCGATACCAAAATAAGTATCGGTAACGTTCTGTTTTTCTGTTTCGGGATATGTAATTTCAGTTTCTGTTTTTTTAGTGCATGAAACACCAAACATAAAAATTCCTCCCAATAAAATTAACTGTATAAGTTTCATTTGTATTGATTTTAATAAAATATTTGAATACAAAATTAATATTAAATTTTCAATTACACATAAATGAATAAAAATTTTCCAGATAAATTCTGCTGATTTTTTTTGATTATGCAATATTGATAATTTTGTCCGTAAAACAGTATTTTTTTCTTCTTTTGCGTCAAGATAAATTAAAGGAAAGTATGGTTGCCAGCTTGTTAGCCGCTAATTTTTATTCATTAATAAACGGCTATATAAAGTATTATGATAGCGGGTTGTATTATATAAAGTCTAATAAAATTTTATAAATAATTATGATTTATAATATTAAAAATCAACTGTTTAATTTTAATATAATTGAAATTTTCGACTGTATTCTATATAATATCTTAAAAAATGCTTGGAAAAAATTTGATACTCTTAAAATTACAAGCCTGCGTAACATGAATTAATCAATATAAAAAATTATTGAACGGATAGCGTCCTGCATGTATTTCGGCAACAATTTTGTAAATATCGTTGCGCAATCTGTCAATATTGGTTTTGTTTTTTGCAGAAATAAATATGCACGGAGTATTTTCTTTGGCTATCCAACTTTTCATTAACTGTTCGAGAGAATGGTTTTCGGCTGTTGGCAGAGTCAAATCATCTTCTGTCTTTTCGATAAATGGATATACATCTATTTTGTTGAATACCAAAAAAACAGGTTTGTTTGTTGCTCCAATATCAAACAAAGTTTGTTTTACAACGTTTATCTGTTCTTCGCAGTTTGGATGAGAAATATCAACAACATGAATCAAAACATCGGCTTCGCGAACTTCGTCGAGAGTTGACTTAAACGATTCTATCAGTTGAGCAGGCAGTTTGCGAATAAAACCAACGGTATCGGAAAGTAAAAACGGGAGATTTTCAATTACTATTTTCCGAACGGTTGTATCAAGAGTAGCAAATAGTTTATTTTCAACAAATACTTCGGATTTACTTAATAATGTCATCAACGTTGATTTTCCCACATTGGTATAGCCAACCAGAGCAAGACGAACCAGACTGCCTCGATTTCCGCGCTGTGAAACCATTTGCCTGTCAATTTTTTTAAGTTGTTCTTTAAGTTTTGATATACGTTCAAGAATAATTCTTCTATCTGTTTCGAGTTGTGTTTCGCCGGGACCGTATCGTCCTATTCCGCCTCCGCGTTGTCGTTCGAGGTGCGTCCACATTCGCGTAAGACGTGGCAGCAGATATTGATATTGCGCAAGTTCTACCTGAGTTTTGGCATAGGCTGTTTTTGCGCGTTTTGCAAAAATATCAAGAATAAGACTTGTTCGGTCAAGTATTTTACATTCCATAATTTTCTCAATATTTTTCAGTTGCGAAGGAGTAAGTTCATCGTCAAATATTGCAATATCTATTTCATTTTCCCTGATATATCCCAAAATTTCATATATTTTTCCCGAACCGACAAATGTTTTTGAATTTGTACGTTCAAGCCGTTGCGTAAACGATTTTACGGCGATTGCGCCTGCCGTTTCTGCCAAAAATTTCAGTTCATCAAGGTATTCTTTTGTTTGCAGGTCGTTTTGCTCGCCTGTAATTACACCAACAAGTACGGCTCGTTCGCCATACGGTTTTGTTTTATTATTTGAATTCTGTTCCAAAATATTTTTTTTGCAAAATTAATAAATTTTCCGTATCATTTTTTTTGCAGAAGTCAAAACGCATTAAATTTCGATATTTTTACCTGTCATTTGTATGTTTTTATTAATACCGTATTGATGATTTATACACAGATACAAGTATGTAATCAGCCGCTTCTTAATAATTATGCAAATTGCTTGTTAATAATAAATTACAAGCCGAAATTAACAAATAAAAATTCAGGATTTTATTAATTGAGAATGAAACCGTCATTGCAGACTTGACCCGCACTCTCGCTGATTGGAAAGATTCCTACTTTCGCAGGAATGACGCTCCATGTCTGGTCATCTTTGCTAACTGCGAGCGCAATCGAAGCATGAAGCCTGCAAAGTTCGGCGTAACTAACCAATCCACTATTAATTATTCACAGTTAATTTCGCTAAAACTTTTGACGGTTTGGCAACGAAAATTATATCTGAAATCATTGCCTTAACGATGATTCAATATCTCAATTTACTTGCCTTTAACCGTTTATTAAATCTTACCAAATGCAATATTTTCAGAATATGAGACAGGTTGAACATTTTACAAACAATCACAGTTTAAATCTGAGATGCAAGAATAACAAAGTGGTCAAGATTTTTATTTTATGCATTTGGAAATTCTGAATTTTCATGTACTTTTGCAAAAAAATATTATATATGAACAAAGCCAAACGATATTTGATAACTTCGGCATTGCCTTATGCAAATGGACCCATACACATAGGACACCTTGCCGGAGTTTACATTCCTGCCGATATTTATGTCAGATATTTGCGTTCAAAAGGCGAAGATGTGATATTTATAGGAGGAAGCGATGAGCATGGAGTTCCGATTACTATTAAAGCTCGAAAAGAAGGCGTTAAACCTCAGGATATTGTTGATAAATATCATTCGATAATAAAAAAATCGTTTGAAGATTTTGGAATTTCGTTTGATATTTATTCGCGAACAAGTTCTGAAATCCATCATAAAACGGCTTCCGATTTTTTCAGAAAACTGTATGAAAATAACAAATTTATTGAAAAAACATGCGAACAGTACTATGATGAAGAAGCGCATCAGTTTCTTGCCGACCGTTATATCACAGGCGTTTGTCCGCATTGCGGCAACGAAAATGCTTACGGCGATCAATGTGAAAAATGCGGCTCAACGCTTAGCCCAATGGAATTGAAAAATCCTCATTCGGCAATCAGCGGCAGCACGCCTTCATTGCGTGAAACATCTCACTGGTATTTACCGCTGAATGAATATGAAGATTTCTTCAAAAAATGGATTCTGCAAGATCATAAAGAATGGAAAACCAATGTTTACGGACAATGCAAATCGTGGATAGATTTGGGATTGCAGCCGCGCGCAGTAAGTCGCGATCTTGACTGGGGCGTTCCCGTTCCGGTTGAAAACGCTCATGGCAAAGTTTTATATGTATGGTTTGATGCTCCGATAGGATATATTTCAAATACAATAGAACTTTTACCCGACAAATGGGAAAAATACTGGAAAGATGATGAAACAAAACTTGTGCATTTTATCGGAAAAGACAACATTGTTTTTCATTGCATAGTTTTTCCCGTAATGCTGAAAGCTCATGGAGAATATATCCTGCCCGACAATGTTCCGGCAAACGAATTTCTGAATCTCGAAGGCGACAAACTGTCCACTTCGCGCAACTGGGCTGTATGGCTGCACGAATATCTCGAAGAATTTAAAGGCAAAGAAGATGTTTTGAGATATGTGTTGTGCGCAAACGCTCCCGAAACAAAAGACAACGATTTTACGTGGAAAGATTTTCAAACTCGCAACAACAGCGAACTTGTTGCCGTACTCGGAAACTTTGTAAACCGCGTCCTTGTTCTGACCGCAAAATATTTTGACAATAAAGTTCCTGCAATAAAGCAAACAACCGCTTATGATGATGAAATTCTTGCCGAAATTCCTAAAATAAAACAGAATATCGAAGAATCAATCGAAACATATCACTTCAGAGAAGCATTGAAAGAAACAATGAACCTTGCCCGTTTGGGCAACAAATACCTTGCCGACACCGAACCGTGGAAACTGGCAAAAACAGACATGGAACGAGTGTCTGCAATACTTGCAGTATCGCTGCAAATATGCGCAAATATTACAATAGCAATAGAACCGTTTATGCCTTTTACAGCGCAAAAACTGTTAAAAATGCTAAATATTTCTCAATACAAATGGGATAGTCTGGGAAAAACCGACTTGCTCAAAGCAGGAGATAATCTGGGAAAAACAGAATTATTGTTTGAAAAAATTGAAGATGATGTAATAAACAAACAGATTCAAAAACTTCTGGATACAAAAAAAGCAAATGAACTTGGCAATTATAAACCCAGTGCGTTGAAACCAAATATCGGGTTTGACGATTTTATGAAAAATGACATTCGCACGGGAACGGTTACAGACTGCAAAAAAGTTCCCAAATCCGATAAACTGCTGCAATTTTCAATAAACGATGGAACAGGAAAACGCACAATACTTTCGGGCATTGCACAGTCTTATCCTTCGCCTGAAAAACTGATTGGAACCCAAGTTTGTTTTGTTGCAAATTTTGAGCCGAGAAAAATACTCGGCATAATGAGCGAAGGAATGATACTTTCGGTTGAAGATGCCGATGGCAGACTGGTTTTGATACATCCGGACAGAGAAGTAAAAAACGGAACATCAATAGGCTGATTAAAATCACATTACTGTTTTGTTTAATATTTTATATTTTATATTTAATTATCAATCACAAATCCACAAAACAAATTATAACCGACAGGATGATTAACAGCATTTATAATTTCTTTTAATTTTAATCAATTTCTAAATAAACAAAAATATTATGGGTGAAAATAAAAAAAATGGCAAAAGTCCCTGGTTTTGGATACCTGCCTTATACTTTGCCGAAGGAATACCTTATGTTGTTGTGATGACTGCGGCGGTCATCATGTTCAAACGGCTTGGAATATCAAATACCGATATTGCCCTTTATACGGGTTGGCTGTACTTGCCCTGGGTTATTAAACCATTCTGGAGTCCTCTGGTCGATTTATTGAAAACAAAACGCTGGTGGATAATTACCATGCAGATTTTTATCGGCGCCGCTTTCGGCGGAATTGCGCTTGCGCTTCCGCTGCCTGTATTTTTCAAAGCTTCACTGATATTTATGTGGTTGCTGGCATTCAGCTCGGCAACTCACGATATTGCCGCAGATGGATTTTACATGCTCGCCCTTAACGAACACCAACAATCATATTTTGTGGGAATAAGAAGCACGTTTTATCGAATAGCAACGCTTACGGGACAGGGGCTTTTAATCATTGTGGCAGGTTCGCTGGAATCGTGGACAGGATTAGAACCTGTTGAAATAAACGTAACGGCAGGCAATAATATAAAAAATGAAATAATTTTACCGGCAGCCCCGAATGTTCCTGAACTTTCCGCAAATGACGAACTTGCATTTATTGTTACTTCCGGCAATATTCAAATATCAACTCAAAATATAACTGCCCGCGAATTTGATTCAATCAAAAATATTGTAGAAACATATAACAGCAAATCGGGATTTGTATCAGCAGACAATTCTGAAAAAAATAATGAAGAAACAAAAACTGACGGATGGTGGACTCGAAACGTTTCTAAACCGTTAGGCAACTGGCTGAAAGAAACGTTCAATCCCAAAACAAAAGATACAAATGAAAAAAATCTTGTCGGAAACGTTGCCGTTGCAGGAATAATGCTGAACAAAAGACCCGAAGAAAACAAGGAAATAGTATTGAACCTCCAATTGGACAAAGATAATGACATAAAGTTAGTTTCGGGCGAACGTCTGGTTTTCAACTCCAAAAACTTTAATCAACCTGCTTACATGCTTGTGCAGATTGACAAAAAAGCAGTGTCAGCCGAAGATTCAATAAAGGGAACTTCGGGCAATATTCAACTTGCATGGTCAATATTATTTTTCATTTTAGGCGGATTATTTACAGTTCTTTTCATATATAATAAGTTTATTTTGCCGCATCCCAAAAGCGACATGGCGTCAAGCAAAACCGGTTCAAAAATCATGTTTAAGGATTTTTTTATTACATTCGCAACATTCTTCACAAAGAAAAACATTTTTCTTATCATCTCATTTTTATTGCTTTACAGACTTGGAGAATCACAAATCGTAAAAATGGCTTCGCCTTTCCTGCTTGATACCCGCACAACGGGCGGCTTGGGTTTAACAACAGGACAGTTAGGATTGATATACGGAACAATAGGCATGATAATGTTAACCGCAGGCGGAATTTTGGGAGGTCTTGCCGCATCAAAAAAAGGACTAAAATACTGGCTATGGCCCATGGCTTTGGGCATAAATATTCCCCATTTTGTTTATGTATATTTATCTTATGCACAACCCAACAATCTGTTTATTATATGCTCGTGCGTTGCTTTCGAGCAGTTTTGCTACGGATTTGCATTTACCGCGTACATGCTTTACATGCTTTATGTTTGCGAACACAGCGGAGTACACAAAACGGCGCATTATGCAATATGTACGGGATTTATGGCGCTTGGAATGATGATTCCCGGAATGTTTTCCGGATGGCTGCAGGAATGTTTAGGATATCAAAACTTTTTTATTTGGGTTATAATCTGCGCTGTTCCCGGCTTGCTTCCCGTACTGTTTGTAAGGATTGATCCAAAATTCGGAATTAAGAAAAAAGAATAACAGGTTTATTACTCATAGTTACATAAATCGTTTATTAACAATAAATTAGAAGTTAATATTATATAAATTTAGTTTCATTATGAGTAAAATTAAATTAACCGTTGATGGCGAAGAAAGAAACATTTTGTTATTTTCAATAGATTATTTTCATCCCGACCCGAATGACAGAGTTTGGATGTCCAAAGATTTATTAACTATGAAGAAAAAATCAGGACAGATAGAAGCCAACTACGAACAACCGTACTTTCTGACGCTTTATGATTTTGACCGTAATTCGCCTTATGCGTACAGAGTCTCACGGACAGCCTTTCGGCGATCTTTTTCATATCGTTATGCAAGCCACCGGCAATGACGAATTTTTTTATCAATGGTTTAAAACCCGCAACGCCATGCACGGAGTTTTGGGATTTTACAGAGCAAAAGATGAAAATATGCCATTCCGCCGTTTGGAATTTTGGGATGCATGGATAAGCGAATTGTCGGAAACTATGACTTTTGCAGGCTGCAGCCCAATGTTGCTTCACTGCGTAATTTCACCAGCCACCGTGCGCTACAACAAAAACGTGGTGTTCCAAAAAAAACGGTTTATTACCGATATAAATGCCAAACCTGTAAAATTAGGTGAAAAGGAAGAAAGAACATTGGTTAAAGAGGTAGCAGGTGAAACAGAGGCGTTTCCCTGACAAAAAGCATAATATAAAGTAACGCGTTATAACAAATCTAAAGTAAGCAACACTGACCGAGACAATGTAAAATGGGCGGTAAAAGTTGATGGAAAACAGGAAACATTGAATGGAAAAGGAGAAAAGGTAAAAATTAAGATAAAAAAGAATGGGCAGGAAATAATTGTAATGACTTGCCTAAATCAATTTGATGAAAAAGTAAGTCAAAAGACGAAAATACAAATGGAAGAATCCATTAGTCTTCACTTTGATGGGAAATTATTATTATTAAGAGTTGTAAAAAAGAATGAAATCCATAAAGCCGTTTCCGGAAGACTAATAAAAGGTAATTTTGATTATAGTAAGAAAAGACAGGCAATGAAAGACGAAGGACCTATACCGGAATGAGAATATTATATTAATCCGCAAGAAATACAATATGCAGATGACAGTGTATATAAATGCTATATTGATGTTGGGAATCCTAAAAAATGTATAGGTCATATTAACAATCCATGTTTTTTGAAAAGTAAATTTTATTTGTCAGATATTAAAATAAGCAATAAATGTTATGATTGCAGTTTATTTCCTATTTGTAACGGAAGTTGTCCTAAAAAAATTTCTACTTTATGTAATAATAAAAATGAACATTGTCATATAGCAAAAGGATATAAAAAAAAGTTTTTGAAATTTTATTTAACAACTCACAAAAAAATATTAATTTCGCAGTAAGTTAATATATAAAAGTCAAGAAATGTCAAACGAAGAGCAAAAATCAAATGCTGAAATATATTTTCACAGCGAAGAGGCAAGCGATATTCTCGGCAAATTGCCATCGTGGATAGTTCGCCGTGGAATAACGGTTATTTTTTTGATTTTTGTCGGGATTTTAATCGGCTGTTATTTTATAAAATATCCGCAAACCGTTGATGCACCCGTAATTATTACAACATTAAATCCGCCTGCCGATTTAATTGCCCGCGCCGAAGGTCGTATCGACACAATCTTTGTTGCCGATGAACAAAACGTAAGAAAAAATGACATGATAGCCTTACTGTACAATACTGCCGATTATGAGGCTGTGCGTGCAATAGAAGACAGTTTGAGTCAGTCGTATAAAAAGAATTTTTCGGAAACGGTATTTGAAAAATGGCTGGAAACCGATTATAATCTTGGCGATTTGCAGTCAAATTACGAAGCATTCAAGTTGCTTTGCATGGATTATCGTCATTATATTACAACAGATTATACAAATCAGAAAAAAAACCTGCTGCAACAGCAAATCAGTAAAAACACAAAATATCATCGGCAACTCACAGAGCAGCAAAAAATTCTGGGTAAAGATTTAGGCTATGAATACAGCAGTTTAACCCGCGATTCGATATTGTACGCAAAAGGCATAATATCAAAATCGGAATACGAAAATTCGGTACGAAACAGTTTGCAAACCGAAAATACCAAAACGGGATTTGATGCAAATTTAACTTCAACCGAACTGAATATCATGCAAATGCAGCAACAAATCATAGAACTTACAATACAGCGTAATAACGAAATTGCAGAGTACGAACGTCAGTTAAGCCA
>JAISOH010000113.1 GCA_031275825.1 Prevotellaceae bacterium | reverse complement strand
CGTAAATATCCCAGCGTCGCCAACAACATATCCTCCATGCTTAATTTCGATGAACGACCGCCGCGACCGTGTTTAACTGCGTATGCCCTGATCAATACCTCTACCATGACCGAGAATGTTTCAGACTTTACTCCGGTTAAGCGCCGAAATTCTTCCGGCTTGTAATTTTTGATCTTATCGTATTTCATGTTGCAAACGTAATTCGATTATTTTAGTTTCGCAGGAGGTCTATTGAAAAAAACCGATAAAAATTAATTTACCCTGCCTTTTTCTTCGCTGTTGCTAACTTCGTTCTGTTCTACCTTTACCTTTTTGCTGCCGAAACTGTACGAAACCGATAGTCTTATGTGCCTCGAATTATAGTGCACTCTTGGATGCATCAATATTCTGCTTCGTTCTGCTTTCCAGTTATACGAATATTGGCATCTCTAATTTATACTGATTATTTTTTTCAAAAAGTGTGTGTTTTATTTTTAAGATAGTAGATATTGTATTCTGCAGTGATTAAACAGATGTTGATTTGTTTTGTTTACGGGCAATATACAATTGCTCGGATGTGTTTAAACGATAACGGGCAATTTGTTCGGAATTTAAATGTTTGCATATATCGAAGATTTCTACCTCAAATCCTGCCGATTTTAACCGTTGAAAATAGTCTAATCCGTACAGTCGCACATGGTCGTACTGACCAAAAGCCTTTTCACGTTCTTTGGGATTTGTAATATTTTTGTCTTCGTATGTAAATTTTTGTTGTGTGTTTAAGGGTACTTGCAGAATTGCCCAGCCACCGGGTTTCATCACACGATACAGTTCTTTCATTGCTGTAATATCATCTTCGACATGTTCAAGCACATGATTGCACAATATCACATCGTAAACATTATCATCAAGAGGAATTTTCATAATGTCGAAATGCATATCGGCAATAGGCGACAGCAAATCAGCCGTTTGATAGTTCAGGTTTTTACATTTTCTGAAACGGATAATAAAAGGCTGTTCAGGCGCTATGTGCAGTACTTTCATACTGTAATTAAAGAAACCTGTAAAATTTTTCAAATACAGCCAAATCAACCGATGGCGTTCAAGCGATAAACATCCGGGGCAAAGCCTGTTTGAGCAGCCACGATTGCCGTAAGGCAAAAACGAACGAAAATGTTTTCCGCATATCGGACATTCTACTTTGCGACCACAGTAAAACGGACGAACCAAAGCAACAAAAAAAAATGAAAACCTTATAAGCGTCGGACGCGGTATGCGTTTAACAAAAAATTTAATTAACCTGTTCATTACTTTCAGTTTGTTTTCCATATTTGTTTAAAACTTTATTATTTTATTTTCATTTAAAATTACTTCGGATTTTTATAATCCGGACATGCGGATTTAAGCAGGCTGTTTCTGTAACAAACAAATAAAATTCCTGTGAATATTGTTATCAAAAATCCTGCCGTGTTCGACAAAATCATGTTTAAGCCAAATCCTTCCGGCGCTATAAAAATATATGTTGATGTTACTGCTGTCATAAATAATGCGGGGATAAGCGATATGAAATAATTTTTTCTGTTTCGACAAAGATAAACAGTGATTGCCCAAAGCGTAAACACTGCCAGCGTTTGATTGCACCATGCAAAATATCGCCATAATATGTCAAACGGAATAAAAAACAGTATTATAAAAGTTAATACAAAAACAGGCATGGCAACAAGCAGCCGTTTTGTTATCCGTCGCTGGCTGATGTGCAAAAAATCGGCGACAATCAAACGTGCTGAGCGCAAAGCCGTATCGCCTGAAGTAATTGGCGCTGCAACAACGCCAAGCAAAGCAAGTATTCCGCCAAATGTACCAAGCCATGTTTTAGATATTATATTTACAACTTCGGCGCCTTTATTGGCATTTTCCGGAAGTTTAGCAGTATAATCCTGCAAGCCGTCAACAGAACCGAAAAATGATGCCGCCGCCGCTGCCCAAATCAATGCCAAAACGCCTTCGGCAACCATTGCGCCGTAAAAACATCTGCGTCCGTATTTTTCATTTTTCAGGCAGCGCGCCATCATTGGCGACTGTGTTGCATGAAATCCTGATATTGCGCCACAGGCTATCGATACAAACATCATTGGAAATATCGGCAAGCCATTAGGATGTCTGTTTGCCAAACCGCTTGTGATTTCAGGTATGGGAGCATCATTTACAAACAGTGAAACCAGTATTCCTGCCGCCATAAACATAAGAACAATGCCAAACAAAGGATAAATTTTACCTATAAGCTTATCGATAGGAAGCAGCGTTGCCAAAATGTAATAGACAAAAACAATAACAGTCCACCAAAAAACGTTTATGTAACCTGAGGTTATTCCTGCAAGCAATCCTGCGGGACCTGAAATAAATACTGCTCCAACCAAAATCATAAGTAAAGACGAAAATATTCGCATAAACTGTTTTACGGCAATACCCAGTTCTTTTCCGTTGAGTTCGGGCAAACTTGCTCCATTGCTGCGAACCGACATCATTCCGGAAAAATAATCGTGAACCGCTCCGCCAAAAACAGTTCCGAAAACAATCCATAAAAATGCGGCAGGTCCAAACATAATTCCCATTATCGCGCCGAAAATAGGACCTAATCCTGCTATGTTTAAAAACTGAATAAGAAATATTCGCCACCATGACATCGGAATGTAATCAACATTATCGTTCATTGAATACGCAGGAGTTTGCCTGTTTTTATCAATTCCGAAAACACGTTCGGCAAATTTACCGTATATAAAATATCCTGCAAATAAAGTTACAAGCGCCAAACAAAAACTTATCATATTTCAATATTTACCCGTTGTACATTTAGAAAAAATAAAAAAAATCGTTCATTTGACAAAAATGTCGCATATTTATAATTATCAACTTATTAAATACAATGAACTATCTGCTGCAAAATTACAAAATTATTTTTTATAAATTGACAAAAAACTGCTAGCATGTTGAAAATTTTTCACAAATCAGACAGGCTATGGGGATTATTTCCGAGATTTCGACTTTAACGATGATTCAATATATCAATTTATTTGTCTTTAACTGCCCTCTATTTAAATGCAATATTTCCTGAATGCATAGCAGGCTGTTTTTCATTAATTCTTTTCAGCCCGTAACATGTGGTGTTTTCCTGCCGCTCCCTGCAAGCGTTTTACCTTAAATCCGGCGTTGCGCATATTGCGTTTTACTTCGCCTTTTGACGAATATGTAACAAGTATTCCGCCAATATTCAATATCGAAAACATTTTTTTAAACACTGTTTCTGTCCACAGCTCGCTTTGCCTGTCGGGAGCAAATGCATCGAAATAAATAATGTCGAAATGTTTGTTGTCGGCGTATTTATTCAGGTCTGTATTGATTTTTTTGAAAATAAAATTTTTGTTCAATTCAATATTTTTGTTCCATTCGCAGGTATGTAAAGGCAAAAAATATTTATTTGGATCCACGTTCAGTATTTCGGCATAATTAAGTTTTGAAAATATTTCTTCATCAACAGGATATAATTCCAGTGCCGTATATTCGACAGTTCTGTTTGATTTTTCACTTTCGGCAAAAGTAAGCATTGCATTTAATCCCGAACCGAATCCCATTTCGAGTATATTCAGTTTATTGCTGTTGATATAATAAAAACCGTTGTTTATAAACACATGCATCGATTCGTGAAGCGCTCCGTTTACAGAGTGATAGTGTTCGTCAATATCAACTATTTTTATTGTATGAGAACCATCGGACGTTTCTACAATATGAATGTTGCCGTATTTCATCTTAAAATTTGATTTTTTACCTGATTAATATGCAAACAAAAGTATTAAAATAATTCGGTATCCATGTTTGCAGATGATTTTCGTTAAATAAAACTTTGTTTTGATGTTTGTATTTATTTTTAGTATCAATTTCAACATATTGTATATCAGCATAATACATTGTGTGAATATTTTGCGGGTAAAATTTGTTGAAAAAAAAACATACATAATTATTTTTGCAAATAAAAAAATATCTACATTTATCATCTCAAATTTACATAAAAAAGATGAAAGCAGACATAGTTTTAGGACTTCAATGGGGCGACGAAGGCAAAGGTAAGATAGTAGATTTTCTTACGCCAGACTATTATATGGTTGCCCGTTTTCAGGGAGGACCCAATGCAGGGCACTCGCTTGAATTTAATGATAAAAAAATTGTATTGCACACTGTTCCTTCGGGAATATTTCGCGACAATACCTTGAATTTAATAGGTAACGGCGTTGTTATTGACCCTGTCATATTGCTTGACGAAATAGATACAATCGAATCTATGGGCGTAGATATAAAATCGCGATTGCTTATATCAAAACGGGCGCATTTGATTTTGCCCACACACAAAATAATAGATGCAGCTTCGGAAGCATCCAAAGGCAAAACAAAAATAGGATCTACGCTCAAAGGTATATGTCCTGCCTATATGGACAAAGCAGGGCGTAACGGCTTGCGCATAGGCGATTTGTTATCCGATAAATTCAACGAACGCTATACGGAATTAAAAAACAAACACATTAACATATTAAAACAGTTCGATTTTGAATATAAAATAGATGAATCGAAATGGTTGCAGGCAATCGAACGTATTAAAACATTCAGACTTACAGACAGCGAATACGAAGTAAATAATGTATTGGATTCAAACAAAAGAATTTTATGCGAAGGCGCTCAAGGCTCGCTGCTTGATATTGATTTTGGAACATATCCTTATGTTACTTCATCCAGTACCGTTTGCGCAGGAGCATGTACCGGGCTTGGAATTGCGCCGGGCAGAATAGGAGAAGTTCTGGGAATTTTCAAAGCATACTGTACCCGTGTCGGAAGCGGAGCATTTCCAACAGAACTGAACGACGAAACAGGCGAAAAACTGCAACAGGCAGGACGCGAATTTGGTGCTACAACAGGACGACCGCGCCGTACAGGCTGGCTCGATTTGCCTGCGCTTAAATATTCGATCATGATTAACGGCGTAACGCAACTGATAATGATGAAGGCAGATGTACTTGACGATTTTGATAAAATCCGTATTGCAGTTGCATACAAAATAAACGGAAAAGTTTATAAAACCATTCCATACGATATGAATCATACCGATATTGAAATTATATACAGGGATTTTGAAGGCTGGAAAACAAAAATATCAGATTGCAAATCATACAAAAAACTTCCGCCGGCATTCAAAAATTATGTTGATTTTATAGAACATGAAACAGGACTTCCGTTAAAAGTTATTTCGGTAGGACCAAACAGAAATGAAACAATAATACGCTAATTAATTACAACTAAAATAAATCAGTTATGGAGAAAATTATCAAACAAATGAGAGACGTGCCGGCTGTTCGCTGGACAGCCTTAGTATTACTGGCATTTGCCATGTTTTGTTCATATATCTTTATGGATATACTTTCACCCATCAAAGACTTGATGCAATCCACGCGCGGATGGGATTCAACTGCTTTCGGTACAATGCAGGGATCTGAAACATTTCTTAATGTATTCATCTTTTTCCTGATTTTTGCAGGAATAATTCTCGACAAAATGGGCGTGCGTTTTACTGCTATTTTGTCAGGCGTGGTAATGCTTGTCGGAGCGGCAATAAACTGGTATGCCGTTACCGATATGTTTACAGGTTCAGGTTTGGAAATCTGGTTTACCAATAATTTGAATTATATTCCCGGTTTTGACGAGTTAGGTATTTCGCCATTCTATGAAGGAATGCCTGCATCCGCAAAATTTGCCTCGGTTGGCTTTATGATTTTCGGTTGCGGCGTTGAAATGGCAGGAATTACCGTTTCGCGCGGAATAGTAAAATGGTTTAAAGGCAGAGAAATGGCTTTGGCAATGGGTTCTGAAATGGCTTTGGCACGCTTGGGAGTTGCTACATGTATGATTTTTTCTCCCGTTTTTGCAAAATGGGGAGGCAATATTGACGTTTCGCGCTCGGTTGCTTTCGGCGTAATTTTGTTGATGATAGCGCTCATTATGTTTATAGCTTATTTCTTTATGGATAAAAAACTTGATGCGCAAACAGGCGAGGCTGAAGAAAAAGACGACCCGTTCAAAATCAAAGATATTGGCAAAATACTGTCGAGCAGTGGCTTTTGGTTAGTGGCTCTACTTTGCGTGCTGTACTATTCGGCAATTTTCCCGTTCCAGAAATATGCCGTAAACATGCTGCAATGCAATTTAACTTTTACAGAAGTACCAAAAGATTCTTTTTGGGCATCAAATTTGTGCACTATAATTCAATATTTTGTAATGTTGATGGTTGCTGCTGCTGCTTTTGCAAGCAATTTCAGCAAGAAAACATTGAAAATTGCATTGCTGGCGACATCTGTTGTATGCTTAATCGCTTTTTGCGTTATGGGTTATATGCGTCAGTCTGCCGAAACTGTTTTTGCAGTATTTCCTCTTCTGGCAGTTGGAATCACGCCAATTATCGGGAAATATGTGGATACCAAAGGTAAAGCGGCCTCAATGTTGATGATTGGCTCTATTCTGCTTATCGCATGTCATTTAACCTTTGCATTTATTTTGCCGATGTTCAAAGGAAGCGCTATCGGCGGCGTAATGGTGGCATACATAACAATTCTGGTTCTTGGCGCATCGTTCTCGCTTGTGCCTGCATCGTTGTGGCCCAGCGTTCCGAAACTTGTTGGACAAAAAGTTATCGGTTCGGCTTATGCGCTGATTTTTTGGATACAGAATATAGGTTTGTGGCTGTTTCCTTTGCTGATTGGCAAAATTTTGGATGCATCAAATCCAGATGTTGTACAAAAATTAAAAGATGGATTGATTGACCCAGAAACGGCAGCTACGTCTTACAACTACACCAACCCGCTTTTAATGCTGGCATGTTTGGGCGTTGCGGCGCTGATTTTAGGATTTTATCTTAAAATAGTAGATAAACGCAAAGGTTACGGACTGGAACTGCCCAATATCAAAAAATAAAAAAAATAAAAGATTATATAAATGGTACAAAAATTACAGTCTGTTTTACGCGATTCCAAAACCGCACGATGGTTAGTATTGCTTTGTCTGGCATTGCCAATGTTTGCATCGTATTTTTTCGATGACATGTTTTCAACCGTAAGCCAAATGTTTGAAAATCCCTTGCTTCAGCTTGGCTGGGATTCCGCAAATTATGGCGTTTATGGAGGCGCCTATTCGCTGTTGTGCGTATGGGGAGGACTTATTGTATGCGGGATATTGCTCGACAAATGGGGAGTGCGTTTTACCGGAACCCTGTTTGTAATATTAATGATTGCAGGTTCTGCGATAGTTGTTTATGCGTTATCGCCAATGTTTAAAGACAGCAGTGTTGCCGGATTTATCAGCAGTCTCGGATTTGCAAAACCTTCGCTTACGCTTGCCACCGCCGGATGCGCCATATTCGGTTTGGGCAGCGAAATTGCAGGAGTTGCCGTAACCAAATCAATAGCAAAATGGTTTAAAGGCAAGGAAATGGCTTTGGCAATGGGATTGCAACTGGCTTTAGCCCGACTGGGAACTGCCGCCGCAATGCTGATTGCTCCAATGGCAATATCAATAAAAGGCGAAGTTCCATTGTCCGAATCAAACAATATGGCAGAAACAGGATTGTTTTTGATGATTATTGCAATAGTTACATGGTTTGTATTTATTTCGTTCGACAAACGCCTGGACAAACAGGACGCCGAAGCAGCCGCTTTGAATAACGCAAAGAAAAGAGAAGACGCTAAATTCAAATTTTCGGATATAGGTAAAATACTCACAAATAAAAATTTTGTCCTTATAGCTTTTTTATGCGTATTTTTTTATTGCTGCATAATTTCGTTCAAACGTTTTGCAACATCAATAATTGTTCCGCGTTTCGGACTTGATGACGATATTGCTTCATACATGGCAACAATGCTTCCATTTACTCCTATTATTTTTACTCCGCTGTTCGGTTCGCTTGTCGATTACAAAGGCAAAGCCACAACATGGATGATAATAGGTTCGTTTATTGTACTGCTGTCTCATCTTATTTTCGGATTCGCACCAGGCATATCAATATTCGGATTTATAAGTTTTGCACTGCTCGGAATAGGATATTCGCTGGTGCCTGCCGCAATGTGGCAATCAGTACCTAAAATTATTCCCGAAAACAAACTGGGAACCGCATATTCGTTACTCTACTGGGTGCAAAATACGGGTATGCTGCTTGTTCCGATAGTAATTGGAAGCATAATGAAAACAACAAATGCAGACGATATAAAAGAAAAAACCGAAAATGCGGTAAATGCCGAACTGGTATTTATAGGTTTAGCCTGTATTGCGATATTAGTTTCGTTTTTGCTGAAAAAGTCATCAAAAAATCATCCCGAATTGCGGCTTGATGAACCGAATAAAGTCAAAAAATAAAAATAACAGATATTTTTAACAGTTAAAATCCTTGATGAAAATCAAGGATTTTTTTATATGTTATCAACAAAATACATATATAAATAGCGCTGTCTCAAAATGGTATTTTACACGTCATTGCGAGGGCGAAGTCCGAAGCAAAACGTCATTGCGAAGAGCGTAGCGACGAAGCAAGCCATTGATAATCAACATTTGGATTGCTTCGCCTAACGGCACGCAATGACAAAACCGGAGTTTTAAGACAGCCTCTTTTTTATATGTTTTCAATAATATATATATAAATAATCGCTCCTTGCAAATAAAAATTACTGCAACAGCAGTCTTGTTTTTTAATATGTTTTGACACAATGGTTTTTTCAACCGCAGCGCTACGGCAATCTTTCATATTTGGCGCGAAACCATGCTGCAATCGCATTTCTGTTATGCCAAACCTGCGGCGACAAAAACCTCGCGTACCGAAGCGTACATGCAACTAAAATATTCGGGCAACCTGTTTACCGGTACAAATTCGGCTTTTTCGATGTCTTCGGCTTTTTGCGGAATCGGAATCTCGGCGCTGCAAAACATTTCATACCAAAAATTACGCTTCATCATCAGTCGTCCGTTTATCAAAAAACAATGGTATGTTTCGGTCAAAAAATTACCTAATACGGGATTCGATATTCCACATTCTTCCTTTACTTCGCGCACAGCCGTATCTGCAATATTTTCACCCGATTCCTGCTTCCCTTTGGGTAAATCCCAGCGCTGATAACGGTATATAAGCAATACTTCGCCACCCTGATTGCGTACAAGACCGCCGCCGGCAAATACCATATCAAACAAATCGCAAAAGGCGACAAAAGTTTCATCTTCGTTTTTACACGATACATAAATTTCATTTTCGACCGAATTATGTAAAAACCTGTCAAGTAAATACGGAAGTTCCGTAAATTTATTCAATTCGTAAATGCCGGTTGCCGTACATTTTTCAGATATTTCGGAATGGCAGCCAAAAGCGATAAATTTGTCATTAAAAAAGATTTTTTTCATAATTGATAATTTGAAATTGATAATATGTACTGTTTTTTATAAAATTCAACAGCAGGATGAAAAATATTTAACAGTAAAAAATATGCCTGTCGTTATTAATTGCTAATTTTGTGCAAAATTAGAAAATATGAACGAAAGAGCAAAACAGATAGCAAAAGGTTTATTGCAAATTAAAGCTGTAAAAATAAATATAAACAGGCATTTTGTATGGGCTTCGGGATGGAATTCGCCAATTTATTGCGACAACAGAAAAACGCTTTCATATCCCAAAATACGCAAACTGATTTATACGGCATTTGCCGAAAAAATAAACGAAAAATATTCCGACTGTGAAATTATAGCAGGCGTTGCAACAGGTGCAATCGCTCATGGCGTACTGGTTGCCGAAATGTTAAAAAAGCCGTTTGTATATGTTCGTTCATCGCCGAAATCACACGGAATGGAAAATTTGATTGAAGGCGAATTAACCGAAAACAGCAAAGTTGTGGTAATCGAAGATTTGGTTTCAACAGGCGGAAGCAGCATTGCCGCCATTGATGCAATCAGAGAAAAAGGCGGCAGAGTTCTTGGAATGCTGGCAATTTTCAGTTATGAATTTAATGCCGCACGTGAAAATTTTACAAAAGCAAACTGCGAACTGACAACGCTTTGCGACTATACAACCTTTTTGAGCGAAGCAATAAAATGCGGCTATATAAACGCCGCCGATACGGAAATTATCAATAACTGGCGAAAATCGCCGGAAACATGGAAAAAATAAAATGCAGGAATATACAAGCAAAACAGTAACAATACAGCGTCAAGCCGAAGATATTTATGATTTTTTTTCGGATTTCGGCAAATTTTCGCAATTAATTCCGCGCGATAAAATCGATGATTTTCAGGCAACAGCCGACGAATGTACGTTTAGAGTCAAAGGCGTTGTTATGGGATTGCAAATTCTTAACAAAGAACCCTTTTCGATGATAAAATATATGGGTACAGGCAAAGTTCCGTTTGAATTTCTGTTTTGGGTACAGTTAAAACAGATTGCGCCTTACGATACGAGAATGCGGCTTGTATTGCACGCAAAAATGAACATGATGATAAAAATAATGCTGAAAGATAAACTGCAAACAGCATTAAATTCACTTGCCGACCAAATTTCTTCGGCATTCAACGGAAATCTGCATAGCAATGGAAACTGACATCTTAAATAACTGCACATGTATTTTGCAATATTTTCCGACTGAATTTCAATCATAAATGAATACTTGCAATGACTGATTTGCATTGCAGGATGCGCATTATCAATCATTACGATAATTATTGCCGATGTTTTACAATAAATTATCAACATATATTATGGAATATGATAATTTTAGTACTTTTGCACAAAAATAAAACATGAATTTTACCGAAGCAAAAACAAGAAGCGAAAATTTACGCAAACTCATTGAACGGCACAATCGCAGCTATTATGTCGATGCAAATCCTGCTATCAGTGATTTTGAATACGATTTGCTTGTAAAAGAACTCGAAGCGATTGAAAAAGAATTTCCGAAACTGCAAACGGCAGACTCTCCAACACAGCGTGCAGGCAGCGATATAAACAATGAATTTGTTCAAATAAAACACAAATATCCAATGCTTTCGCTTGGAAATACTTATTCCGAAAACGATTTGAACGATTTTGACAGGCGCATAAAAAAAGTTACAGTAGATAATTTTGAATATGTTTGCGAACTTAAATTCGATGGGATATCAATAAGTTTAACTTATAAAAACGGAATTTTGCAGCAGGCTGTAACTCGCGGAGATGGCGAAAAAGGCGACGATGTTACGGCAAACATACGGACAATACGAAATATTCCCTTAAAATTATATGGCGATTATCCCGAAGAATTTGAAATTCGCGGTGAAATTTTTATGCCTCGTGCATCATTTGAACGATTGAACAAAGAACGCGCAAATGCAGGCGAAACACTGTTTGCAAATCCGCGAAACGCAACGGCAGGAACTATAAAACTGCAAAACTCATCGCAAGTAGCAAAACGCGGACTTGACTGTTTTTTATATTATTTGCTCGGCGAAAATCTGCCACATTCAAGCCATTACGAAAATTTACAGGAAGCAAAAAAATGGGGATTTCCCATATCGCAAAACATACGGAAATGCCAAACAATAAAACAGGTTATCGATTATATAAATTACTGGAGCGAGGAGCGAAAGAAACTGCCATACGATACCGATGGCGTTGTAATAAAAATAAACAGCACAGAACAGCAGGAAGAACTGGGATTTACTGCAAAATCGCCGCGATGGGCAATCGCTTACAAATTCAAAGCAGAACAGGCAATTACAAAATTATTGTCGATAGATTTTCAGGTAGGACGCACAGGAGCGGTAACTCCTGTTGCAAATCTGCAACCGGTGCAACTTGCGGGAACAACGGTAAAACGCGCATCATTGCACAATCAGGAACAAATTAATATTCTCGATATTCGCATTAACGATATGGTGATTGTTGAAAAAGGAGGAGAAATAATTCCCAAAATAGTTGGAGTTGACAAATCGTACAGAACAGGCAACAGCAAAGAATTTGAATATATCACGCACTGTCCTGAATGTGGAACAAAACTTGAACGCGAAGAAAGCGAAGCAAAACATTTTTGCCCTAATGAAAACGGCTGCTATCCGCAAATAACAGGAAAAATCGAACACTTCATATCTCGCAAGGCAATGGCTATCGATGGTTTGGGAATAGAAACAATAGAACTTCTGTACAAAAATAACCTGATAAGCAATGTCGCCGATTTGTATGATTTGAAAAAAGAACAACTGTTGCCGCTCGAACGCATTGCAGAAAAATCGGCAGAAAACATTATAAAAAGCATAGAAAACTCAAAAAATACAGAATTTCAAAGAGTTTTATTTGCAATAGGAATCAGGTTTGTAGGCGAAACGACAGCAAAAAAAATTGCTGAAAAATTACATTCTATTGATAAAATCATGATGGCAAGCAGTGAAGAACTGTTGCAGATTGACGAAATAGGAGAACGAATTGCGCAAAGCATAATTGAATATTTTGCGAATCAAAAAAATAAGGAAATCATACAACGCCTGCGCAATGCCGGATTACAGATGGAAACAAAAGAAACATCCGTTAAAATATCGGATAAACTTAAAGGCATGAGTTTTGTGGTTTCGGGAACTTTTACTTTATATTCGCGCGATGAACTGAAACAAATTATAGAGCGGCACGGAGGCAAAAACGTTTCGGCAATTTCAGCATCTACGGCATATTTGATTGCAGGAGAAAAAAGCGGACAAACGAAAATTGAAAAGGCAAAAGCGCTGAAAGTCAAAATTATCAATGAAAATCAATTTAACGAATTAATAAACGAATAAAATATGTTTAATTTTACAAAGAAAATAATAGGAAACAGGATTTTAAAAACCCGCGCATCGAAAATTAAACGCAGCAGAGCATTTTGCAATATAGATTCGATGAAAAGCGCAGGCATTCTGTTTGAAAATACGGAAAACATGTACGTAATGGCAGATAAAATGATGAAATTTTTTTTGGTGCGAAAAATAAAGATATCAGCCATAGCCTTTGAAAACGTAAAAAATACAGGAATAGAAAGCAGAGAATACATTCCATCATACATAAAAATATTTACAAAATCGGATTTAACCTGGTACGGAAAACCTAATTGCAATGCTGTCAGTCAGTTTATATCGCAAAAATTTGACGTATTAATTGATATGTCGCGCAGTTCCGATTACGTTTATAAATACATATCAACATTATCAACAGCAAAATTCAAAATAGGAGGAATACAGTATAAAAACGACCCTTTTGACTTGATACTGCTTGAAAAATCAAATGAAACAACCAAATTCGTTAGCCTTATAATAAATTTCTTGTCCACAATAAAAGTATAATAATGTTTGAAAATAAAAATTACATACAGCAATCGGAGAAATTGGCAAAACGGTACGAAAACAACAAACAGCGCTATTTTGAACTGGATGAATTTATAGCCATTTCGGATTATTACATGCTGAACAGAAACTATAAAAACGCTCTTGAAGTTAATACTACAGCCGAAATTTTTTATCCATCATCTGTTGAACTTAAAACAATAAAAGCAGACCTGTACATTAGAAGCAATGAATTTGAAAAAGCCGAAGAAGTAATAAAAAATATAGAACTCAACAGCGATACAATTCCCGATATTTATATTCTGAAAGGTGAAATAAGCATTAAAAAAAATCAGTACAGGCAGGCTGAAAAACTGTTTGACGGGGCTGTGAAACTGTCCGAAGACAAAGATTATACATTGGAAATAATATGCGATTTTTTGATGGTAATGCATCAAATACAACTTGCAAAAAAATATCTCGAACTGGCACAAAAAATAATCCCCGATGTTGATATCGATTTGATGTACTGGCTTGCAAAATGTTACGAATATGAATCTGAATATGGCAAGGCGGCAAACATATATGAAAAAATGACAACAATTGACCCGTTCGATGAAAATATTTGGGACAATTTGGGAGATACATACATGTTAATGTCAGAATATGAAAAAGCAGTCAAAGCTTTCGATTTTCGACTTTCGGTAAGCGATGCAGATGCTACCGAAACATTAATCAACAAAGCCGAATGTTTAAGCATGCTTAAAAAAAATAACGAAGCAATAAAAATATACAATAAAATATTAGACTTGGAAAAAGAAAATCAGGATGCAATGTTCGGCATTGCAAAATGTTACGAACGCGAAGGGATATACGGCATAGCCGAAAAAATATATCTTGACATAGTGTCGCAAAATCCAAACTACGTAGATGCATACTACAGTCTTGCAACAATATATGCACAGAAAAATGAATTTAAAACAGCAGAACAGTTTATGCGTAAAACTCTTGATGATACAGAAATAGTTCCTGTGTTTTTAATTCAAATGAGCAAAATTTTGCTTCAGCAAAACAAAATTAAAGAAGCAAAACAAACAATGGAAAAATTTATTTACACCGATTCCTGCAAACACGATTACCAAATATGGCTGCTATACGCCGAAATTATTGCAATTGACAATATCGAAAAAGCCATCGATATTCTGGAAACAAAATACAGTGAAAATTTTTATTCCATAGCAGAAATATGTTATCATTTAGCATATTACAATTTTATAATTGACAATATATCTCAATGCGCCGTTTATATAGAACGCGGTCTTGAACTTAACGCCGACATGATGAAACTGTTTTTTGAATTATGCCCCGAAGTAATGCTTAACGAACAAATAATGAGTATCTATTTCTCTTTTAAAACAAAAAAATAATGAGAAAAACGAATTATATCCTTACGTTTTTCAAAGGAACAGCAATGGGCGCAGCCGATGTTATACCGGGAGTTTCGGGAGGAACGATTGCTTTTATAACAGGAATTTACGAACGGTTCATAAATGCAGTAAAAAGCATAAATATTGCCAATATAAAACTCTTGTTGAAAGGCCAGTTCAAAAAATTTTGGACAAATATCGATGGAATGTTTCTTGCCGCGCTATTGAGCGGAATTGCAGCAAGTTTTGTAAGTCTTGCAAAAATAATGACTTTTCTTGTTGAAAATCATCCGATACCTGTCTGGTCTTTCTTTTCAGGTTTAATAGTTTCATCAACAATATTTATTGCACGTAGCGTAAAGTGGAATGTCAAAACACTTGCAGCATTTATAATATTTGCTGTTGCAGCGTTTTTCATCACTTCGCCCGAAAATTCTCCATTAAATCCAAACGAAGAATACTGGTATATCTTTTTATGCGGAGCAGTTGCAGTTTGCGCAATGATTTTACCCGGAATTTCAGGAAGTTTCATTCTTGTGCTTTTAGGTCAATATCTGTTTATGATGAAGTCGCTTGCCGAATTTAACTTTGTAATAATAGTAATTTTTTTATGCGGAGCAGTCACAGGTATTGCTCTGTTTTCTCGAGTTTTATCATGGCTTTTCAAACATTTCAAAACAATAATGCTGGCTTCGCTCACCGGATTTATGTTTGGCTCACTGAATAAAATCTGGCCATGGAAAAGCACCATTTCAACATTCATCGATAATCACGGCAAAGAACAGCCTTTGTCTCAAAAAAATATTTTACCATCAGTTTACAGCGAAACCACAAACAGCGATTCGCAGTTAATATTTGCCCTGATATTCGCTCTGACCGGTTTTCTGCTGATTTTTATTATAGAATTTATTTCAAAAAAAATAAAGAAAACACAAATAAAATAACTGATATAAAAGAATTTGCAAAATATTGCAGATATTTAATAAAATACTGTAAAAAATCAGTATGATAAAGAGTAAAGATAAAAATTGTTGAATATATTGAAATATTTTTATCTCTTTTCTTATCTTTGTGCAATTTTTAATAAAAAACATCTAAAGCATGAGCAATAATGAATTAAGCGAACAGGAAATATTACGGCGTAATGCGCTTAAAGAACTTGAAACTCTTGGAATAAATCCCTATCCTGCCGCTTTGTATCCGGTAAATACAGATACGGAACAGATACGCAAAGAATTTTCACAGGAAAAAGGCAATTTTCAGAATGTCTGCATTGCCGGACGCATTATGTCGAGACGCATTATGGGCAACGCTTCGTTTTTTGAAATTCAGGATGAAAAAGGAAGAATCCAGATATACATCAAACGCGATGATATTTGCTGCGGAGACGATAAAACAATGTACAATACAGTATTCAAACGGCTTATGGATATTGGCGATATTGTAGGCATAAAAGGATTTGCCTTTATTACACAAACAGGCGAATTGTCAGTCCACACTCGCGAAATAACGCTGTTGAGCAAATCGCTTAAAGTATTGCCAATAGTAAAAGAAAAAGACGGACAGATTTTTGATGCGTTTACAGACGCCGAACAGCGCTATCGTCAGCGCTATGTCGATTTGATAGTAAATCCTCATGTGCGGAATACATTTATAAAACGAACAAAGATAATCAATACACTGCGCGAAATGTTTAACGAATATGGATATCTTGAAGTCGAAACGCCCATTCTGCAACCAATTCCGGGCGGAGCCGCCGCGCGTCCTTTCATTACTCACCACAATGCTTTGGATATTCCGCTGTATTTGAGAATTGCAAACGAATTGTATCTTAAACGTTTGATAGTAGGCGGTTTTAACGGAGTTTATGAATTTGCGCGAGATTTTCGTAACGAAGGTATGGATCGCACTCATAATCCTGAATTTACAATAATGGAAATTTATGTTGCATACAAGGACTATTTTTGGATGATGGATTTTACCGAAGAGATGATAGAACGCGTGGCTCTTGCATTGCACGGCACAACAAAAGTTCAGGTTGGCGAAAATATTATTGACTTCAAACGTCCGTTTCGGCGCGTAACCATGCTTGATTCAATAAAAGAACATACGGGATTCGATATTTCGGGAATGAACGAAGAAGAATTGCGCGAAGTATGTGCAAAACTGAACATCGAAATCGATGAAACAATGGGAAAAGGAAAATTGATAGATGAAATTTTTGGCGAAAAATGCGAATCTTCCTATATTCAGCCTGCGTTTATTATGGATTATCCAGTAGAAATGTCGCCTCTTACAAAAATACACCGTTCAAACAAAAACCTTACCGAACGCTTTGAACTTATGGTTAATGGAAAAGAACTGTGCAATGCGTATTCGGAACTTAACGACCCGATAGACCAGTTAAAACGTTTTCAGGATCAACTTGCACTTTCGGAAAAAGGCGACGACGAAGCAATGTTTATCGACAGTGATTTTGTTCGAGCGCTTGAATACGGAATGCCGCCCGCATCGGGCATGGGAATCGGTATTGACAGACTTGCGATGTTAATGACAAATTCGGCGTCGATACAGGATGTGCTGCTTTTTCCGCAAATGCGTCCCGAAAAGAAAATTGCGAAAGATGCTCCCGAAGCGTATATTCAGGCGGGAATACCGGCAGAATGGGTAGAAACGCTTCAAAAAATGGGATATATTACAGCAGATTCTATTAAAAAACTATCACCTTCAAAACTTTTCAACGATGTTTGCGGAATGAATAAAAAACATAAACTCGGGCTGAAAAATCCGAGTCCTGAAGATGTAAAAATTTGGTGTCAATAATTTTAAATAAATAAACAAAAACAGCCAAAAACAGAAAAAATTCCCGACCTGTACAAGTCGGGAATTTTGTTTGTATCTTCGATGCGATGAATTTAATATCTTTACTGAATCTAAAATTTCTTTGAAGGTTTTATCTTTGGTTTATTATTCTTTTTGAAAATCTCATTTCCTATTCCCGTCATAATATCGGTAACAATGCCAAATCTCAACTGTCTGCCTATACTGCTGCTGTTATCCGTATTAAATGTATTTTGCATTATATGATTTCGCCTTTGCTCATTTTTCATTTCGAAAATGAAATTTTGTAAATTAATATATTTTTGATATTGTATTTCCGTTTGTAACTTTTCTATATCATAATTTTGTTTTAATGCGGACGTATCATTGTGTTGCAGTATGTCTGATATAAAAATCAGGCTGTCATTATTCATCGAACTAATGTACGAAAAACTGTCAATCTGTGCATAAGTTGTCGTAAATGCAAAAACAGCAATACATGTTAATATCATCTCTTTCATTTTTATATCGTTTTTTTATATATTCATATCCAGAAATTAGTAACTGTTAATTAAAATTTATATCCAAACCTTATACCAAGCAGAACGCCAAAATTGGAGTCGCTGTAATTATTAAAACCAAACGCCAAGCCTGCTTTAAATTCAAACAGCAGATGATTCCACCAGATACGGCGCAAACCCCAATAAGGCGAAACACTATATGAAGATGTTCCCAAAACGTTATGTTTTTTTATCGCTTTGAAAATGTAATTACATTGAATGGCAAAAAACGAGCCTGCATTTCCATTTATATTTTTGCCTTTTTGCAATCGTTTTTGCAGATTATAATAATAACGCGGTTCAATACTCACGTAAGGATGAAATGAATAATACCAATGCTCATTAAAAAAAGAGGATGATTCATAACCAATCAAACCTGCAATTCCGACACCGCCGCCTATCGTATAATGTTCGCCAATAGCATGTTCGTAAGTATAACCTGCACTAATTAAACCGACATCTATTATATGATTTGATTGCGTGCGTATCATGCTTTTGCTAAAAGCGTCTTCTGTATTTTGCGCTTTTACTTGTTGAATACCAATAAATAATATAAATAGTATAAGAACTTTTTTCATTTTATGATATTTTTAAGGCTACAAAGATAATATATTCTTACAAATTATGAATAAATCTTATTCCCAACCATTTTCCATCTTCATAAATAGCCCCAAAGATATTTGCTTTTTTGTTTTGCTTCGCCGTTTCACTCCTCGCAATGACGGCGTTGTTTGTCCCTGATGGGACATTTTTATTTACAATTATTTGTTTGGTTTAATGATTTTGCAAAAATATTTTCAAAATATTTGCAGGCTTTTGCGGAATACGGGTTAAAACCCTGCAATTTCTTCACCTGACTTTCATTATTAATTGTATGTTAATAATTATATTATATCCTTTTTAAGGAGAGACTAAATAAATAAAAACAGCCAAAAAAATTTTCTGTTTTTCGGCTGTTTTTTGTGTAGCAATTTCGAAACAGTTATTCTTTTTCAAAAACAACATCATCTATAGTCAGTTTGTTGCCGGCAATTTTGCCGTTCTGACTTTCTCCTCCCATCGTGATTTTAACATTGGGTTTCGAATAAGTATAACTGAATTCGCCGGCAGTGAACCCTAATATTACAATTGTATTGTCTGCAGCACCGCCAACTAAAATATTCAAATCGCCTTTTGTTGCCGAAGTGAAATCCAGTTCTATTCCAACACCAACTTCAACGCCATCGACAATTGCCGTTTCGGTATCATTAAACCACGAAGTGCCGACAATACTGTCAGGCGCATTCACTTCATCATCCTTACTGCAAGAAGTAAATATGGCTGTCAGAGCAACCATCAAAACTGTAATTGTAAAAATAAATCTTTTCATATTAATTTTATTTAGTTTAAAGTCCTCTCCTTTTAGAAGACTGTCATTGTTAAATTTCCTGTTCTGATATGGCTTCGCAGGTCTTGCCCCGTTTTTAGAATGGTTTCCGAACTCCATCGATTGCCCTTTGGAAAATTATTTTTTAATACGCACATAAAAAAAGCGCGGACAAACTCTAAATTATCCGTACCTGAGGTTCTCGACTACCTAATCAACCAAATAATGAGTAAATGCCCACGCCGGAAATGGCGTGAGCGACTAGCATTACTCTTGGTTGATTTTGAAATTGTCGAGATTTCAAGTACCAAAGTATTCAGCTAAACGCTTTTTCCAATAAAAACTTAAAATGTGCGTATTGTTTGCCTGTTTTTTAATTCATAAGCATTCAATATTTACATTACGAATGCAAAGGTATAACATTATTTTACAATAATGCAAATTTCATGTAATAATTTTTATAAAACTGACATTAGGTACGGTAATTATAAATTATTAAAAGTCCTTACATAAATATTCAGTAGAAATCTGTCCTTTTTTATTTTCTTTATTGTCCGTCATTGCGAGGAATGAAATGACGAAGCAATCCATTTGTTTACTGTTTATTTTTCAATTCTCAATTTTTCTCTGGGTTGCTTCGTCTCTACGCTCCTCGCAAAGACAGTTTGCGTCTTTTTTCTTCGTCATTGCGAACCGCAGGGTGAAGCAATCCAAGCATTCTCAATTTTCAATCCTAAATTCATTTCCGGTTTGCTGTTTCTGTAAAAATAAAAAATGTAATTTATATAATTGATGATATACTGTTTTTATTATTTTATTAATCGTTTTTTTAATAATTATGTAAATGGTTTATTAATAAGAAATTAAAAATAAAAATTACATTGATGAATAAAATGCAGATTTTTATTCGTAAGGATTGACTGCATAAATGGAAAACACGGAATTTTCAAGTAAAATATAAGATTGTTTTATTGGTTTTCAGTTTTTTATATCTGTTTTTCAAGTTTTAAAAATAAACTGCGCTACGATAAAACCTGCCCAAACAGCCGTAATACAAATAAAAACGCTTGAAAAAATATAAACAAATGCAGTTGCCGTACTTCCTGATTGAAACAAATTCATGTTTTCTGCCGAAAATGCAGAAAATGTAGTATAACCGCCACAAAAACCAGTTATAAACAGAGATTTCAAATTATTGTTCACAATCTGTTGTTGTTCAAAAAATCCCAACAACAGTCCTATAAACAGACAACCAATAAAATTTACAGCAAACGTTGCTATCGGGAAAACATAATGAAAACGTTTTTCTATAAATGTAAATGTTAAATATCGCAGTATGCTTCCTGTGCCGCCGCCTATACCTATTAAAATTATTTTCAGAATCATTGTGAAAAAATTAAAACCTTGCAATGAAAAAGGCAAGGTTTTATAGTTACTATCACAATTTGTTTAATTATTTCAAGGGAATATCGTTGCTTACTATCTGGCGTAATTCCGAAACTCCCTGTTCATTGATATCGAATGTTTGCTTTTTGTTATTCGGAAAATAAACTTCGATTTTATTATTGTCCAAAAAGCGTAATATTTCCTGATTGTAATTATCATTTTTCACGCGCCACGACTTTTTAATTCTGTCGTAAGAAAGTTCCGCATAAACATTTTTATTATCGGTTTGTTCTATACGCAGAGAATTGCGTTTCCTTGTAATCGTATAATAAATGCCATCATGTTCAATTTTTTTAATATCGCCGTTTTTCAAAGAAAATGCTTCTCCGTTTTCCCAAAATTCAATCGAATTAAGAACGAGAATATCTGCCAGATAGCAAATTTCGTAAATCGGGATAATATGAAAGGCAAAAAATACCACTTCGTTTGCAAATTTACTTCCCACACTCTTGTTCCAGTCAAGAAGTTGATGACTCAATTTAAATGAGCCTATACATGAGTTCATAACAAAGACAGCAAGACATGCTGTTGCTAAAATTTTTATTTTTTTCATAATTTATTTTTTATTAAAATTAAAATTTAATTAAATTTGAATATACAAAGGTGCAAAAATAATACCAAAAGCAAATACGATTAATTTTATTTAACTTAATTTTACAATACAAAATAAAATTGCCCCGTAATCGAAATTATTGCAAGTTTGGCACGATAATTGTTAATATAGAACAATATTATTTTAATTCGGTTAATAAAAACAAATTATGAAAAAATTAATAATAACAAGTCTGATTCTTGTTTCTGCTGTTTATGCAGGCAAAGCACAGTCGTACGAGGCAACTGTTGAGATGAGTAAAATCGGTTATCAAAATGCAGTATGTATTGATTTACCCTATACAGTAGATGATGTTGAAATAACGCTTGAAAAACGTTTTGCGGCAAGCGGTTTGAAAGGCAAAAGCGCTTCCAAGGGTTTTACCGAATATAAAAACGTAAAATTTATGGAATTCGGCAGCGAAACAATAACTATTTACACAAAAGTTGACAAAAACAGGCAAAACAAAAACGAATCGAAAGTTTATATACTTGTTTCGCAGGGAGACGGTCAATTTTGCACATCGGCAACCTGTGAAAGGTTGATTAATAAAGTGAAAGAATTTGAAAATAAATTAGAGCCTTATATTGAACTGCATGTTACAACAACTCAACTTAATAAAAATGCGGAAGATTTGAAAAAAGTGGAAAAAGAATTACGTAATTTACAGGATGATTCAGTATCGTTGCAAAAGGACAAAGAAAAAATCTTAAAAAAAATAGAAGAAAATACTCAGAAAATTCAAAATAAACAAAAAGAAATCGAAATGAAACAGCAAATCACTAACGAAATACAATTGAAAAAAGCGAAACAGGAATTGGACCTACCAAAATAAATACAAACATATATAATAACCGACAGTTGATGTAATTTTTCATCAACTGTTTTTTTTATAAGGCGCATAATCAGTTGCTTTTTACGAATAAAAATTGGCAATGACATATATATTTCTGTTATATTAAGGTCAATAATAATCCGCAATTAAATAAAACACAAATAGGTAATAATCAATAATTTTAATTATATGGAATACAGTCAAAAGTTTCAATTACATTAAAATTAAATTGTTGATTTTTAATGCAATAAATCACAATTATTTATAAAATTTTATTAGACTTTATATAATTTAAATGTCTGTAATTGAAAATATTTATTAGGTTTTTATATAAATTTGCGCGGTTATTAAGGAGTTAAATTAAAGATTAGCAAAATAAAACGGGGCTGTCTTAAAATGGTATCTTACACATCATTGCGAGGGCGAAGCCCGAAGCAATCCATTGATAATCAACATTTGGATTGCTTCCTGCGCCACTATGTTCGCAGTTCGCAATGACGAAACCGGAGTTTTAAGACAGCCCCGTTTTATTTTGCTGCAATGAATTTATTTAAAATTCAAAACCTGCCGCTTTCATTATTTTGCGGGGAATATCGGTATTATCGTATTTGCCTGTAAATAATTCGGCTCCTGCGCCGATTGCATACACAGGCACAACAATTCCCGTATGTCCTTTTGTGCTGAAACCAACTCCTGCCGCATTATTTATTGAGTCGCAAATTGCTCTGCCGTTTTCCCTGTCTAAAACTCCTACAGAACCTGTTTGTCCATCAAGGCTTGCAAAGCCTTGCTTGCCACCTCCTGTCCGCGCCAATGTGATTCCTCCCGTTTCGTGGTCTGCCGTAACAATTATAAGCGTTTCATCGGGATGCTTACCGTAAAAATCTACGGCAATCTGTACGGCTTCCGACAGGTCGATAACTTCTTTTACCGTTCCGGCGGCATCGTTATCGTGAGCGCACCAGTCAATAATTCCGCCTTCAGCCATAATGAAAAATCCTTTATTTTCTCTTGCCTTGAGAAATTTTATCTCGGCTTCTACTATATCCGAAAGTTTTGCTTCGCCTTTTTTTCGATTGATTGCATACGACAAATTTCGTATTTCATCATTTTCATTGAAAAAGGCGACAACTTTTTCTACATTTGCGGAAATATTGTTTATTTCTTTTATTCCGCGCGTAATGGCATATCCGTTATTTTTTGTTATTTCTTCCAGCGATTTCAGGTTTTTTGCTTTTCCTTTATCATGGATAAAACTTCCGCCGCCAAAAAAATCGAATCCGCTTTGCCAAAGTTGAAGTCCTATTTCGTAATAAGCCGTACGGCTTATATTGTTTGCATAAAAAACTGCCGGCGTTGCATGATTTATTCCGACATTTGAACTTATTCCGATTTTAAATCCTTGTTCTTTGAGTTTATACGATATGCTTTTAAGATTTGTAACCGAGTCGGGAGCAATGGAAAGCATGTGGTTTTTTGTTTTGTATCCTGTTGAGAATGCTGTTCCCGATGCTGACGAGCATGTTGTAAAACTGTTTGCCGAGTATGTTGTTGCAAATCCGGTATAAGGGAATTTTGAAAATGACAAATATTCGCTTCCTATTTTTCCTGCCTTGTCTGCCAAATATGCTTCTGTTAATGCTACGTGAGATATTCCCATTCCATCTCCTACGAAAAGAAAAATGTATTTGGCTGTTTTGCTGTTTTGAGAAAAACATGCACCGAAAAACATAACGATGCATAAAATTGTAATTGATAATTTTTTCATTATTATTTTAATCTGAAAAAAAAAGAGGTGCGCATGCACCTCTTTTATTGTATAACTTAATTTTATTCCGATTTAAGAGCATTGTACATAATTTTTAATGCCTGACAGCGTCTTAATTCTTCTTTTACATCCGATACGACTCCCATTTTTGTTTCCTTATCAATTTTAAGGGCTGTTGTCATATACGGACGGTCTTTTTCATCCAATCCTTCGCGAAAGGCGGCTATAAAGTTACGAATATCGTCAACGGTTTTAAAGGAATCGTTTAACTGAATACGCGTATCCGTGCCGTATCTTGCCTGTTCGGATGCAATGGGAGGACCTATGTTAATATAAACCGTAAGGTCTTTTCTATCCAGTTTTGCAACTTCCGAAGCCTTCGGCACATCCGTTCTAACTTTTACTTCGCTTTCACGCATTGTTGTTGTTACCATAAAAAAGAATAACAGGATAAACACAATGTCGCCCATTGATGCTGTGCTGAATCCTGCAAGTTTTTTACCTTTTTTGCCTGTAAATTTTGCCATTGTAATTCCTCCTTATTATTTTCTGTTTTTACGGGTATCTTTCGGTGGCGATTCCGATATTCTTTGCTTGTATATTTTAGTAATTGCATCGCGTTGCGTTTCGTTCAGGTCTGCAAATTTTCTGCCGAATATTTCACGTGCTGCTTCGTCGCGTAATTCGTTATACGCTTTGGTCAGTTCGTTTTGTACTCGCAAATATGCTTCATAACTTGTACTGCGTACGTTTTGCAATGAAATAACTGCTTCTGATACCGGATACATTCCTACGCCCGGTATGTCTTCTTCTTTTTTACTTGATTTTGATGGATCATTGTTGGGATTGAGAATAAATTCTTTAGCTGCCTCTTTTAAATCATTTAAATCCGTTATTCTTGCATTTACAGAAAGCCTGTCCTGACCATCAACAAGAACCTGTAATACGTTGTGTCCTTTAATCTGATTTTCCGGCACTTTTTGGTCTTCCGGTGGTATGGGCGGCAAAACGCGATGTATTCCCATACTTTGATCCATGCTGGACGTCATCAAAAAGAAGCAAAGCAAAAGAAACGATATGTCGGACATACCGGCGCCGTTCAAATCGGGCATTTCTTTCTTTTTTCTTGCCATAATTGTTTTCTTTTTTTACAAAATTTATTTTCTAACAATTCCTTTAATAGCTGACCATAAAACGGCAACTATTGCCAATACCAGTCCTATTTCAGCTGCAATTATATTTATATTTGCAACAAGAAAATTTGAACTGTATTCGTCCTGCTGTATAGGCGTTAGCGTTTTCATTATCTCTTCGCCTTTGGGTGAACCTATCGACAAAACATAAACTATGCCGACTGCAACAACAATTCCTGCAAGAACAAACAGTGTTCGTTTCAACGACTTCGGGTTTTTAATTATTGCCGGAAGCGGCAACAGTAATGCCAAAGCCACTGTAACAATGAGCAGCACAAGCGTCCAGTAGAACAGCGGATTTAATAATCCCGATTCTCCGGCTTCTATTGCTGTGGCATTAATAAATGTAAAAATACCTATAATAATAGAAACAACAAACAGGACTATTGTTATTATATTTAATGTTTTCCTTGACATGATTATTATTTGTTTTTATTTTTTATAACCAGATCTACAAGCGTAATTGATGCATCTTCCATTTTATTGACAATGCTGTCGATTTTTGCAAGAATGTAGTTGTAGAAAAGTTGAAGAATAATAGCAACAATAAGACCGGCAACAGTAGTAATAAGAGCGACTTTCATACCGCCTGCAACAACTGTCGGAGAAATCTGACCTGCCTGCTCAATAGCGTTGAATGCCTGCACCATACCGATAACTGTTCCCAAAAATCCCAATGAAGGCGAAATTGCGATAAACAAGGCTATCCACGACAGGTTGCTTTCTAATTTACCCATTTGCACTCCGCCATAATTGACAACGGCTTTTTCTACCATTTCAACGCCTTCGCCTGCACGGTCAAGACCTTGATAAAAAATACTTGCAACGGGTCCGCGTGTATCGCGGCAAAGATCTTTTGCTGCTTCAACGCCACCGTGTTCCAGCGCCGTTTCAACATCGTCAACAAGTTTTTTTGTGTTTTTGTCTGCCAGATTAAGATAAATAATCCTTTCGATTATAAATGCCAAACCCAGAATAAGACACACAATAATCGGGGTCATAAACAATGGTCCCCCATCGATAAAGTTTTTCTTAAGTGTTTGATGCAAAGGAACTGCAGTTTCTGCTACTTCTTCTGCGATTGCTAAATTTGCAACAGCGGATGTTCCTGCTGCTGCTAAAAACATAAATAGTTTTTTCATGGCTCTTTAAATTTAATTTTTTTTAATTTTTTTGTTTTTTATTAATTTCAAATATTTATTTTAAAATTTTATTTTTATCACTTTATCTTCAATTTGAGGTCGCCAAATTACAAAAAATTTTTTTATTACAACAAAATATTTAAGAAATTTCTCCTCGTAATGATTTTTGCAATTTTTCTTTTATGACTGTAACTGACTTATTATTAGCCAACAAGAATGATAATTTTGTTATTGCGGCTTCAAATGTCATATCCTTTCCACAAACTACTCCTGTTTTTTTGAACAAAATCCCTGCTTCATAATGTTCCATTTCCACATGCCCCACTTGACATTGAGTAATGTTTAGCACTATTAAACCCTTGTCTGTTGCCTCTTTAAATTTTGCCAAAAATTTTTCGGATGTAGGCGTATTTCCCGAACCGAAAGTTTCAATTACGATGCCCTTCAATCCTTTTATATTCAATATATTATCAATAAAATCACAGTTTATTCCCGGAAAAATTTTTAATCCTGTAACCGATGTGTCCATTTCGGTATAAATTTTTAACACTTTATTTGATTTTGGCTTTGCTATTGCAGGCAAATTATATTTGATTTCAACTCCCGATTCTGCCAGTACGGGATAATTATATGAACGAAATGCGTTAAAATCTTCAGCGCTGTGTTTTGTCGTTCTGTTTCCTCGAAACAGTTTGTTTTCAAAGAATATACAAACTTCGGGAACTGTTGGCTTTCCGTTTTGTTGCGATGCTGCTATTTCTATTGCCGCCAAAATATTTTCTCTTCCATCGGCACGAACCGAATCTATTGGTAATTGTGCACCTGTGAAAATTACGGGTTTGTTCAAATTTTCCAGCATAAAACTCAATGCCGATGCCGAATACGACATTGTGTCCGTTCCATGAAGAATTACAAATCCGTCATATAAATCGTAATTGTTTTTTATAATTGTTGCAATGTTTGCCCAAAACGAAGGGTCGACATCGGAAGAATCTATGGGATTTTTGAATGAGTGAGTATCTAATTTATATTTGATTTTTTTTAATTCGGGAACTTCTCTTTCTATTCCGCTGAAGTCAAATGGAGCGAGAGCGCCGGTTTTTACGTTTTGCTTCATTCCTATTGTTCCGCCTGTATATATTACGAGTATTGATGTGTTCATTATTTATTATTGACGATTTTACCGTGCGAAAGTACAAATAAATTGTGAAAAAAATAATTTTCAATATTAATTTTATAATAAATATTCATAATAGCCTGCTATTTATTGGCATAAAAATTCAAACGACAATGTTTTAAATAACAAATAATTATCATTTTTTCTGTTTTATTGGCTGTTTTGGGTATTAAAAAACAGTTTTTTTGCATTTAACGCTGTTTGCACCGAAATATTTTCCATGCTTGTGTTTTTTATTTCCGCTAATTTTTTTGCAATTAAAACAAGGTTTGCGCTTTCGTTGCGTTTTCCTCTAAACGGCGCAGGCGTCAAATAAGGCGAATCGGTTTCGAGAACAATTTCGTCCAGTGACATTTTTTCTACAACAGATGTCATTCCCGAATTTTTGAATGTTATTATTCCGCCCAGTCCGAATAAAAAACTTTTGTATGATTTTATTTTTTCGTAATCGTTTACAGTTCCTGAAAATGCATGAAAAATGCCGCGTACTTTCAAATCGCTGCGTTTGTCAAGAATTGCAAATATTTCATCAAACGAATTTCTTGCGTGAATAATTACAGGTAAATTATATTCGCCGGCAATTTCAATCTGGCGCTCAAAAGCCAGCCTTTGCCAAACGATATTTTCTGTTGTCCAGTAACAATCAATTCCTGTTTCGCCAATGGCGACAAAGGGAAAATTTTTAACGGTTTTTTTCACAAAATCAAGTTCCTGTTTGTATGTTTTTTCTTGAACGGATGTGGGATGCAAGCCTGTTGCTAAAAATATTTTTTGGGGATAACGCAAATGCGCCGACATCATTTTTTCAAACAAGGATTTTTCTATTGCAGGAAAAATAAAAGTATCAACGCCTGCAAGTTCAGCCCTGTCAATGGTTTCATTAAAATCGCTGTCAAATTCTTCCAAATATAAATGCGTGTGCGTATCTGTCATTTTTTTGTTTTTTATATTTTTTTCAGTGAATACGATTTGCCGGGGTGGCTTTTTATATATCCTCCAAGTTCAAGCGTTAAAAGCGTTGCCGATAATTGAGACATTGGGATTTTTATTTCGTGTAAAATATTGTCTATTGTATCAATATCGGTATTTTTAAGATGATTTATTATCTGCATTTCTTTTTCGTTAAGAGCGTCAAACAATGGTAACTGTTTAGGTTCATCGTCTTTTGACATCCATCCTAAAATGTATTCAATATCTTTTATATTTTCAATCAAAGCTGCTTTATGTGTTTTTATAAGCCAGTTGCAACCTGCGGAATATTCATCTCCAACGCGAGCCGGAAACGTCATCACATCGCGATTGTAGGATACGGCTATGTCGGCAGTAACAAGAGCGCCGCCTTTTTTACCCGATTCTACAACAATCGTTGCATCTGCAAGTCCTGCGATTATTCTGTTTCGGCTTAAAAAATTTTTTCTGTCAAATATTGATTGCGATGTAAAATCGGTAATCAGTGCGCCTTGCAGGGATATTTGATTTGCAATGTTTTTATGAGTAAAAGGATAAATAATATTTAATCCTGTTCCCATTACGGCTATTGTTTTCAGTCCGTTTTGCAAAGCGGCTTTATGAGCGCATACATCAATTCCGTAAGCAAGTCCGCTGACTATAACAGGTTTATGCCTTACAGCCAAATCGAAAATAATTTTCCTGCACAGTTCCGTTCCGTAATCTGTGGCTTTGCGAGTACCTACAACGCTCAAAATTTTTTTATGATTGAAATCAACATCTCCTTTTGAAAAAAACACAACAGGACTGTCATCGCAGGCATGCAGCCGTTTAGGATAATCTTTTTCGGTATAAACAAATGTTTTTATTCCGTTTTTTTCTATAAAATTCATTTCGATTTCCGCTATTTTCAAAGCTTCGTCGCGTTTTGTCAAAATGGAATCGACAAGCACATTCCCTATTCCCGGAATTTTGCTTATTGATGATTTCTTTTCTAAAAAAACAGCGTCAACACCTCCGCAACAGGCAATAAGTTTTTTTGCCGTAATGCTGCCTACATTCGGAATAAGTTCAATGGCTATATAATATTTTAGTAATTCGGAAAACATTATCTATTTCAAAATATCACGTAAAAGTAGTAATTTTTTATAAAATATTACCTGCAGCCGGAATTAAAAAAATATTTAAAACAATATAAACACCTGTATGTCATATAAATAAACAGCACTGCCAATTATATGTGTATTCTTACTTCTGTACAAATTTTTCGTTCAATAATTTTTGCAAGGCATACATTTCGTCTCGGCAGCGAATGGCTTCTGTAAAATTGAGTTTTTTTGCAGCATCTTCCATTTGCTGTTTTGCTCGGGCTATAGCATTATGTATTTCGGGTTTGCTCATATATTTTACAACGGGGTCGGCAACAAGTTCTTCGTTTTGAGGTTCTATATATGCTCCGTATTCAATATTCAAAGGCTGATTTGAGAAAATTCCTTTATTGTTTTTCTGTATTTGACGCGGTAAAATATTGTGTTCTTCGTTATATTTTAATTGCCGTTCGCGGCGGCGGTTTGTTTCGTCAATGGTTTGCTGCATGGATTCGGTAATTGTGTCTGCGTACATTATTACACGTCCATTGATATTTCGCGCCGCTCTGCCTGCTGTTTGCGTAAGCGACCGTGCCGAACGTAAAAATCCTTCCTTGTCGGCGTCGAGAATCGCAACCAATGATACTTCGGGCAAATCCAGTCCTTCACGCAATAAATTAACGCCAACAAGTACATCAAACTTTCCGCGTCTCAAACCTTCCATAATTTCTACGCGTTCGAGAGTTTCAACATCCGAGTGAATATATCGGCAACGGATATTTATTTTTTCAAAATAGTTTGTAAGTTCTTCTGCCATTCGTTTTGTAAGCGTTGTAACCAAAACCCGTTCGTCAAGTTCAACTCTTGCATTTATTTCTTCAATAAGGTTGTCGATTTGATTTTGCGTTGGTCGCACATCTATCAGAGGGTCGAGCAAACCTGTTGGGCGAACAAGCTGTTCGACAATTATTCCCTGCGATTTTTCAAGTTCATATTTGGCGGGCGTTGCGCTTACATAAATTATTTGTCCTGTGATATTTTCAAATTCTTCAAATGTCAGCGGACGGTTATCAACCGCTGCCGGAAGTCGAAAACCATAATCTACAAGATTTTTTTTGCGTGCGCGGTCGCCGCCAAACATTGCATGGATTTGCGGAAGCGTAACATGGCTTTCGTCGATAACGGTAATAAAATTTTCAGGGAAATAATCAAACAGGCAAAACGGTCGCGTATCAGGCTTTCTTCCGTCAAAATATCGGGAATAATTTTCAATTCCCGAACAATATCCGAGTTCGCGGATAATTTCAATATCATTTTCAACCCTCTTTTGCAAACGTCTTGCTTCCAAGTCTTTTCCCTGCACCTTAAAATGATTTACCTGTTTTATCATATCATCTTCGATTTCCATTAATGCCTTATGCAAACGTTCTTTGGGCGTTATAAAAATATTTGCCGGGAAAATCGTAATTTCTTCGGGAGTATCAAAAACATTGTTTGAAAACAGATTAAGCGATTCGATATATTCGACTTCATTTCCGAAAAATGTTATTCTGTAAACAAAATCGCCATAAGCAACGGCAATATCCACAGTGTCGCCTTTTACCCGAAACGTTCCTTTATGCAAATCCAGGTCGTTACGCGTGTAAAGAGCATCTATCAATGAATATAAAAGTTTGTTGCGGCTTAATTTGCCGCCTTTTTTTATTTTTATCGCATTGGAATAAAAATCTTCGGGATTGCCAATTCCATACAGACATGAAACCGATGAAACCACAATAATATCGCGGCGTCCAGAAAGTAAAGCCGATGTTGCCCGTAAGCGCAGTTTGTCTATTTCTTCGTTTATCTGTAATTCTTTTTCTATATATGTATCGCTCATGGGTAAATAGGCTTCAGGCTGATAATAATCGTAATACGATACAAAATATTCGACTGCGTTATCCGGAAAAAAATTTTTAAATTCTCCGTAAAGTTGAGCAGCCAGCGTTTTGTTGTGGCTAAGCACAATTGCAGGTCTGTTCAACTGTGCAATAACATTGGCAATTGTAAATGTTTTTCCCGAACCTGTAACGCCAAGCAAGGTATTGTATTTCTCGCCCGAATTGATGCTTTCGACAAGTTGCCTTATTGCTTCGGGCTGGTCGCCTGTGGGTTTATAATTTGCTGTCAGTTCAAAATTCATTTATGTAATTATTATTAAGCGCAAAAGTAATATTTTAAAATAAAAAGTTAAAAATAAAAAATTCACAAATATTTTTGTTCATTATATTCTGTATTATAAAATTATGGATAGTGTCTTAAATTATCAGGATTATTTTGTATCTTTGCAAAAAATAATAAGTAATGATTCATACAATAGAAATTCAATGTCCGCATTGCCACAGTAATGATTTGATTAAGAACGG
>JAISOH010000014.1 GCA_031275825.1 Prevotellaceae bacterium | reverse complement strand
CCGCTACGCTGCAATCAACTCAACCCGACCGAATTTTCCAAATTAAAACGCCGAAAACGTAAACGAATTGAAACCCTGTTTTCGCAGCTTGACGGGCAATTTTCAATGAACGTTAATTTCGCTAAAACTTTTGACGGGTTGGCTATGGGATTATGATAATTCTGTACCTAAATTTATTTGTCTTTAACCGCCCTGTAAATCTTATTAAATGCAATATTTCCTAAATGCACAACAGGTGTGTTTGTTTGATTTTGAGCAAACGACAATGTGCTGTCAAAACAAAAAATGTTAAAAATATCAATTTATTCATATTCTATTGCTATTTTATTTCAATTATTTCCTTAAAAATCAAATTCCTCAATGCCCTTTCGGTATTGAACGACAACTGATTGTATAGTTCCTGTACTTTCAGGCGTTCAACGGCGACATCGGCAGAAATGATATTTTGCTCGTACAGCAAAATAGTTGCGTACAGTGAGTCGTTAGCAACAGGTCCGGTAACAAAATCGCAATTTTCCTGCTTTATGCCTCTGCGGTTTGCCACTACAAAATCAAGCCATTCGTGCGTTGCGTTTTCAAAACGTCGAACTTTATAGTCGTCTGATTGCAAAATATTTTCATCAAATTCAAATATCGAAACAAACATTTTTTCGACATTGGCTCGTTTTTGCTTTATTCTCGCCCACTTTTCCGCCTGCTCAAAATTGGTCGTGGTGTAAAACGCCTGCCCGAAGTCCGTTGTCGGGCGGCATTTCTGCAAATCGGGTGTTTCCACCCCTACCGTTGAGCCGTGATAAAGTTTCATTTCTGTCGGACTTTTATAAATTCGTCAATATCGTTTACAATGTAATTTTCACCTTGCGTGTGCAACATTTCAAAACCGTCATTCAGATAGTCAAAAACGCCGTATTTTTGGAAAATAAATAGCGTTTCTTTTGCCGAAATATCCGCAAAACTCTTATATTTTTCCAGACAAAAAGCAAAAAACAGCAAAATTTTCGGATTTATCTGTTTGGCTTTTTTCTCTTCTTCGAGCAAAGAAAATATATCCAAGCCGCTCATGTACCAGAGTTTGGCATATTCGTCAGACAATAATTTATAGCAATCGGACGAATACAAATAATCGAAAGCATCTTGATAATCAAGTTGTTTTCGCTCCATTATGATTTCTATCAACTGCTGAATTTTGAAAGGCATAATGGCTGTTTCCATATCTGCTTTTTGCTGTGGCATTTTGCACTGTGATTTAGATTGCAAAAATACAAAAACATTTTCACAAATCGGTCAAATCGGAAAAATATTTTTGTTGAGGAACAAAATCCATCGCCTCGCGTGCGCCTTTGTCAGTAATGTTGGCGCAATGCTTGATAGTCGTTTGTACGGATTTATGTCCTAACAACTTGTTTCACGGTCTTTTTCGTTGCGACAAATGATTAAGCCCCGTTATAATCGCGCTTGGGTTTATAGGTTTTTGTTCCGTCTGCTTCGGTGCGGATGGTGCGCTTTTTGTCCCATTCAACCGTTGAAACAGTGAGGTTAAGGTATTCCCTCACTCGTTGAGGCTGTTTTTTATTCGGTATAAATTCGATATAAATATACAATTTTAAAAAAATCATGAAAAATTATTGCAAAAAAAATATTTCCGCGTTTTGCAGTTTATTATTTTTTAGTACATTTGCGCCATGTTAATAAATATTAATCAAATATTGCTTTCAAACAGTTATCGCTATATAAACATTAAACGGCGGGATGATTTTTACATTTTGCCTGCATTGTTTCATTGTACCTCATTTTAAATCATAACAATAATAATACAAAATATAAATAATTTAATATAACAATTTATGGATTTACCATTAGCAGAATCGTGGAAAATAAAAATGATTGAGCCGATACGTAAAAGTACTCGCAGCGAACGCGAACGCTGGCTCAAAGAAGCTCATTACAATGTTTTTAAGCTTAAAGCCGAATATGTTTATATTGATTTGATTACCGATTCGGGAACAGGCGCAATGAGCGACCGCCAGTGGGCTTCGCTGATGATTGGCGACGAAAGTTACGCCGGAGCAACATCTTTTTTCAAAATGGAAGAAACAGTAAACAGAATAACAGGTTTCAAATATGTCTTACCAACGCATCAGGGTCGCGCAGCCGAAAATGTGCTGTTTTCGTGCCTTGTAAAAGAAGGTGATTATATTCCCGGAAATTCGCATTTTGACACAACCAAAGGACACATAGAATCGAGAAAGGCATTTGCGATTGACTGCACGATAGACGAAGCGCTCAACACTCAACTTGAACTGCCTTTTAAAGGAAATGTGGATATACAAAAACTTGAAAAAGTTTTGATTGAACATAACGACAAAATTCCGTTTATAATTGTAACCATAACCAATAACGCTGCCGGCGGACAACCCGTATCAATGCAAAATCTGCGTGAAGTAAGCCGGCTTGCAAAAAAATTCAACAAACCGGTATTATTCGATTCGGCTCGATTTGCAGAAAATGCGTATTTTATAAAAACGCGCGAAAAAGGCTATGCCGGCAAAACAATAAAGGAAATTTGCCGCGAAATGTTTGCCCTTGCCGATGGCATGACAATGAGCGCAAAAAAAGATGCTGTGGTAAACATGGGCGGATTTATTGCAACAAATATGGAAGAATGGTACGAGCAGGCAAAAATAAAAGGAATAGTTTTTGAAGGTTATGTTACTTACGGAGGAATGAACGGACGCGATATGAATGCTCTTGCAGTAGGACTTGACGAAAATACCGAATTTGAAAACCTCGAAACGCGCATCAGACAAATTGAATACCTGGCAGCCAGACTTGACGAATTTGAAATTCCCTATCAGCGTCCTGCCGGTGGACATGCAATTTTTATTGACGCTCCAAAGGTGCTTACAAAGGTTGCCAAAGAAGAATTTCCCGCTCAAAGGCTTACCGTTGAACTTTATCTTGAAGCAGGAATACGCGGATGCGAAATCGGTTATATTCTTGCCGACCGCGACCCCGTAACTCGCGAAAACAGATTTGATGGCAATGATTTTTTGCGGCTTGCCATTCCCCGCCGAACATATACAAACAATCACATGGATGTAGTTGCTGTTGCGCTGAAAAATGTTTTCGATAGACGAAACAGCATAACGCACGGTATGGCAATAGAATGGGAAGCCGAATTAATGCGCCATTTTACCGTAAAATTGAAAAGACTGTAAAAAACCTGTCATTTTCTTTTCAACGGCAATATTTCAATCCAGTAACCGTCAGGGTCGGATATGAAATACAAGCCCATTTTTTCGTTTTCGTAGCAAACGCACCCCAGTTCTTTATGAAATTTACGAACTTCATCATAATCGCCATCTACGCGAACGCAAAGATGAAATTCGCAATCACCCAAACTATACGGCTCTTTACGGTCGCGCAGCCAGGTAAGTTCAAGCAAAAAATCAGAATTATACTTGTCGCGCAGATACGCAATGATAAAAGAATTATCATCGGCAATCAGCCGTTTATATTCGGTAAAACCAAGAGTTTTTTCATAAAACGCCAGACTGCTTTCGAGGTTTGACACATTGAAATTGTAATGGTCGAATTTTCCTTTTATTTCCATAACTGAAATATTATAATCAATTTTATATGGCAAATATACATTATTTTTCAATTATATAGTCGCTCCTTACGAATAAAAATCAGCAAATGATAGATATTATATGCTTTTCATTAAACAAATACACATATATAAATTGAAAGACAATCATTGTCAAATGTAAATATTCCGTCAGGAATTACAGTTAGGTAGAAAATAATATTTAGGCATGCAGGCACGCGCGGGTTGTCGTCGTTGACATGAAAAACCGCTGCTACTCAGCGCGTAATATTTCTGTCATAAAATTTCTACCGAACTTTAATCTCTACGGGATTTATATAAAATCCAAGCAATATTTCCAATTACCGTTATTTGTAATTTATTAGTGGATTTAATATAATATGCTAAATACATAAGACAATAAAATAAAAACAAAATGGATTGGATTCCTGCTTCGGGCAAAAACCCTCGCAGTTTGCAATGACGTTTTGCTTTCGCTCTTTCAGGGCTGCGCCCTTTTCATTCTCAATTATCCATTCTCCATTCTCAATTAATATTATGCGCTACGGCGTTTTTTTATATTCATTATTAATTGATAAAACAATCCACTTCAAACATCGCCGTCTCCGTTTTTAGAGACGGGCATCTCTGTTTTTAGAGACCGCCGTGTTTAAACATCAAGACGGGCATCTCTGAACATCAAGACCGCCGTCTCGTAAAAACAGGATGGCGGTACCTGAAATTTACTCGCCTGTAAGCGTCGCCGCATCTTTGAAAGTCGCTTTCTTAACGGCATCTTTCAACTCGGCAGATTCGGTAAATCGAACGCTCAATTTCTTGATTTGCGCAGTCGATACCTTCGATTCTGCGCCTTCGCATTTCGCCGTCAACCGAAAACTGCCCAAACCGCCCAACTGAACGGTGTTGCCGTTGAGCAAAAGATTCGTTACAACTTTCAGCTGTTGCGATACTGCCATTTCGGACTCTTTGGCATTAAGCGTAGTTTCTTCCGACAGCATTTTGGAAACTTCCTTTTCTTTTACCATTCCCGTACTTTTAAGCACAGGATATAACTTCGGCGCATTTGCGGCTGATGGATTTCCTCTTTCGATTTTGTTGTAAATTAACATATCACTAACTTTTTGCTGTTAATAATTCTGTCCGATAATATATATTATAGGACAAGAAATTTTAAGCAAAGATAACAAAAAATTTTAAATAACAGGAATACAATATAGTTTTGAAATTTGTGAAAAAAAGCGTTTATTCTATTGATATGCCTGTATTTGCTTTGTCCGATAATATATATTATTGGACAGAAAAAAATGAGGGGAGTGTTAAAAAATCTGTTATTAGTGGTTAATGGATTAACTCCGTTGAACTTCGTTTCGGTTGTTTCGTAGTTTGCAATGACGAACAGAAAGCGAGAGCGTCATTGCAAACGAAGTGAAGCAACCCAGAAATAATGAATAATGAAAATAAAACAGTGTGCAATGTCTGGATTAACTCCGTTGAGCTCCGCTACGCTTCGGTTGCTTCCTGCTTCGGGTAAAACCCTCGCAGTTCGCAATGACGACACAGGATGCAGAGAGACCGTCATTGCGAACTGCGAGCGAAGCAAACCAGTATTATTTATTAGACCTCTTGCGAAACTACAATAATCGAAGTATCTTTGCAAGATGAGATACGATAACATCAAAAGATACAAGCCGGAAGAATTTCGGCGCTTAACCTGAGTAAAGTCTAAGACATTCTCGGTCATGGTAGAGGTATTGGTCAGGGCATACGCAGTTAAACACGGTCGCGGCGGCCGTTCATCGAAATTAAGCATAGAGGATATGTTGTTGGCGACGCTGGGATATTTACGGGAATACCGTACATACGCTCACATCGCCGCCGATTTCGGCATTTCGGAGAGCAAGCTGTTCCGTGCGGTGAGGTGGGTTGAAAATACGCTCATAAAAGATGGGCGCTTTCATTTGCCCGGCAAAAAAGCGTTAGTTAAAGGCGATGTACAGTACGAAGTGGTGTTGGTTGAGGCAACCGAAACCCCGTGCGAACGTCCAAAAAAAAACAGCGGAAATGGTATAGTGGCAAGAAAAAACGGCACACGATGAAAACGCAGGTGCTGGTTGACAAAAAGGACAGGCGAATAATCTGCACGGCATTTGCAGCCGGCAAAAAGCATGATTTCAAACTGTTCTGCGAATCTAAAACAAATTTTGCCAAAACAACCGGCGTCAAAACCGACAGAGGCTATTTTGGCATAAAAAGTTTGCATCCAAACTCGGAGTTACCGCACAAAAAATCAAAATTTCATTCGATGTCGAAGCAGGAGAAAAGCTGGAGAACCGGGCTGTCGCACGCACGAGAGTTGCAAATGAACACGCAATTGGCTTTGTCAAACGGTTCCGCATACTGTCCGAATGTTACCGAAACCGGCGTAAACGATTCGGTTTGAGGTTCAACCTTATTGCTGCTATTTGTAATCTCGAATTGATTTGTTAGTTTCGCAAGAGGTCTATTGTTTTTTTCATTGTTAATTATTTTCTTGGGCAAAACGTGTTTTGTCCCTACCTGCAATGATGTTTTCATTATTAATTAATTCAAGTTGCTAGTGTCGTGTCATATTTAGAAAGTCTTAAAAATGTTGTATCTTTGCATTCAAAAAAACAGCAATGAAAAAGTACAAAGTAACACTGTCTGAAGAAGAAAAGTCTCATTTGGAG
>JAISOH010000013.1 GCA_031275825.1 Prevotellaceae bacterium | reverse complement strand
CTGAAATTCAGCGTATTATAAACTTTCTCGTAAGGGTACGAGCAAGTGCGTTTCGGCGACACCCATTTTGAAGCGGCAAAAGCATTATCGCCGTTTTTCACAAGACAATACGCAGGGCTTTCATTGATATTAAAATCTCTAATATCAACGCTTTTCAATTTTTCTTCGAGAAAAATCTTGTATTTTATGCCTGCTATTTTGCCTGCAATATTCATTTTCTTTTCTTATTTTAATAGTTACTCAACTTCAAGTCGTTCATTTTCATTATTTATCCTCAATTTTGCAAGTCGCGTAATTTCCTTATCAACAAGGCTGTTCAGCGCTTTTTTGCGCGCATCGTTGTTTTTGAAAATAATTCGATGATGAAGTACCGGATGAGCAAGCGTTTTTATATCGTCTTCAATTACAAACGTTCTGTCGTTTACAATAGCAAATGCTTTCAGGCATTTTATAAATATTATTCCGCTACGCGTTGAACAGGGCAGTAAAATATTTGTATCGCTGCGCGTGCCTGTAACAATATTTCTGACAGATGCTACTATTTCGTCGTGAACGTAAATTTTATCTGTTTCGGATTGCAGTTCCAAGATGTCTTTCAAGTTCAAAACCTGTTTTACAGCATGTAAATTTTCATCAATTTTCAAATAATTGCGATAAATATCGGCTTCGGTTTCGTCGTCAACATAATCAAGCGAGAGTTTCATAAAAAACCTGTCGAGCTGCGCTTCGGGAAGCGGATAGGTTCCTTCGATTTCAACAGGATTTTGAGTTGCAATAACAAAAAACAAATCTTGAAGTTTATAAGTCAAATCTCCAATACTTATCTGGCTTTCAGCCATGCTTTCGAGTAATGCCGACTGTACTTTCGGCGAGGCGCGGTTGATTTCGTCTGCCAACATAACATTGCAAAATAAAGGTCCTTTTTTGAAGATGAAATCTTTTTTTGTATCGTCAAAAATATGAGAACCTATCAAATCCATGGGAAGCAAATCAGGTGTAAACTGAATTCGTTTAAATTGCAAACCTTTTGTATTGTTTGTTGATATTGATTGAGATAAAGTCCGAGCCAGCAATGTTTTTCCCGTTCCCGGATTGTCTTCGAGCAAAACATGCCCGCGAGCCAAAAGTACGCTTACAATCATTTCAATTTTGTTACGTTTGCCTTTTATTACGGTTTCAATATTGTCAATCAGCAATTTTATTTTGCCTGTCATCTGTGATTGTTTACTGTTTTGTTCAATCGTTTCATTTTGTTGTTCCATAATTATTTATATAAAATTTTAGTGTTTGCTTTATATTCAAAAATCTTTTAATCAATTCTATTTTACTGTGTTTTTTGCATATTTTATTTTTTAAACTGCAATAAAAACCGTTTACAAATTCTTTTTCATCCGATGTAATTTCCATATCCGAATATTTGAATTGCAAAAATATCATCATAAATTTTTCAAACTCGGTTTCATATTTTTTGTCTGCAATAACTGATGCGAATTGCAGCGGAGTTAAATTCTTCCGTTCGCAGCGTAATTGATTTAGCAAAAACATTGATGTTTTATAGACATAAAAAATATTAACATTTTTTCCTTTTAATTTTGCCTTATATTTATAATATTTGAAAATTATGTATGGCAGCAGCATAATAAAAATCAATATCGTAACAAAAATAATTATGTAAATAACAAAAATCGGGATTTTTTTTGCATCTTTTTTTTGTAAACCGTTATCAATATTTGATTTTTCTTTTTCTGTTTTGCCGTCTTTATCTGCATCTGTTCTAAATTCATCTATTTTTACGGGTTTTGGAATCATTTCAAAAACTTCGTTTTTTGGCGTATTCGGCAAGGGTTTAATATTTTTCAAAGTTTCGTCAAACGAAAGCGACAAACCGGAATTATTTTCCGAAAGTTCCGAAAATTTCAAATTCGCAGTATCGCGCAAAATTTTTGCCGCAGTCATGTCAAGAACAATCTGTTTTGGAATTTCAAATATATATTCATTATCGTTTACAGTCATTTTTTCCAGAGCAAAGTCAATCAGTTTATTTACCGTATCCAATGCCATTATTTTTCCTGCGCCTGCAAAATTCGCCTTATTTATTTGTATTGGCGGCGTTCCGTCCGGTTGCGGCGATTCTTCCATGTCATCGTTTCCTATGGTCGTATCAAAATCAAGCCATCCGAATTTGGGAAAATATATTTGAACCCACGCATGAGCCTGATCTTCATAAAACCAGTACCAGCCTTTGTTTTTATCGCTTCTGTCAACAGTTGCAAAACCTACTGTCAATCGAGCCGGAATTCCGCAGGCGCGCAGCATAAACAGTGTTACGCCGGCAAAGTGAGCGCAATATCCTTTGTGCGATTCAAAAAGAAAATGCGCAAGTTTTGATGCTCCGGGTATTCCGGGTATTCCGGGATTTTCGGTGTACTTGAAAACGGGTTCTCCAAATTCGTCAACAGCAAAAAAATGATTGCGAACTGCAATGATTTTTTCAACGGGAGTTTCAGCATAAGCCGTTATTTTTTGTGTAAGGTTTTTCAAACTGTCGATAAAATCATTATCGGGCAAACTGGTATAATAACTGTAAAATATTTCAGGCAAACCGTCAAAGTTTTCGACTGCTGCAAGCATGTCGTAACGCTGTTGTTGATACATTTGCAAAAGTTCGTCGCGTGATGGATAAACAAAATATGCGCTGTTCAAATCGCTTACAACGGATTTTGCTCGATATGCAGATTTAAATTGCGTTTTATAATCGTTTTCAATAGCAATAGGCTGACAAAAAAACGATGTTACCGGAGCAACAAATTCTTCCGGCGACATATTAATATTGTACACATCCGCATCAACAATTTTTGTAAGCGTATCTTTTAAAGCAATGTTCATTATTGCCGTATCCGTTTGACTGAAATACAGGTCAATTTCAGATGGAACTGTTTGAAATAAATCGTTGTACGGAATAATGGAATCTTTTTCAAATGTTTCGGTAAACGAGTCAAAATTTGTAAGATAATGCGAAACAAAATAAAGAGGGTTCGGAATTTCCTGTTCATCGTCGAGATAATTATTTATGTATGCAACAAACATCGGTTCTGGATTGTCTTTTCCTTTGCCGAATGTGGGATTAGGACGCATTCTGTCTTTCATTTTGTAAGTACTGTCGCTGTTGCGTTCAAGCAAGCCATCAAATTCATTTTTTTGATTTTTGTTGTCCCATGTTTTTTCGATTTCGGTAAATGCGGATTTCATCAACAATCCAACCATAAACATTATCAGTAAAAACAAAAGGATAATTCCCAACAGATTACGCAAAAAAATAAAGAACCGTCCGCGTGAAAATGCGGTAACATTACGTATTGCCAATGATGTGTAAACAATATAAAAAGCAAATAAAATTATCGGTAAAAATATTTTTAATATTCCGGCAAACGAAAATTCGGATTTTGAAACGGTAATAAAAATTGCGACAACTGCTATGATTGCGGCAAATATTATTGAAAAATTTTTTAGCCGCGCAAATCCCCAGCCGCAAATCCACCCTGCTGCGAAAAGCGCTGAAAATATCTGAAATTTAACGAGAAAAAAAAATGCGTTAAATTCAAATAATTCCATATTTGAAATTATTGCTCTGATAATTGCCAAAATTATAATAAGTATAATCGTTGCCGGCAAAAAACGCAGGCGCAAATTAAACAGAATACAGGCAATAAAGATTCCTGCAAGGAAAAAACACGTTTGCACAAACCATTGATTGTCGAGAACGGCATAATATTCGTTCAATCCCTGTAATGCAATTGCAATTGCAGCAACGGCAGGAATACACAGAAATGTTAAATGCAAAAGTATTTTTGTCAATATATTTTTTTTATCTGTTTTCATACAACGTAAAAAGTATTATTTCCTTTATTCAGCAGTTCAATTATTTTTTTTTCGTTTGCCGTCAAGCGCTTGCTCAGAGGTGAAAATAAAAATTTCAAACGCAGTTCGTCCATGCTTCCGTGTTTTGGTTTTATAAAAATATTTTCTGCAAACAGTTTTAGTATGTTTGATTTCAATGCATCGCCAAGTTTTACAAAAACAATAACTGACAGTTTATTTGTTACATTCAACAGTTTTTCAACATCATCGGCAGATACAAACGAGGAGATGCAAAATAAAGATACATCTCCGACTTTATAAAAATCGTCGGGCGGCAAATTATTTTGCCATTCTGCAGCGCTTATTTCAAACATTTCTTTCGGCAGCAATTCGCTTTCGGATGCAACATTTATCGTCTGGTCAAACTTAATGCCCGTATCAAGTTTTCTGTTTTTTTTCATTTCGGAATAAATGTCGAAAACAGAATTTTTATAATAAGTCAAAAAGAACCGTGAAAAGTTATCAGTCTGCAAAAACAAATCCCTGTTGTTGAAAAAACTTGCATACAGCATATATTTCGATGCATAATTATTTCGCAATTCCTGAATTCTCACAACCAGTTCTCTGTTTTTTGCAAATATTTTCCACACAATACGCCGCACATCATCCGAATTTTCAAAATCTTTGAAATGTAAATATTCGCCGGGAAGATGCTTTATAATATTTGTGCGGTTTTGAGTGTTTTGTTGAGATACGGGATTGGGAAAAATATCAGGTTTGCTTCTGTTTGACGGCAAAATATAAAATTGTGCATTTGCAACGCAGTTCAGTGAAAACGAAAACAATGAAAAATAATCTTCAAAATAAAATTTTACCGATTCCAAAACGTAATTTTTAACATCAGGAAAATCGAATATAATGTCAGTTTCAAAGTTTTTGGTCGAAAATAATTTGAACTTTTTTGATGACAGTATATATTTTCTTGTTATGAATTTGTTTTCAAACAAAAAACGAACCTTTACAGAGCCGAATAACGGAAAAAGTAATTTGTTGATTCTCAGATTTGCCAAACTTACCGTACTGTTTTTTTTATCGCTGATGATATCAAATAAAATCTGCAAACATTTTTTATTTTGCCTTATGCGTACGGCAAAAATAATATAAGCAGCCAAAGCGCTGAAAAATCCCAAAATAACAATCGCAAAAACAAACAGCAGCAAATATTCGGCAACGGCGGCAAATACAGTTTGAGACGAAAGTTCGCCAAGATTGTAATTAACGGTAAGGTACGAATATGCAAAAGCAAATAAAATAACAAATACAACCGCCGTAAATGTAAACGGCATTACATCAAAAAATGTAAATAATCGGCGCTGCAGTTGTGTTCGTTTCATTGTTTGCAAAATATAATTATTAATTTGGTTGCGAAGTTACAAAAAAAACAATAGAGTGATTAAAAATTCTTCTGTTACTCTGCAATATCTGCTTTAATTTATGTTAATGATTGACGACCAAACGCTGTTTCAGTACCTGTAATATGCTCAAAATTTATTTAATTTCGGTAATTTATTCTGCTTTTTGTATGAGAATTAATTTTTCAAAATTTATATGCCAAACCCAAAATGGCTTGTTTGTTGTTTACAACGGGGAATATTACAAAATTTTTGTTTTTTCTTTCCAAACCCAATAATCTGTTCCATGCCGGCAAAAGAC
>JAISOH010000185.1 GCA_031275825.1 Prevotellaceae bacterium | reverse complement strand
TTTAGCCTGTGCGTTTTGTTCTCCTGTTATTGCGTTTGCTGCTATTCCGTTACTGTTTGTTTCTTCTCTGTCGATAATTAATTCATTGCCGGCAGGGTTTGGGTAGGCGGCGGAGTAGGCGCTTGAATATCTGTTTGAACACATTCCCCAGAAATCTACAGGAGTTGAATACGACTCAATATTTCCATCATAACGAGCAACAACTCTTAATTGATGTTCGCCACATGGCCAGTCGTGCGATTCTATATAAGGGTCATAAGTAATATCAAAAAGAGTATTGTCAAAATACCAATAAAATAAAATATCAGAATGAGATACATAACCGGGAATATTTTCTACCAAATTAGCATAAAACGGCTCCGGTCGTAACGGATTATAATAACCTGTACCGATTTCAGGAGTCCAAAAATAAAATGATTGGTCATGCCATGCAGTATAACAATTACCTGATTTTGCTCTTACGCTTATATTGCCTGTTGTATGTCCCGACAATAGCGAAACATCCATTGAAGTCCCATAACAGTTAAATTGTCCGCTGTTTTGAAAATCAGAACCTATATGCCAGTCGTAACATTGAGCGTAAGGATAGCTGGTAGAAACTGTTGCCATACCTTCTTCAATTTTTAATGTCATTTCAGGCTGATATAAAGATATGTGTTTGCTGACAGTATCATTTATCGTACTGCCCGAAAGCGTTGCCGTTAATGTTGCTTCTTCACCTCCGCATATTGAAACAGTAACCTGTGAAGTTCCCTGTCCGCTCACGATATTTACATTGCTGCTGCCGCTCCATGTTACTGTTGTATTTGTCGGTAAATTGCTTATTGTGTAAGTTGATTGCTGAAAACTGTAAAGTGAACTTGCGCCGGAAATAGTAAGGGGTGGCAAAACAGCCTGAAGTGCAGCATAGGCATTAACCAGACCATGCCCAACCTGATTGTTCCATGTGCCGTTGGGATGGTTGCTGTTCGATGAAAAACTGTATCCCGACAGTTTGGTGCAGGTGGATTCAATAGCCTGCCGTACCTGAGACTGCGTCAAATCGGGACGGACGGAAAGAATTAGCGCAGCAACGCCGGCTACATGTGGGCAGGCGGCAGACGTGCCGTTGAAACTTGCATGATAATCACCTGTAACATATCCTGAACTGCCCTGTATATCTGTAGTGTAAATATCAACACCGGGAGCAACAACATCTAACATTGTTCCATAGTTTGAAAAAGATGCCCGTTGCCCGTTTCGGGTATTTGCTCCTACTGCTATTACATTTGCATGCCTTGCAGGGTAGGAAACTGTTGACAAATTATCATTTCCAGTTGCAGCCACAAGAACACAACCATTATTGTTTCTTCCGAAAGTAATAGCATTAGAAATTGAAGTGTTCAATGCAGTTGTTTCAATACATGTAAAAGACATTGAAATAACGCCTGCTCCGTTCGTTCTTGCCCAATCAATACCGCTTACAATATATTGAGATTCTGTAGTTGTCCATCCTGAATTAGTTGTTGCAATCCGAACAGGCAATATATTGCATCCATAAGCGACACCTGCAATCCCTTCATTATTGTTCCCAACAGCAGCCGCTATTCCGGCACAAGCTGTTCCATGCGGGAGATTATTCACGGCAGCCCCATTTCCGCTGCCATTTGTTGCATCAAAACCTGTTAACAGGTTTGCTTGTAAATCAGGGTGAATTAAATCAACGCCAAGATCAAGTATGGCAATTCGAACGTCTGGTGAACCGGCAGTAATAGTCCAAGCCTGATTTGCCTTTATATCTATGCCTGCTGTACCTCCATACTGACCTGTATTATTAAGCGCCCATTGATCCGAAAAATAAGTATCGGTTGTTTCAAATTTAATGAAATGAATTAAATTAGGTTCTGCATATTCGAACATTCCGGACTCATATAATTCATTGGCTATTTGCATTGCGTCCTTATTGCTGCTTTTATCAATGGTTAGTAGATATGTTCGTTCATCAAAGTCATAGAGTTTAACAGATTGAATATTGTATGTTGTAATACTATTTATCAATAAAGAATAATCTTGTATAGACTTTAACCTTATAAGTACTTGATTGGTTATTCCGCCTATTTCAGCACCTACGCTGTCCAATAATATAGGGGAAGTATAAATTACGTTTTCTTGGTCATTCCATTGTTCTTGTAATCTCAATATCGTTCCCTTTGATACATCCTTCAAATCAATCATTGCTAATTTATCGTTCAGTTGATAAATTCTTTGTATTTGCCCCGTAATGCTCCCCTGTATAGCATTTTTCATACTTATTGTATCAAGCATTTCTGATTGTATCAGCATCTTTGTTGCAGAGGTTTCATAAAAATGTTGAGTCCCATTCACATACATGTAAAAGTCTTGCCCATTAACATAAATAACGCTAAGACCAAAACACAAAATGATAATCAACTTTTTCATAGTTATTTCCTTTTTAGAACTGTTAGTATATAATCATAATAAGAAATTGTTGCAATTCCGCCTTTCGGAATGCAAGGTTCGTATGTTATCCCCTCAAAATAAACTTTGTAGCCATTTTGAGGAATACTCCATGCTTTGGCAAAATCGGGATAATTACAGATTTCACAAATATTTCGGATAGATCCTTCTCCTACAGTAAGAGAAGTTTTGTCTGTTTCGCTATCATAAACAATCCAATTCACAATATGCCCTTGGTTGAGCTCGTCCCTTATTTGAAAATCCATGTCATTCGGAATGGAATCATTAAATAAATAGGCTTCTCCGGAAGGAAAATCCAAGTTTGCCAACGGTTTATCATCACAATCACAAGGTCTATATGGCACATTGCCTTGTGTGTTTTTCTCCTCTTTCCCGCAGGCAAGCATTCCTGCCAGAATCAGCAATAGCGCTGCTGTTTGTAAAATTTTTGTTTTCATGACTTTTCTTGTTTTAAGCGTTAATATTTTCGCTGTTTTTGTTGCTTTGGCGGAGTCCTTTTTCGCGCATTAAAATGGTGTTGTATTCTGTTATGCGGGCGTTGATTTCGCCAAACAGGATCTTGTAAGTGTCGGAGCTTTCGAGCGTTGCTGCGGCTTCGAGGCGAGCCGTTATTTCGGCATAAACGGCATCGGCTTCAATGCGAATCCCTGTCATCTTAAACTGTGCGCGCACTGCCGCTTCCGACTCGCGCGAGGCGGTAAATGCCACAACATTGCTGTTTGCCTGTTTCATCTCGTTTAGCCAATCGGCGAGTCCAAGCAGCGCTATGTCGGCGGTCAACGTTTCGAGCCGCTGTATAAGATTGTGCATATCGGCGCTTTCTTCGGGCAGCGGTTTTTTGGGCGTTTTTTTGTAATCTTCAAACACGGCGTCCAGACGTATTGCCGCATCGCGCTTGTCGGCGTCAAAATGACGCATACACGAGCGAATTATCTCGCGCATGCCGTAAAAAGCGGTATCGCGGCGGCGGTCTTCGGCGTGAATGTTTTCGGTAAGTTCGTAACGCTTCACAATATCCAGCGCTGCGTCTTCGTCGGCAACAACGGCTGCAAACGCCGTCAGTTGCTGTTTGATGTGCGTAACGGTTGCCGCCTTTGTTTGCAGCAGTTCCAAAATACTTCTCATAAATGCAAAGTGCATGTTGTTTCTGAGATTTCTTAACGTGATTGATGTTATTAGTTTTTTCATAATTTTGTTATTTAATTGATTGATATTATTGTTATTTATATGATGTAATTTTTTTCCTGCCACCGGCAGGACATGTTCCCAAGCGTTGGGATGTGTTCCCGCCACCGGCAGGATGTTTTCCCAAGCGTTGGAATGTGTTCCCGCCATTGGCAGGATGTCTTCCCAAGCGTTGGGATGTGTTCATGCCACTGGTGAGATATGTTCCCAAGCGTTGGGATGTGTTCCCGCCACCGGCAGGATGTCTTCCCAAGCGTTGGGATGTGTTCCCGCTATATTTATTTACAGTTTTGCAACTCATTATCTTCTTCCTTTCCGCAGGCAAGCATTCCTGCCAAAACAGGCAGTAACGCTGTGGTTTGTAAAATTGATTTTATTATATTGTTTTTGATTTTTAACATTATATGCTCTTATTTTTTGCTGTTAAGCGAACAAGAAAACTTTTTGCGGCTCTCGTTTCTATTGCAAGAGCCTTTGTTTTGTGCCGTTTCGGGCAAGTTTCATACAGGTTTTCATGGCGTATTCATTTAATTATTCGGCGTAAAAATATGAAATTATTTTGTAACAAACAAATTTGCTAACTGAAATTACGTTGCGAGCCTTTTTTATTCCAAATTTTCAAAATCAAATCTTGTAGAGATTAAAATTCGGTAAAATATGAACAGGATTTTTTTCTTAACACAAGGAAGTAAGCAATTTTCTCTGTTACTTTTGTCTTGATACAAAAGTAACCAAAAAGTCAAGGGCGGACTTCTCGGCGATCCGCTAAACGTCTCGATGGCTAACAGGATAATGTCTCGCTGTGCTTGATGGTATTCTGTTTTAACGCCATCTTCGCCGAGCGGGTTACCCCGCCTGCGAAGTCTATGCCCGTTTTACCTGCTAATAAGCTTTTGTTTTTACATTTATCTGTTTTTTCCAAAATAATCAAGAGTAGCCGGCATAAAATTTTAATGTCTTGTCATTTGCTGATTTTGATTCGTAAGGAGCGACTATATAATAAATAATTTGAACAGTTATTGAATGTCAACTGTTTATTGATTAATTCGCTGTACTTTCTGTATTCCTTTTATTTGCATCAAACGATGCAGTACGTGGTCTAAAAATTTTGCGCTTGATATTGATATTTGTACTTTTCCGTTAAATTCTCCTTTTTGAGATGATATGTTTATCGAACGTATATGCACATTTATTTGCTGCAATGTTTCGGTAATTCTGTTCAAAATTCCTATTTCGTCATTACCTGTAAGTTTGATTGTTGCAATAAAAGAGCCTTCGTTTCCTTCTTTCCATTTTGCCTTTAACGCTCTGTAAGGAAATTTATCAAGCAATCGGGTTGCATTTTGACAGGTAATAGTGTGAATAGTTATTCCCGAATTTACCGTTACAAAGCCAAAAATATCATCGCCTTTTATGGGATTGCAGCATTTTGCCAAATGGTAACTTAATCCGCTCAGGCGTTCATCTATTATCAAATAATCGCTGCTGGCGGATGTTTTTTGCTGCTTTGAAATTTGTTTTGTTTCGGCAGTATCGGTATTTTTTTTATCGGGTTCGGCATACAGTTTTTGCAATACTTCTTTTATTTCCGGAAAATTTATTTTCCCGCTTCCTATCAAAGCGTAAAAATCTGTTCCCTGCTTTAGTTTATAATATTTTGTGAGCGCTGTTACTGTTTCTTCAAAGGTTGACAGTTTCCAGTTTTTCAGTCGGCGTTCGATTATTTCTTTTCCAAGCCTTGCAAGTTTGGCTTCTTCTTCATTCAATTTTGCCCGTATTCGTGATTTCGCTTTTGATGATATAACAAAATTGAGCCAGTCGGCTTTAGGTTCCTGATTTTTTGATGTTAAAACTTCTACCGTATCTCCTGTTTGAATCTGTTCGCGTATGGTTGCATTTTTACCGTTTATACGCGCGCCAACGCAACGTGCGCCGATATTTGTATGAATATCAAAAGCAAAGTCGAGTACGGTTGCTCCTTTTGGCAAACGGCGCAAATCGCCGGCGGGAGTAAAAACAAAAATTTCGGTTTCATTTATTTTATTAACATTTTCGGTTGTTTCAATTTGCGATGTTTCCAAAAGGTTGCGCACGGTATTGAGCCAGTTTTCTACGCTTTGCACCTGTTTTACGCCTTTGTATTTCCAGTGTGCGGCAGCTCCCTTTTCGGCAATTTCATCCATGCGGCGGGTGCGGATTTGCACTTCCACAAATTTTCCGTCTGCCGTTGAAACTGTTGTATGAAGCGATTCATAGCCTGTGTATTTCGGTCGTGAAATCCAGTCGCGAAAACGATTAGTATCAGGTTCGTAAATATTTGCAACAATAGAATACACCGCCCAGCAATCGGATTTTTCGTTTTCAAATTCCGAATCAAGAATTATACGAATTGCAAAAACATCGTATATGTTTTCAAAACTTACCTGTTGAGCCTGCATTTTACGCCAAACGGAATATGCTGTTTTTGTGCGGCTTTTGATTTCGTATTTAAATCCGGCTTTTTTCAGTTCGTTTTCTATCGGCATCAAAAAATTTTTGATAAATTTTTCGCGTTCTGCGGTTGTGCTTTTCAACTTATTTGTTACAAGCCGGCAGGCTGCAGCATCAAGATATTTAAATGCCAGATTTTCAAGTTCTCCTTTCAAATTATATAATCCCAACTGATGCGACAGGGGCGCATACAGCAACATCGTTTCGGTTGCTTTTTGCATTTGTTTGGTCGGAGTAAAAAACGATAACGAGCGCATTATTTCAAGACGGTCGGCAAGTTTTATAAGAGTTACGCGCGGGTCGCTCGAATATGATACTATAAGTTTTCTGAAATTATCAACCTGTAAACTTGTCGCTTTTATGTCAATTTTTGATATTTTGTTTAATCCTTCAACAATGCGCTGAATTTCATCGCCAAAAGGTTTTATATCGATTTCTGTTTTTGATTTTGAAATTGCTTCGTGCAAAAACATTGCAATTACCGATGTTGACGATAATCCCAACTCGTTGATTATGATTTTTGCAACTTCTATGGCATGTAAAATAAACGGAGTTCCATTTTCACGAGTGAAATCCGACAAACTGCTTTCTGCGATGTGAAAAGTGCGCTTTACTGGTAGCAGGTCTTCGGATGCCGGCACATTACAATTGCTTATAAATACATCAAACCCGTTCAACGTATATTCTTTATGTTTATTTTCATGTAAATCCATTTTTATTTTGATAATTGTAAATTATTACATTGATATTTCAAGTAAACGCGTATGCCGGTTGGGAATTAATTTTATTTCATCAATTTCGGCAGGTATAAGAACTGTTTCGCATTTTGCCAGCGTTTCTCTTTTGCTCTTACATTCCAAAACGGAATCGCCATCCACGCACATGTAAGCTGTAAACGAATCGCCGGCAACATAATTGCGAATTATAGCACTGTCGAAATCAACTGTTTTAACCGAAAAATGACTGTTTCGACAAATATCCGAGCAGTTGTTTTTTTTGATTTCATATTCGGTTTTATATTTACTGTATGAATTGTAATCTATAACATCCAAAGCCATGTCAATATGCATTTGGCGCGCTGTTTTTGCATCGTATTCGCGTCCCCAGTCGTAGATACGGTATGTAATGTCGGATGTGTTCTGAACTTCGGCAAGCAAAATATTTTTTCCTATTGCATGTATTCGCCCCGGTGGCACCTCAAACACATTTCCGGTTTTAATCTTTTCAAAATTCAAAAAATCGGGCAAGTTTTTGTCAAGTAAGGATTTTTTTAATATTTCACTGTTAATATCCTGATTAAAACCCAAACAGAGTTCGGCATCGTTTCCGGCTTCGATAATATACCACATTTCTTCTTTGCCGTAAGCGTTATGACGTTTCAAGGCAATTTCATCACAGGGATGTACCTGTACCGACAGCGGCTGTGCGGCATCGATAAATTTCAGCAGCAGCGGAAACTCTATTCCGTATTTTTCGTAAACCGATTCGCCAACCAAATCGCCCATATAAATTTCGATAAGTTCCTGCAGGTTATTTCCTGCTAAAAATCCGTTTGCAACAACCGAAATATTACCGCTTACTGCCGACAGTTCCCACGATTCGCTTATCTGCTTATTTTTTTCTGTATTATTATTTTTCAATTCGGAAAGTTTTTTCCCTCCCCAAATGTAATTTTTGTATATCGGATAAAATTTTAACGGATATAGCATAATTTTAATATTTAAAAACTGTTTAATTATTAACAAACAACAGATGTTCATGTCATTGACCGAAATTTGTTTTGTGATTTTGTAATTATCGGCAACAATCAATTACAAAGCGATGAACAAAACCGTTCTTGCTGAATAACATTGCAAATATATGCGAAATTTTCCGAATTACACACAGCAGATAAAAATTGACTGTTAAAGGCTTACTGTTTAATATCAGCAAAATCTCGCCGATACAGCCGAATATGTATTGAGGATTTTTTCAGGATAATCACAATTTTTAAAATCATTAAATTACAGACAGTCAAACTGTCAATGAATTATTAATCTCTATATGGAAATCCCTTGCTGCAACCGGTTGTATATTTTGAAAAGATAATTTCTGTTGATTGATTTACCGAAATATTATATTCGTTCCATGTTTTCCATAAAAGTTCACTGTTTTGAAAATTGTAAAGCGAACTGTTTATTTTTACCTTTCCCATACTCATTGATTCGGCAGAATTGCCAACGGTTTTTTTACCTATGATTTCTGCTGCCGCTTTTCCTATTTTATATAACTCGCTTGCTTTTTCGTTTATTATCATTTCTTTATCGACCCGAGTAATTAAAATGGCATCTGCTTTTAATATTTTCAGCAAATCGGCGATAGAAACATTTCTCAAATTGTCGGCTGTTAAGCCATTTTGTTTCAGTAAATCATTGGTTACTGCTATATCCTGAAAATTAATAAGAACAGGTTTTTTTGCTGTCGTTTGTATAAGCAGCCTGTTGTACAGTTCATTCTGAAGATTCAAACTTTCTCTGTTAATTTCTTCGCTGCTTGCATAACCGGCAATTCCCACTCTGGCAGAATTGTATGCAATAATTGGAGGAACTATCGCTACGGTTCTGTGGTTTTGGCTGTATGCTCGAAAATTTCCCGATAAATACAGGTTCTTGCTGCATGAATTATTAAAAAATGCCATTGAAAAAACAGACAGTAACAATACTGCAATTTTAAGATTTTTTTTCACATTTTTGTGTTCTGTTTATGTAAAAAGCAGTGCGGTATAAAACTGCACATGCTTTTTTGTTTTTATTAATTAAATATATATAATTTATGGTCGGTATTCCTTTATTATGTCTGTGTAATAATTTACAATATCTACCTGCGTATTGTCTTTTAACCTTCTTACCGTAAACGATATGGGCTTGGATGTAATTGTTAAACCTTCCATATTTTTCATGTAAGCAATAAAACCGTCATATCCGGTAACAACCGTAGCAGGTCCACCCAGTACAGATACTTTGATTTTGCTTTCGTTAAACAGTTTTTTGAATTCCTGATTGTAGGCATAATTTGCACTTCCTCCTATGCCTCCTACCGACAGTTCTACCGAAGCATTAACCATTTTTTTTGTTTCGGCTGTGGTGGCTTTGGTTTGAATAAGCAAATAAGCCACTCTGCCGTAATTTACGCTGCTTATGTAAACAGGCTCGTATTCGCCGCACTGGCTTGCAACCAGTCCGCCCTCAACCCATTCGTACAATGGATCAATACCTACCGAATATATATACTGTTTCAGTTTTATCAGCACATATTTTTCATCATTAGTGGTAGATTGCGAATTTTCGTAGTTGAATTCGGCTTTTACTATACTCAAAACATCCGCTTTGCGTGAATATTGATAGTTTTCTTAAAACTTTCGGAAGTGGAAACCGAATCACATTCATACGTATAGTTGGCTCCGATATAAGAGCTTGGAATAAGAGCATCATTTTGGGTCAATAATGTATTAATAGCCTCGTTAATTCCGCTGCCGCTGGGATAAACATTTTCTACTCTTATAGTTGATACTCCTTTTATATCAAAAAAAACTGTAACGGGCTTGAAACTGTTTGCCAGTACTAAAGGGTCGTACTGTCCCTGCATAAAGGAAGAACCTCTTAAAATACTTGCCGGATAAAGCAAAGTTCTCTCTATGCCATCGCCTTTTATCAAATCAGCCTCGCTAAACTGGCTGGATTTTTCGTAGGTAACGGCATATTCTTTCAATATTTGACCTGTAACGGGGTCTTGCGCGGTAGCTCCTGTTGTTTGAGCCGAAATTTCGCCGCGCGGGTCATTTTCAAACTGAACTGGCTTTAAAGCGTCTTCAGTGTTGTCTTTACTGCATGCCGATGCAAATACTGTTATTGCTGCCATCAGCGCTGCAAATTTGATTTTTTTGTTTAATTTTTTCATTTTTTTTAAATTAAAATTAGTAAAATTGATTAATATGTTAAAATTTATATTATTTTTACGGATTGGGATTTCCATTCGGTCCCCATGCATTTTGTCCTCCCATGCTGGTTACCGTAATATTTTTGTAGTCGATGTAAGAAGTATTCCCATTTATAATCTTAACAAAACTGATTTTATCTATAACAGTAACTATAACTCCGGGAGAGCTGCCGCCTTCAAAGGTTTGTATGTCATATAAATCAATATTGACTTTCGGTACAAAGTTTGTAAATTCAGGACTGAAACTCTGGTTTTGATTTCTTGAATTTTTAAAATTAATCACATAGTTCAAGCCTCCCAGATATTGATTGTCGTATTGCTGATTTCCTGTATCCATATAAAGTTTATGACAGTAATTATACTTTCCGTGTGAAAACCAGCCGCCTTCTTCTATAAGATAGTCGTAAGTGTAAGCCACAATACGCACAGCGTTAAACTGTATTTCGCCGGAAACGGCAACAGGCGTTTTAACTCCGTTTTCAATTTTGTTTAATGCAAAGTTAAGATGAAAATTTCCGGGTTTGAGAATACGAAGCAAAAAAGTTCCTGTTTGACTTAAATTGTCAACAACAGCAATCAGATTATAATAAGGAATCAGTCCTGTATTTTTCTTTACAAGCGCAAAATCAGTGTTTTGGATTTGATGAAAAATTGCATTGCTGCCGACAGCCGCAATTTCATAAGTATTGTCAATACTGTCGATATTTTCAACAGTGTAACCGAAAGTAACAATATCGCCTGTCTGTAAATTTGTCCAGTCGCGTCCGCTTGGAAAACTTTGAAATTCTATTTTCAGAACAGGGTCTAAGGGGTCTATAACCGGTTCAACAGGTTCAGCCATCTTGTCGTCAGAACAAGATGCAAAAAGCATTACAGCAGTAAAAAGCCGTATTAAAATTAATGAATTTTTTAATTTGTTTTTCATATTTTTTATTTTTTGTTATATTTAATATTATTTTATTAATTTCGGTCATTTACTATATAGATGCAAAAACATGCCCAAATGATGCAACAAAACCCTCACTTTAACCATATTTAACATTGCGCTGTTTTTGTAAGAGCGATTATTTCACTGATTTTAATCAACATTACATTTTTTTTTCAGTCAGTTTTAATTATTCAAAAATTTAGTATAAATTTGCGCTTTAAAAATAAAAAATATGAAAAGAAATATTATTACAATCATTATCGCAATTATTTTGTCGATTAATTACAACCACACACAGGCTTGTACAAATTTTCTGGTAACAAAAGGCGCATCGGTAACAGGTTCTACGTTTATCTCGTACAGCGCTGACTCTCACGTCTTATACGGAGAATTATATTTTTGGGCGGCGGCAAAATATCCCGCAGGCACGATGCTTAAAATTTACGAATGGGATTCAAGAAAATATCTCGGAGAAATAGCTCAGGCTGCCGAAACTTACCGCGTAACAGGAAACATGAACGAACATGCGCTTGCAATAGGAGAAACAACCTACGGCGGGCGGCACGAACTTGCAGGCAGCGGAATTGTTGATTACGGAAGCCTTATGTATATTGCGCTTCAACGCTCGCGCAATGCCCGAGAAGCCATCAAAACCATTTGCGAACTTTTGACTGTTTACGGCTACGCTTCCGAAGGAGAATCATTCTCAATAAGCGACCCTAATGAAGTCTGGATTCTCGAAATGATTGGCAAAGGCAAAGATGACAAAGGCGCTGTCTGGGTTGCCGTGCGTATTCCCGACGGATACGTTTCGGGACATGCAAATCACGCACGCATAACCACATTCCCGCTTGAAGGCAAAAAGGTAAAAAATTCCATATCTTCAAAAAATATTGATAAAATATTTGACCCTGCAATAGAATATGTTTATGCCGAAGACGTAATTTCGTTTGCACGCAAGGCAGGCTATTTCAGCGGAACGGACGCCGAATTCAGTTTTTCGGATACATACGCTCCTCTTGATTTCGGTGCAGCGCGCTACTGCGAAGCTCGTGTATGGTCATTTTTCAAACAGGTAAACAGTTCGATGTGGCAATATCAGGATTATGCTCTGGGTCATAATCTTAAAAATCGCATGCCACTCTATATTAAACCCGACAGAAAATTATCGCTGGACGATGTAAAAATTGCCATGCGCGACCATTACGAAGGTACAAAAATGGATATGACCACAGACATTGGAGCAGGACCGTTTAAGTGTCCTTATCGCTGGCGTCCCATGGAATTTGAATTTGAAGGTAAAAAATATCTGCACGAACGCGCAACGGCAACACAGCAAACAGGATTCTGGTTTATAGCCGAAGGACGTTCGTGGCTGCCTGCGCCCGTAGGAGGAATTTTATGGTTTGCCGTTGACGATGCATCCACATCATGCCTCGCTCCAATATATTGCGGAATAACGGAAGTGCCGGAAGTTTTTGCCGTAGGCAACGGCGATTTGCTTACATATTCCGACAAATCGGCATTTTGGCTGTTCAACAGAGTAACAAATTTTGTATATTCACGCTACGACAGGTTAAGCGAAGAAGTGCTGAAAGTTCAAAAACAGTTTGAAGGCGAATCCGAAAAACTGATTGAAGAAATTGACAAAAAAGCAAGCGCCGTTTATGCCGAAAGTCCCGAAAAAGCAATAAGCATTATAACCGAATTTTCACTGAAACGCGCTCATGAAATGTTTGACAGATGGAAAGCGCTTGACAGTTATCTGCTCGTAAAATACATCGACGGCAATGTGAAAAAAGAAAAAGATGGAAAATTTGAACGTACCGAAGATGGCTATCCATCAGCTCCGGAATGGCCTCAATTACCTGAATTTTGGATTAAGAAAATTGTTGAAGATAACGGGGAAATTTTGCAAATGCCCTAAAATTGAATTTTGTAACGGTATAAAACCAAAAGAATACATTCAGCACATCGTTGCATAAAACAATGATGTGCTGATTTTATTTTTAATTTTAAGCAAATTTAAAATCATCCGGATTGCTTCACCGCAATGATGCGCTAATACTTGCAGTCTTTACGAACAGTAAAGCAGAAATAAGGTCTGATTTATATAATTTCAGCCTGTAATTAGCCATTAATAATATTAAATTCTTTATTTATAAATAATGCATAACTTATTTTTTATCTCTGTATTCGTAATATTCCTCATAATATTGCTTATAAGCGCCTGATGTAACATTATCAAGCCATTGCCGGTTTTCGAGATACCATTTGACTGTTTTTTCTATTCCTTCTTCAAATTGCAATGATGGTTGCCAGCCAAGTTCGTTTTTAAGTTTCGATGAGTCTATTGCATAGCGTAAATCGTGTCCGGCTCTGTCGGTTACGTAAGTTATGAGTTTTTCGGATTCGCCTTCGGCGCGTCCCAGAAATTTATCAACAGTTTTAATAATTACTTTTATCAAATCAATATTTTTCCATTCGTTGAAACCGCCGATATTGTATGTTTCACCTGTTCTGCCTTTATGAAATATAAGGTCGATTGCGCGAGCGTGGTCAATCACGTAAAGCCAGTCACGCACATTTTCTCCTTTTCCGTAAACAGGCAGCGGTTTGTTGTTGCAAATATTGTTTATAAAAAGAGGTATTAATTTTTCGGGAAATTGATAAGGTCCGTAATTGTTTGAGCAGTTTGTTATCACAACAGGCAAACCGTAGGTATTGTGAAATGCGCGTACAAAATGGTCGCTGCCTGCCTTGCTTGCCGAATAAGGCGAATGAGGATTATATTTTGTCTGTTCGGTAAATAATGTTTCATCAAACTGCAATGCTCCATATACTTCATCGGTTGAAATATGATGAAATAATTTATCGCTGTAATTTTCTTTCCAGCATTCTTTTGCCGCCTGAAGCAGGGATAATGTTCCCAAAATGTTTGTTTTTGCAAAAGTAAAAGGGTCTTTTATGCTTCGGTCAACGTGGCTTTCGGCAGCCAAATGTAAAACGCCATTAATACTATATTTGGCAAAAACGTTTGAAACTGATTCAAAATCACAAATATCTGCTTTTACAAAAGCATAATTGGATACATTTTCTATGTCTTTCAAATTTTCAAGATTTCCGGCATAGGTAAGTTTATCCAGATTCACAATTTTATATTCGGGATATTTGTTTACAAAAAGACGTACAACATGCGAGCCGATAAATCCTGCTCCTCCTGTTATTAATATGTTTTTCATTGTATTTGTATAAATTTAATATTGTATAAACAATATTATTCGACAATTTTGTTGATGCAAAGGTTTCACAGCGTTCTCCATTTGAAACATTATTTCTTTTATTAAATATTAATTAATATTACTGTTCATCAAGTTTATATTGCACAAACAATTCTATTGCCTGATATTCTGCCATACCTAATTTATCAAAAAGTTTTGCCGTATTTTCATTTCGCTGCTCGGCGCGCATCCAAAATTCGCGCAAGTCTGTTCCGGGAAACAGCGGACGGTCTTTTTGCGATTGATGTTTGTAAATTGCAAGGCGTTTAATAATCACTTCATTAGGGCTTAAAGGCACAGCCATTTCTGCTTCTGCAATGTCCCATTCCTGCCAGGCTCCCCGATACAGCCAAACTCTGCAATCTTTTATCCATGGTTCGTTTTTCAAACGTTTTAATGCTTCTTCAATTGCCTGAAAGCATACTCGATGCGTTCCGTGCGGATCGGACAGGTCGCCTGCCGCAAAAATCTGATGAGGTTTTATTTTCTGCAAAAATTCCATAATAATCTTTATATCTTCTTCACCTATAGGTTTTTTCTTGACAGTTCCCGTTTCGTAAAAAGGCAAATTCAAAAAATGGGTTCTGCTTTCGGGAATATTCAGAAATCTGCAAGCCGCCTTTGCTTCACCGCGACGGATGGCGGCTTTTATTTCACGAACATCATCGCAATCGGATTCTCCCGGTTTTTTTTCTTTCAAAATATTTACCGCATCCGTATATGATTTTTCTGCAACGTTTGTATCCTGTTTGTATATTTGCGCATAATCGCGAACAAAATCAAGGAAGCGAACGGCTTCATCGTCGGCAACGGCAATGCTTCCAGATGTTTGATATGCAACGTGCACGTCGTGTTTCTGTTCTGAAAGGCGAGCCAGTGTTCCTCCCATGGAAATTACATCATCATCGGGGTGCGGACTGAATATTATAACCCGTTTAGGATAAGGTTTTGCACGTTCGGGACGTGTGGAATCATCAGCATTTGGTTTGCCGCCGGGCCATCCTGTTATTGTATGCTGCAATTCGTTGAACACTTTTATGTTTATATCGTACGCTGTTCCGCGTTCGGTAATTAAGTCGTTCATACCGTTGTTGTTATAATCATAAGAAGTAAGTTTAAGAACAGGCTTGTTCACTTTTTCACAAAGCCAGAATACGGCGCGTTTTACCATCCTGTCGCTCCATTTACAGTTTCCTACAAGCCATGGAGTTCGTATACGAGTAAGATACGCTGCTGCCGCTTCGTCAATTATTACATTCACATTGGGATGACTTTGCAGGCAGGAAGCAGGAACAAGGTCGCTTTGTTTTTCTTCGACAAGACGCTGAATTATTTTTGCTTTTGCTTCGCCCCATGCTATCAGCAATATTTTTTTTGCGCTCAATATGGTGCCTAATCCCATGGTAAAACAATACAGCGGAACGTTTTCTTCTCCGTAAAAATCGCTTGCTTTGCCTATTCGCGTAGAAGTGTTGAGCGACAATACGCGTGTACGCGAATTTATTGCCGAGCCCGGTTCGTTTGCTCCTATTTGTCCTGCTCCATCAACGCCTAAAATTTGAATATCAATTCCGCCTGCTTTTTCTATTTCCTTTTCAAAATTACAGCAAAAGTCGGCTATGTTTTCTTTCGATATTCTTCCATCAAACAAGTGAATATTTTCTTTCCGAATATCAACATGGTCGAATAAGTATTCATACATGTATCGATATCTGCTTTGCAACGAATTGGTATCAATCGGGTAAAATTCGTCCGTATTGAAAACCACAACATTTTTGAAACTTAATTTTTGAGATTTGTGAATATCTACAAGCGCGTTGTAAATTTGCACGGGCGTAGAGCCTGCAGGCAAACCCAATACGCAGTTTTCTTTTTTATCATTTTTTTCAATTATTATTTTTGCTATTTCTTTTGCAACTAATTTTGATGCAACCTCAACGCTCGAAAAAATAGACACATTCATGCGTTCCAAATGTTTTGCATAATCGGTTGCCTGTATTAAATTACTGTTCATTTTATATTTAATTATAAATTATAAGTTTTGAGAGTACAAAGGTATGATATTTTTGGATTAATTTAAAATTAATCCCGAACATGTTTATAATTCTTTCTGCGTAACGCACTGAATATTTTCCATCTGTAAATTTTGCATGAATTTTTTCGCCTGTGCGAATATGGAAAATTTCATGTACCTTTCCCCTATAAATTCTATCAAATAGCGCACTAAAAGACATTGTTCCGCCTAATGCTTTCGATTTTCCCCTGCGAGCTTGGTCTGTCCATTGTTTCGGACAGGCATTAATTCATGTTTGTGTGCTTATGCCCAATCGGGCAAGTAACACCGGTCACTTTGCAAACGGGGTCTCTGTTCGATTACTCCAACAGGCAGCCGC
>JAISOH010000170.1 GCA_031275825.1 Prevotellaceae bacterium | reverse complement strand
GAAATAGTATCCTTTGTTTGGGGGAAGAGAGACTTAAAGACAGCCATGAAATTAAGAAAAAGACTCATAGCTTCCGGAGTTAGCTATGATTGTATCTGTTCAGATAACTGGGAAAGTTTTATTATTGCTTTTCAGGCAGATAATCATATAATTGAAAAAAAACACGCGGTGGGCATTGAGGGGAATAATTGCCGGTTAAGACACCGTATCAGACGCGTTTTTAGAAAAACCTGCTGTTTTTCTAAAATTATACGTAATCACATCAAGGTTTTTAATTTAACTTTCTTTTATATCAATTGGGGATATGTATAATGTATTATTAGGGTAGCATACTTTTTGAATCACCACCTGTTTTTGTTAATAAAAATTTTGTGATAAAATTTATTCATACTCATAAAAAATATTGATTGATAATTATTGATTTAAATATTAGCATCTTTTCTGTATTTTATAAAATATCGGATTATTTTCATATTAGATTTTTGTATTACAAAATAAATTCATACATTTGTGGAAAATTTAATGACAAAATGAAAGATGCCGAATATAAAACACGATTACTTGGTTTGAAATCAATGATTGGAAATACTCCAATGTTGAAAATAAACTATAAATATAAACACAAACCACGCACAATTTTTGCTAAGGCTGAATATTATAACTATACGGGAAGCATAAAAGACCGTATTGCTTATTATATTTTGGAAAAAGCATGTAAATCTGGAGAATTGTTGCCAGACATGCATATCATGGAAGCGACAAGCGGAAATACGGGAATTTCTTTTTCGGCTTTGGGTAGAGCATTGGGACATGACATAACTATTTTTATGCCAGACTGGATGAGTGTGGAACGAATTAATATTATACGAAGTTTCGGCGCAAATATCAGACTTGTAACAAAAGACGAAGGCGGATTTATCGGAAGTATAGAAATGACGCAAAAGGCTAAAAAAGAACAACATGAAAAGGTTTTTCTTCCCTGTCAGTTTGATAACAGCAGAAATTGCGAAGCACATTCACAAACTACAGGATATGAAATAGCAGAACAACTGCTTAAACTTGGATTAACACCGGATGCTTTTGTCGCCGGAGTCGGTACGGGAGGAACAATTATGGGAGTTGGCAGTTTTCTAAAAGACATAAACGGCAATATAAAAATATATCCTCTCGAACCGCTTAATTCACCTACATTAAGCACAGGACATAAAGTAGGCAAACACCGTATTCAGGGAATTTCGGATGAATTTATTCCATCAATTGTAAAATTAGACCAGCTCGACGAAATAATTCAGGCAGATGATGGAGATGCTATTATAATGGCTCAAAAACTTGCACGAACATTAGGTTTGGGCGTTGGCATATCGTCGGGAGGAAATTTTATAGGAGCAATAAAAGTGCAAAATATGCTCGGCAGCGACAGCATAGTAACTACAGTTTTTGCCGATGATAACAAAAAATATTTGAGTACCGACTATTCAAAAGAAGAACCGGTAAAAGATGAATTTATTTCGACAGACGTGATTTTGGAAAACGTTACGGTTATAAAATAAAAAATTACAGGTTTTATTAAAAAAATAATTACCTTTGCAGCATATTTCGGGGATGTTTTGGTTTTGACAGCAATTGATTCCGGAATGTAAGCACGTCGAGCGCTGAGATGGCGGCTCGTTAATCCCGACACTCAAGCCTTAAACGGCGAAGAAAATTTTGCACTCGCTGCGTGATTTACAAAGTAAATCTGCTTTATTTCGGCACACAAGGTGAGCTGAAACGAGAATCCTGTCATGCAATTCCGCCTCTTAACTGCATGACATACGGGGTTTCATTCATTTGAGGATAATTTGTACGATTCCTTTAAGTGCAAACGAAATTTTAAAGGATAAGGAATGAATTTGGTTGTTTTCTACCTGATTTATTCACGAAAAGCCAAAGAAAACTAAACGTGTAGAAAACATTTGGGTGCATTGTTTGGACGCGAGTTCGACTCTCGCCATCTCCACAATACCGTAATACGCTGAAAACAAACATGTTGAAAAGTGTATTTGTATCTAAAAAAATAAGATACAGTTATAACACCCTGCGCGTAAAAAATTAAAGAATATGCGCAGAAAAAAAATTTAATCTATCCGCGCCTGTGTAACAGAAAGGGAAATACAACAAAAAAATGGTTTGTAGAGTTGTCGCAACGCAATCCGAAAACAGATAATATGGAACGGCGACGTGTAGAATTATTTGAGAATATCAATATTAATTCTTTAAAAACGGCAGCCGAACGCTATTCGTTTGCAAATAAAATTATTGCCGATTTACAGCAAAAACTGTCAAACGGCTGGACTATCTTTAACGACACGGCGAGCGTTGTTTACGAAGACCAAACGATGTATTCAAACTATGCCCGAATATATAAGCGAACCGTCGAATCAAACTTTACTGTCGGTTACTGGTTGTCTCGTTATATCAGCGAAGAAATAAAATTGTCGAGGCTTAGCAGCGAAACCATTTCTACATATATAAGTCGCTGTCGTGTATTTCGCATGTGGATTAATGCGCATAAATATTCAAGCCTTGATATAACTGCGATTGACAATCCGAAAATCATTGAATTTTTTACATATCTGCGCAACGAACGGCATCTGACAAAGCAAACATATAATTCGTATATTGAAATATTAATTGCGTTTTTTAATTTTATTATCAAACAAAATGGCTTGCGCAATAATCCTGTTCACAGTTTGCCCGAAAATAAACTGATTAAGGATATGGGCGCAGAACGGATACGTAAAGAAGATTTAAAAATAATTATCGCCGAAATGGACAAATACGACAAGCAACTTGCATTAGCCTGCAGGTTTGAATTTTATTGCGGACTGCGACCCGGATACGAAGTCCGTTTTTTGCGCATAGGCGACATTGATTTTCGCAAAGAATACAGCAAGGTTCGAGTTCTTGCGTTCAATGCCAAGAAAAAACACAGGCGTGAAGTTGTGATTCCTGATGATTTTTTGGATTATCTTGTCCGCGAATGGAAGTTAAATGAGTATGACAAAGATTTTTATATATTTGGAAAAAGTCATTTGCCCGGAGCGACGCATCTTGGCGAAAATAATCTTCGCCACAGATTTAATCAAATTCGCAAAAAATTGAACATGCCATTTGAATATAAATTTTATTCGTTCAAGCACACAGGAGCGACCATGCTCGCCGAACAGGGCGAACCGATAATAAATATTCGCGACCATCTCGGACATAAATCTATTGCAACTACCGAACATTATCTGAATCGACATGGCGCAAACAGTTTGTACGGATGACTTAACATCTTATTAATATTTTCACTTTGCAAACGGTTCGCTTTATATAACTTGAAAAAATTAAAACTTGTAGCCCAAACTTATTTGTATAATACCGTTTTTAGGGTTATGATTTTCTTCTGCCTGTTTGATAACTGTTGTTAAACCAAAGTTGTAACGAACGCCTGCAATAAATTTTTCGGCAAATGTATAACTCAATCCAAGAACAGCAGTAACATCAAACGTTTTGTATTGATCTTTAATATCTTCTGTTTCAGACAATACTTTTACTCCGTTTTCTTTTTCTTCAAGTTTGTTTTTTGCCGAAAGTAAAAATCCGATTTGGGGACCAACTTCAAGGCTAAGTCCTTCTATAAGTTTCACTTTCAATAATACCGGTAAATTGATATAATCTAAGTTTATAGTTTCATCAACGTCAACATTTATAATATCATCTTCTTCATTTTCATCCAAATAAGAATAAGAATACGAATAAATTGCTCCCTGCGTTGAATAAAGAAGTTCCGGTTGGATACTTATACGATTGCTAATCATAAATTCGGCAAATCCGCCTGCATGAAAGCCGAATTTCATTTTAGCATCCTCTGTATTGGTAAAGGTAGAAAGATTTACTCCTGCTTTTGCTCCAAATTTAATTTGAGCATTTGCTGTTGCAATACCCAGTAAAGCAACCGGCATAATTAATAAAATTTATTTCATAAATTTCTTTTTTTATTAAAAATTGAACATTTTTTTATCTTTAATTGCATATAACTCTATGGCGCAGGCTCCTGAGATACAGGAATTATTACCGGAGGCGCATTGCCGGCGATTACTGTAATATTGCCTGCAGGATGAGGATTAGTTCTGCTGTTGTTCATGGCGTTTATCCGAAAACCTGTTACAATACCATTGACTATAAATGTTCCAATACCTACCCAATAAATAGAGGAAGATGGTGACACAACAATAGGCGATTGCGTATTTGTAGAAACATTAAAAGACATGGTAAGAAACGGCTCTCCATTTATTCTTGCCGTAGCGCCTGATGCGCTGAAAACTACCGAACCTGTTGGCGTAACATTCAACCAGGGAGCATCCTGCCTGACATTGATAATAATCGAAGATGTTCCGGATGTAACGGTAACGACAGCAGGAGGAGGCTCGCCAAGTCCTGTATTCGCAGCAGCAGACAAGATGAGCTTGCCTTCGGATACATTTTTATTTACCTGCAACCATATTTGGTCAGATACTGCATCCCATTCAGCGTTACGGCTTGTTGATACAGAAAAAGTTGTACTGCCTCCGCTTAAAGGTAAAACAGCATTTCTTGTTGATGGATAAACATAAAGCGCTGCATTTTGTAGTACAAACATTCCTCCACGACCGGATTCTCCTATTTTTATATTTACGCTTGTATGTCTATATCTATCCCACCGATTTGGCAATGTATCAACAGGATCAACAGATATTGAAAAAGTATTGTTTTTTTGGGTAATATGTAACCACGATTCATCCGATATTACATTCCATTTTCCTTCATTGGTATTTACTGTAAACACAGCCGGCGCATCTGTATAGCCAGAACCGTACGATACGCTTTTTCCATCAGCTGCGAAGTATAATTCAGTTGTCTCTGGCGTAATTTCAAAAAATGGAAAAACTCTATCTTTTTTGCACGCGACAATCAACAGCAACACAAGGGCTGTAAGCAGTTTGAACTGTTTCATAATTTTTTATTTTTATTAAAATTTAATATTTCTTGTTTTTTATTTATTAAAAATCCCTTTGTTTGGCGTAATATCATAATTACAGCAAGTCAAATACAATGTTCTTACTTGCATATTGCAAGCCAATAATTGCTTTCTGCAATAATGTCGCTACGCCAAACACAGGGCAGTTTATCTGTTAAAATATTATGGTCTTCCATCTGTTGCATAGTCATATATCCGTCCATCGCAGTAGAAACGATAGTTTAACGTAACTTGGGTATCCATACTGGCTCCGGTTAAAGTATAATTAAGCGACTCAAATGGCTTGTTCTTTGAATCCGGATCTACAACAGGCTGCCATTTGTTTGCTTCCTTATTATACTCAAAATCCTGTACAAGCTCGTATTCAGGGTCGGCTTTGTGAGTAGAGCCTCCGTAAGTTTGATGATGGGCTTTTACTGTGCATTTTATGCGTATTCGATGTTCAAAATTGAGTTCATCTAATATTTTAGCATAAAAAACAGGATAGTCAAATCCGTTTTTAAGCGGCAAGTTTACCTTGGATGTAATAATTTTGTATTGACTGTCCTCTACATGCTCATCATCCGGAGGTCCGTGAGATATAAACAAATCAGAAATTGTGAACAATGAATAATTGGAAATTTTACGTCCCGAAGAGGTAGTTGCTTTGATATTGAAAATATCTATTACAATATCATTTTTAGGTTCGTTTGGGTAAAACTCCTGAGAAGTAAAGGTATAGCTCAGGGTATTGGTAAGCGCTACTGTAGTATTGTCGGCAAGGTGGTTTATTTTATACGAAATAGGCACGCCCACGTTTACATCCGATACTGTCATGCCATCACTAAGAAATTCCTTGATTTTGTCAAAATCTCCCAGTGCGCCTTCCAAACCCGATTTCGGGTCGCCGCCCAGCTGTACTACCGTAACCTTTGATGAGTTGATAATATTTTTTTGTTCGGTAGTTGCAGTAATGTCTAAAGTTGAATAAGCAGCTTTAAGCGCCCTCTCAAGTTTCTGTGCCGACACTGTAGATTCGTACAGCAACACGTATGCCCGTCCGTATGAAACGCTGCTTACATAGCATATCGGATTGCCGTTGCCTGTATAATTTTTAAGATCCTGCTCGGTAATATCGTCCGTAAATACTCCTCTGAAACCTTCCTGAGCCTCGTATGCCATGGTAAAATATATTTGGCGAAAACAAACCGCCACATAACTTTTTGTTTCGCTGAAATCGTTGCCGAAAGAAGTTTGAAGTTCCGCTCCCCACAAATCAACATTAAGGTCAAGTTTATGAGCCAGTTCTTCTATACTTTGGGTTTGTTCGACTTTCAACGAATACTGTGTGCCCAGATTACTGTGCAAATGCTGCGACAACAGTTCGTTCATTGCCTGAGTTACTTCCGAGCCTCTCATATTCACATCTTTGTACCATTCGTCCATGTCTTCGTTACCGGTTACGGCGCTAAGGTAAATGCGCCCCGGTTTTCTTTTGTCAATAATGGGAACGGTAGAAGGCACTCCGTTTCTCAATGTTCCTCCCTGCACCAGAGCGCCCGGATAAAGGTCTGTCCACGGATTGTAGGTTACAAATTCCATGGGATTATTCACAATGTCATACTTTTTTGTAGTCTTTATTGAATATCCTCCATCATTATGAGTAATATCGGTTTCAGGGTCGGTATAACTTGACACCGGCACCGTATCTGCCTGAAGGATTTCAACATCTTTACTGTCTGCAGTAGTTTGCAGATAGCCTGCGCTTTCCAGCAGGTTTTGTATTTTCTGCTGTTCGGGGGTCAAGCCGCTGGGATCAACGGCAGGTTCTTTTTCACAGCTTGCCATCAAACCGACAACAAGCAATAATAATAGTTTTTTCATCATAATTTTGATTTTTAAATTAATAATTAAATAATTTTTAAACATTTATACATGTAATTTTATTGTTTTTAATATTATCAATAAGTTATATAATTTGCTTTGAAACTGTATTTCAGTTCAAAACCTATATTGCAATAATTGAAACCATCCGTAAACTTTAAGGATTTAAAAGGCGTATTGTTTATGGTTCCCTGTCCGCTGTCGCTATGCTCTATTTTCCATTTTTGACTGGGTATATCGAATGCAAATACCACTTCCTTGTTGTAAGTTCTGGTTTCGCTTGGGTAGTCATTACTGCCTATAATATGGTGAATTTTTCTCACATTAGTATATGTAACAGTAAACGACATTTTTACCCATCTGTCTGTATTTACGCCAAGTTCTCCCGTAGTTGTTGATATATAATAACCTCTGCTTGTTGCATAAGGTTCGGTTTTCACATTAGTGATGCCCGATGTTATGCTGCGTATAAGCGACCAACTGTTTCCGTTCGAACTTGAAACATAAATGTTAATATTACCGACAGAAAATGTAGAACGGTTGCAAAGATGTCCGTTACCTCCAGACATTGTTAATTTGTTAGAATATATAGATTGAAGCGTAATCTCAACGTTATTAATTTTTTCGGCTTCATAATACTTTATTTCTCTGTAATTAACATTTATATCTTTATAGGTTTCTACCGCTCTGTTGTTATTTACATATCTTAATGTATAATATATGGGGGCGCCGACATTATCCTTGCTGAAAACGGAACCATCAACAATAAATTTATGCAGGGCGGCAGCGTTGCCGGTAAGCAGTTCTATCCCATCCGTTGCATTGCCTCCAATTTGTACCATTCTGACACTGGCTGTATGATAAGATGATATTTCATTATTAGTAAACGACTGTGAATCGGCGGAGAAAATTTTACCTAAAATCTGCGTAATAAGCTGATTTTTACTGTCAACTTCGTATAGCAAAACAAAATACCTGCCGTAAGACACGGATGAGATGTAACACAGAGGATTGTTTTCGTAAACATAAGGTTTAAGATATTCCAGTTTCATTTCATTATTAAACAGACTGTCCTGACCGTTAAAGTCATAAGACATTGTAAAATAAATCTGTTCCAGTTTTATCATTATCCATGTTTTGTTCGATTGAGTCCAGTTTACCGATTGAAAAGCGCCTTTTGTTTGCAGGTCGAAATCATCGGTATTTATATCAAGATAAAAAGCCATCTCTTCCTTACTGTGAACAAATTCCTGAGAAAAAGTAAAACGGGCAGGAAATCCGCTTGTATATGGCGCCAGAATTTCATTCATGGCTTGCGTAACGCACGAACCTGTAAATTCGGCAATATCGTGCGTGTAATTCATGCCTTCCTGTCCCGATACTACATTAAGATAAATACTTCCGGGCTTACGGTAACCGCTTAAAGGAACCATGGCAAGCTGATTGTCTTTTACCGAAATTCCCTGAATAAGATTTCCTGGCCATATCACATCTTCTGCCTGAAGACTCAGACTGTTACCTGTAAGGATATTGCCGAATTTTTGTTTTTCCAGAGCAACCGGAATGTAATAATCGGAGGCAGATACATAGGGAGGCGCTATGTAAACTGCAGAACCTTCGGTTCGCGAGATAGTATCTTCAACAATTTCTATTATAGGAAGAGTATCCAGCATTCCAAAACTGTTCAGATAATTTGCTATGGCGGATCTTTCCTGCTTTTGCAAGGCTTCCGTATCAATACCGTTATCTCTGTCGCATGCATTAAACATTAATGCAAATCCAAATAAAAATAATGTTTTTTTCATAGTTTTTTCATTTTACGTTTATTTTATGGCGCAAATTTACAAATAAAAATCATAACAATGCAAAATATCTAAATCGCATTAGGTTAATTTTAATTAAATGTTGTTAATTGCACTGTTTGATTAATAAAAATATTAAAAACCATGATTTGTAATTTAATTTATTCAGGCTTATTCATACGCAAATTCCGTTCCGAACAGCATATTTGCAGATACATAAGTAAACTTTGACAGTATATTGGAATTTTATCAGTATTTTTTTTTGTTTTAAAACAGATATTGACTGTTAAATCATTATATTAACAAATATTAAACTTGAAGGCTGTTAATTAGTAAATCCCCGTATTTTATTTATTAACTTTTGTTACAGCTACCTATTAATAAACAAATTGAACTGTTTTCACAATTAACCATACATTAAGGAGAATAAAACTGTTGAATTTATTTTTTACCTTTGCAGCCATGAACAATGAATGTGAAATAATACATCTTAGCAACGGGATACGGGCAGTTTTGCAAAAAACGCAAAGTAGTGTGGTTTATTGCGGACTGACAATAGGAACAGGAACGGCTAATGAACTTGCCGATGAACAGGGAATAGCGCATTTTATTGAACATGTACTGTTCAAAGGCACAAAAAAACGCTCGGCGCGCGATATTTGCTACGGACTTGAACACAACGGAGGCGAACTGAATGCATTTACAAGCCGAGAAAGTACCATTGTTTATTCAATCGTACAAAATTCTCAATTTGAAAAAGCTCTGGAAATTATCTGCGACCTTGTTTTTAATTCCACATTTCCCGAAACCGAACTCAACAGGGAAAAAGGCGTAATAATAAGCGAAATAAATTCATCAAAATGCAATCTTTCGGAAGTTATTTACGACAAATCAATGCAATTATTATTTAAAGGTAACGCAATAGGGAAACCGATTCTGGGAACAATAAAATCCGTAAAATCGTTTACTGCCGATAATGTTCGCACTTTTGTAAAACGCAATTATATAAACAGGCGAATTGTACTTTCTGTGGTAGGCAATATTGATACCGACAAACTGAATTTGCTGGCTAACAAATATTTAATGAAATACAACAACGATTCGGATATTGTACAGTGTGAAAAAATAAGCGAATACAAACCTTTCAAAAAAGAATTTCAGTCGGATTCGGCTCAGGCTTTTTGCATAATAAGCAACAGAGCGTATAACATAAGCGACAGTCGCAGCACAGGATTGAGTTTGCTTACAAACATGCTTGGAGGACCTATTTTTTCGTCTTTGCTGAACCTCAGTTTGCGGGAACAAAACGGCTTGGTATATGATATTTCTTCAAGTTACGAAGCATATACAAGTTCAGGCGTATTCCAAATTTATTTTGAAACGGCAAGAAAAAATCTGAAAAAAAGTATAAAACTTGCTCTTGCCGAACTTGAAAATTTGCGTTCCGGAAAAATTAACAAATCGGATTTGGATTATGCAAAAAAAAGATTTATCGGACAACTTGTCATACAAAATGAAAATTACGAACAGCGAATGATAGATAATGCAAAAATGCTTTTAATGTTTGATAAAATAGAAACCATCGATATACAAAAATCAAAAATAAATGCGCTGAAATCCGAAGATTTATATAAAATAGCCAATGACATTTTTGTCGAAAACAATTTATCTTTTATCAGTTATTCATAATGTTTATAATTAATTTCTGAATTAAATGCTTGACAAAGACAGAGAAATAGAAAAATATATTGCCGAACATACTTCCGCCGAAGACAAACTGCTGCACGAAATTTATCGTAAAACAAATCTCAGCGTCATACAAACACGAATGATTTCGGGACATGTTCAGGGAAAAATACTTGAATTTTTGAGTAAAATGATTAAACCGAAGAATATCCTCGAAATAGGAACTTTTACCGGATATTCGGCAATTTGTCTGGCAAAAGGCTTGCAAGCCGACGGCGAACTGCACAGCATTGACATAAACGACGAAATTCTGGAAACAGCAAAATTTATGATTGACAAATCGCAGTATGCCGACAAAATTTATCTGCATGAAGGAGACGCAAAAGATGTGATTCCGGCGCTGAACAAAAAATTTGATATTGTATTTATCGACGGCGACAAACGATGTTATGTCGATAATTACAAAGCCGTATTTGATTTGGTAAACATCGGCGGATTTATTTTTGCCGACAATGTTTTGTGGAACGGAAAAGTGATAGAACCGATAAAACCGAATGACAGGCAAACTGCCGGAATTATGGAATTTAACGATTTTGTACAGAATGATTCGCGAGTCGAAAACGTTTTGTTTAACGTAAGAGACGGAATGATGATTGTAAGGAAACTGAAAAACCGATAATGTTGCTTAAATTCCACATACATTATATTACAAACTTCGGCGAAAACCTGTTTATAAAAATCGGAAACAGAGAATTTGCAATGAATTATGCAAATGCAGGTTTCTGGAGCGTTGAAATATCGGAAATCAGCAAATCTTCAATAAAATATTTTTATTTCGTAAAAAACGGCGAAGGAAACGAAATCGCTTCGGAATGGAGAAAAAACCATACTTTAAAGATAAGCAATACAACAGAAATTTACGATATTTACGACATTTGGTATGGAATCGGCAATGTCCAACCGTTTTATTCTGCCGCTTTTACAAATGTTGTAAACAGACGGAATAAAGAAAAATACAATACCGAAATCTTTGAAAAAATATTGGAATTCAGAATAAATGCGCCGCAAATTTCAAAAGAAAATTCATTGGCAATTACAGGAAACATCAATATATTAGGCAACTGGACAAAAGCCTTAAAAATGCATGACGATGAATTTCCGCTTTGGAAAATTAAAATAGATGCCTCAAAATTGCAGTTTCCATTTGAATTTAAATTTGTGATAATCAACAGTCAAACAGGAAATATTACAGAATGGGAAGAGGGAAACAACCGCATTTTTTTCACAAACAATTTTTTACTCAGCGAACATAAAACATACGAATTTGAAACTTCGCTCGGAAGCAGAAATAACTGGCGCGGTTCAGGTACTGCTATTCCGGTTTTTTCGCTGCGAACCGAAAACAGTTGCGGCACAGGCGATTTTTGCGATTTGAAAATGTTTATCGACTGGCTGAAAAAAACCGGTCAGGTTTTATTGCAAATATTACCCGTAAACGACAGTTGCGCATTTTTTGACTGCCGCGACAGTTCTCCATACAATACGATTTCGATGTACGCCTTGCATCCTGTGTATGTCAATTTGCAGGAAATGGGAAAATTATCTGGAGAAAAACAATTAAAATATGAAAAAATAAAAAATCAACTCAATAAATTGAAAATCGTTGACTACGCAAAAATCATAAAAATAAAATGGAAGTTTTTCAGGGAAATTTTCAATCAGGATGGAAACAACTGCCTTGAATCGGCTTCATATAAGGAATTTTTCGATAAAAACAGTTTTTGGCTGAAACCTTATGCAATGTTTTGCACTTTACGCGACAAATTTAATACTCCCGATTTTAACACTTGGAAAAATTATGAAAATTTCAAAAAAATAAATACTGATAAATTTGAAAAAGAACATAAAAAATCTGTACAGTTCTACTGTTTTTTGCAGTACCATGCCGACAGACAAATGAAAAGCGCAAGCAAATATGCACGCAAAAACGGAATAATTTTAAAAGGCGATATTCCTATTGGAATTGCACGTAACAGCGTGGAAACGTGGAGCGAACCCGAATATTTTAACCTCGAAAATCAGGCAGGCGCTCCTCCGGATGCATTTTCAACAAAAGGTCAAAACTGGGAATTTCCGACTTATAACTGGAATAAAATTCGTGAAGATTCATATAAATGGTGGACTGCGCGATTAAAAAAAATGTCCGAATATTTTGACGCTTTCCGAATTGACCATGTGCTTGGTTTTTTCAGAATATGGGAAATTCCTTTTCATTCGCTTCAAGGTTTGCTGGGACATTTCAATCCTTCATTGCCATATTCCGCACAGGAACTGGAACAGTGCGGACTGCCGATGACTAAAACTTATTTGACGCCCTGTTTTCGCCGCAGTTTTATATATGAAATTTTCGGAAAAGATGCAGATTATATAATTCAAACCTTTTTTGACAAAACGGATGACAGTATTTTTCAATTCAAATCCGATTTCAACACTCAACGCAAAATTGATGTTTTTTTCAAAAACGGATGTTCCCAACAGGCAGAAACATTAAAATTAAGGCTTTTTTCATTAATAAACGATGTGCTTTTTATTGAAGATGAAAATAAGAAAAATCATTTTCATCCGCAAATTGCAGCCCAATCATCTACAGCATACACGGAACTCGACAATGATAAAAAACAAATATTCGACAAACTTTATGATGAGTTTTACTATCGCAGAAATAATGACTTGTGGAAATACGGAGCAATGGAAAAACTTTCTGCGCTGATTTGCTCTACAAACATGCTTGCATGTTGCGAAGACCTCGGAATGAGACCCGACTGCGTTGCCGATGTTATAAACGATTTGCAAATTCTTGGTCTTGAAGTTCAAAGAATGCCAAAAAACAAAAATGCCGTTTTCGGAAATACCGCAGCCTATTCCTGTTATTCGGTCTGTACAACGTCAACTCACGACACATCTACATTGCGCGGATGGTGGAAAGAAAATCGCGAAAAAACTCGGAAATATTACAATGAAATACTGCATTTACACGGAGATGCTCCCGAAATTTGCACAGGTGCTGTTGCTGAAAATATTTTGACCGAACATTTAAAATCTCCGGCTTTGCTTGCCGTTTTTCCCTTGCAGGACTGGCTGGCAGTTGATGAAAATATTCGACGGAAAAACGAAGATGAAGAACGCATTAATATTCCTGCCGGGATCAGTCATTGCTGGCAATACAGAATGCATATCGCCATCGAAAAATTATTGAACGAAGATAATTTTAACGCAAAAATCAAAAAACTTGCAAACAGGAATGATTAATACCAGCCGTTATCTATATTGTTGATTTGCAATAATTGTACAGCCGTTACTTAACAACCTGCAAGATGTTTATTAAAATAAATCACAAGCCTAAATTAATGAATAAAAATGCAGTGGTTTATTAATTGAGGTCTAATGGACAAAAAGCAGGCTGTATTTTTCGACGGATTTTTGTTGTTCCAATATTTAGTTTTAGCTTTGCCTAGTCAAACGAAACGGAAACGAGCAATGCTGTGGAGCAACTCGTCAGGGATAGTTTGACATGTTCAAAATGTATGGAAAGGATTGTCAAAAAAGGCAATCTTTTTTCATATATTTTTGTAGTTCATGCCTTAAAAACCCATCTATAAATTTCATCTTCCGTTGTTTAGACAGTCCGTTGTGATTGCGTAACTTGTTTTTTTAATCTGAAAATTGACCGTCCAAAGCGTTAGTTGTATTGGGTATTTTCAGGTCTGGAAAAACCTCAAAAGTAAACAGCACAGGCAGGTTTCGTT
>JAISOH010000163.1 GCA_031275825.1 Prevotellaceae bacterium | reverse complement strand
TACGACGGGCAGAGCGCCGGATACTTGTGCGCGTAGTCCTGCGCCTTTTCGACGAAACTGAGCGTCTTGTCGCCCATCTTTGCCATGTCGCGCCGTTCCGTCGGGGTCAGCGGCAGCAGATAGGGGGCAAGTACCGCAATAGCGTTGTCGATGTACGACTGTGCCTGCGACAGGACGTTGGGCGGAATCGGGATTACATGTTTTTCTTCCATAATTACTCCTTTTTTTTGATGATTAGTACTAATTTTAACTGACGGCAAAGGTAGTGAAATATTTTGATATGAACATTTTCATTTTTACAGGGAATGACTTTTTTTATTGTACCTTTGTGCCAAAAAAAATTATAAAAACAATGATTGAAAATACAGATAATAAATACGAAGCAATGGAAAAATTATTTTTGGCATCTTATTTTTCACCGGTGGCAAAACTTTTTGTAGAATTTACTCAAAATACTTGTTCTGGTAAAAAAATTGTATTTATACCGACCGCAAGCATTCCGGAAAAAGTAACATTTTTTGTTGATGGTGATAAAAAAGCCTTGAGAAAATTGGGCTTAATTATTGAAGAACTTGAGGTTTCAAAAGCTTCTCAAAAAGAAATTGAAAATAAAATCACAAACGCCGACTATATTTTTGTGGCGGGCGGAAATACATTCTTTTTATTACAGGAATTAAAACGCTCAGGCGCCGATAAACTTATTATAGAACATATAAAAAAAGGGGGAATATATGCTTCAACATCCGCCGGTTCCATAATCGTTTCCAAAGACATAGAATATGTAAAATACATGGACGATCCCGCGATTGCTCCCGATTTGAACAATAATTTTTCCGGACTTGGGATTGTAGATTTTTTTATAGTGCCACATTGTATAAACTTTCCATTTAAAAAACCGGCTGAAAAAATAATTTCAGAATATGGAAATAAACTTGATTTACGACCAATACACAATAAACAGGCCATTACCGTAAAAGGCAGTCAAATAGAAACAGTTGAAATGAAAGGCAAAAATACATAATATCGGGACAACGGCATTTTATATCATGGAAGAATGAATTTTTGTTGTACCTTTCGCGCCAAAAAAACATAAAAACAAATGATATCGACAAGAAATAAAGCAGCTCACCATGTTGAGCAAATGCGTGGAAAGAGACTTTTCTCATGTGCGAAGAACAGCCTGATTTTATTACTGTTTTTCAGTCTTCTTATTAACGGCAAACTTTATGGACAGATACAAATAGAATCTTCCTGTATGACTCCGTCGAATTATCGTGATGAAAACAACAATAAAATCGGTGGCAGTGGAGATTTTAAGGATGTCAGGTTAGGATTGCAAATCCCCGTCCATGTAAAAATGAATGAATTAAATCAGCCAACAGCGTGGGCGGTCGCCCTGAAAGGAACGTATGCGTCAATGAACAATACCGAACTGGCGACGGACTTTTGTATATCACAGTTATTGAATGCCGAACTCGGCGTTATACATTTGAGACCGTTAAATGAGAAATGGTCTCTCATTGCCTCACTGGGAGGAGGCGTTTATTCCGACCTGTCCGAATTTTCCGCAAACAGTATGCTGGCACATGCGGGCGTCCTTTTTATACGGCGTATGCGCCCGAATTTAGACCTTGGTTTCGGCGTTGCCCTGAATAATGCAATCGGTTATCCGATGATATTTCCCTCCTTTTATTTCAAATGGGAAACAGGCACGAGGTATGAAGTAAAAATCTCACTTTATGACGATTTTCGATTGACGGCAGGAATGAAAATCAATGATGTTTTAGCTTTGCGGCTGATAGCGCAGGCAAGGGGCATGAGCGCCATCGTAACCCGGGATAATCAATCAAAAATATTTACTCAGCAATTTTCCGTTATCGGATTACAGCCCGAAATATACGTAAACAAATGGCTTTCGATACCGGTTACAGCGGGTGTTTCCGTAAAACGCGACGCTTATTTTCTGGATAGAAAACTTATTTCATTTTATCATACGGAAGAAAATTATCCGAATTTTGCAACCTCTTTCTATGTTTCCGCCGGATTAAAATTCTTTTTCGATGAGTAACGAACGACTTCGTCTAACAGAAGCCGTATGCGCTTCGCCGTTAAAATGGTTGTTCCCGAAAGAAAAGCTGTTCCCAAGTTTTTTCAAGTCTGTTGCCATGCTCTGAATCCGCCCTCGTGGATAAATACCATCCCCGGCTTACCGTACAGGTCTTTATCAACGCTCGCTTTCGTATGTACCACTTTACTGAAATCCTGAAAATAATTGTTGATGGTGATGCCGTTAGAGAGTGTCCGGCTTTTGATAAATGCCTGTTCATCGGCGGTCAGTGATGTTTTGTGGCTGTTCTTTTGCAGGATAACGAGGTCGCTCCCCACTTCCGTTCCGGCGTTGTCCGACATCAGGTTGTTGGGCAAACGGATTGCCGATACCAGACTGGTGTTGTTCATCAACCAACCGCGTATTGGTTCGTTCTGCGGACTGTTCATCACGCCCTGCGAGGTAATGAAAGCCAGGATACCGCCTTCGCGAAGCGTTTCCACGCCTTTGAGAAAAAAATAGTTGTGAACGGAGCGTGCCGCCTGACGTTTGGCGGGGTCGTCGCTTTTGGAAAACGACGTGTCAAAAACGGCCGTGTCGCCAAAGGGGATATTGGA
>JAISOH010000129.1 GCA_031275825.1 Prevotellaceae bacterium | reverse complement strand
GTCAAATACGAACCGTATGGCGGAATTATGTAAACATTCCCCAGCACAGGATAGGTCTGACCCGAAACCGAAAATACCGACAGAAAAAATGCCAAATGCAACAAATTTATTTTCAGAGTTTTCATATAATTATTTATCTATATTTTTCAAGGTAGAAAAATCGTGTAAATTTAATAAATATTTTAATACAAACTCATAAATTCATGTTTTTTTTCTAAAAAAACATGAATTTTCTACTTAAACTCCCGAATAACCGCTGACTGATACTGAGCGGACTTACTGATTATATTAAGGTCAATAATAATTTACAATTGAATTAAACACAAATAGGTAATAGTCAACAACTTTAAATTAATTTAAATGTCTGTAATTGAAAATATTTATCAGGCTTTATATATCGCAATAATCGAAACCATCGCTGTAGGTTTTTACGATTGTACCGTTTCGATATTTCATGCGCAGATGCCATTTATTTCATAATTTTTTCATAAGATTAATTAAATTGAAATTTCTGAAACCATATATCAAATATGTTAATTCCTATCGAAAAAGTAACAAATGTTTCCTTAATAAGTCCGTTTTTGATTGTTCCCCGCTGTCCTGCTTCAACTGCGGCGTTTATTTTAGAGCCTAAACGTCGCGTCAAAGGTATTCCCACGCCAAGCATTAGGCTTTGCTCGGTTATACTGTTACCGTTACAGGTCATAAACGTTTTTGAATATCGTAAGCCTGCCCGGTAGTTCCATCGTTTAAAATTATTTTTCAAGTTGTTTGCTCTGGGTGTATATTCCAATCCAAAATTATATGTGTGGCTTTTGCCTGCCGTAAACGAAAATGAATGTGAACTTCCATCCATGTTAAATCCTGACCAGTCCTGCATTGTATAGTCTGCTCCTATTACAAGTTTATCTGTTTTGCGCAGCGTAAAACCCAGTCCGAATGTTTGCGGCATGAAAATGTCATTAAGGTTTGCAGAAACATTTCGCGCCGTATCGGTTGTTAAATCGCCTGATGTTATTGTTGTTATTTCTTTTTGCATCGGCAATATTGTTTTGGGTTGATATATTGCTCCAACCGTCAGAAATGTTTTTGCGTCTATACGCGTATGAAACTGCGCGCCGAAAGTAAATCCTATTTTGCCGATTCGCGTTTTGCTGTCCGAATAAATATTAGAAAATTGCGAAGTTGTTTGATATTCAATAGAATAATAACGGTTTATTGAACCGAAATAATAATGCATGTTAACGCCTACCGATAATTTTGAAAGCAGTCTGTATCCTGCGCCCCAGTGCAGTTGATTTATTCCGCCTTCGCCGGTATATACGTATTTTACGTCTCCGTAATTGTATATTTTTTCCGGGTCTGATTCCATTCGCTCGATATCATAACCTATATCACTTACGGGCGACAGTCCGGCATTAACCGTCAAGTTAGGGGCTATTTTCAAACTTAAATTCACATAGTCGAAGTAAAATGTGTTTGCGCTTGTTGATGATATGGATGATTTTGAATACATATTTTTTGAACCTGCTGCAAAATCAAGCATTACTACAAGTGAATCCTGAATGCTCAGTGCTGCAGGATTGTATGAATTTATTCCCAGCTGGTCGCGCACGCCGTAGTTTATTCCTCCCATCGCTTTGTTTGCAATATTTCCGGGTCGATACATATCGCCAATTCCATATAAGGTATATGGCGAATATGTTCTGAATGCATCGCCGTCTCTTTGCGCCAATATCGTATTGATTGATATGGTTGTTATTGTTATTAAAACAATTAATATTTTTCTATAAATTTTAAACATTATATAAGATATTTTTCAATAAATCAATTCGCTGTCAAATTTGAAGACGACAAAGATGTGCCTTTTTATTATTTGTAACCAAAAAACATGCCTGTTTTATTAATTCGGCATAACAGTTTTTATTTGCAAACAAAATCATTCTTCTAAAATTATAAACAGGATGCAAAGGTAAAAAATATATTATTTATAAACAATTTATTAAGTTAAGAAATACAAAAAACCACAGATACCATATTGCATAAATTTTTGATAATTATGTTTCATGTAATAAAATCAAATATTAAGCGGTAAAAATTTACAGTTTTTCATCTGATTTAAATTGTTGAAAATCTTTGTTTTTTGAACTCATGCCTTTCATCAGTCCGCGCATGAAATCTTCATGGGCTTTATGAAACAGGAATAATTTTTTAGGCGACAATATTGTTTCAAATATTTTCATGTATTCAAGCACCAAATCAAATTCCTGCTTTTGCAAGTCAAACAGTTGTTTGTTAATTTGTCCGGCTTCGGCATCGGTTATTGCAATTTTATTTATTTCAAAATTGTGCGACAGTTCTCTGCGTTCGTGCGCTATTTTGCGGTGTTTGTTTTCAAACCGGTTTAATATGGGGAAAAATACTTTGGCTTCGGCGTCTGTAAGATTCATTTCTTTTGTATAATATTCTTTTTTTCTGGCATCCAGTATTTCGCGAACTTTTTTCCGGTCATTTTTATTTATAACAATCTTTTTTTGATGTTTTGCTGTATCTTCGCAGTATGCAAGCAATTGAACTTGGCTGTCATCGTTTTGGCTGAAACATTTTATTAGCGCCGAATCATTTATGGCGTCAATATCCTGTGCCGTTGCCGGCTGCGCATTGGCGCAAATCAAAATAACTGATATTAATATTAATTTTTTCATGGTTGCTATATATTTAAGGTAAATATTCATTTTCAATAAAAATCATTGAAATATAATGGTCATCAACAAGATAAGAAATTATTTCATCTTCAATTCCGTCTCCGATTTCATCATTTTCATACAAATCGATTATTTTCGTTTCATTTGTATTTGTTTGCGACAAATGGGCTGTTTCGATTGATTTTGTATCGGTTACGGTATTTACTGCTATTTGTGAAATGCCTACGAGCAACAAAAACCCTGCGGCAAAACTTAATATTGGTTTCAATGTTTGCCACAATGCAGGTTTTTTGACTGTTTCGGTCGTACATTTTTTCATTATACGGTCGGGCAAAGAGTCAAAATATCCGTTTGGCAGGCTGAAAGGTGAATTTTTCAGCCTGTCGGGTAATTTTATGTTTGTTTCATCGTTCATGATATTTGTTTGATTAGTTTAAAGCAAAAAGGTTTAAATATTATTGATACTTTTTTTGATTTTTTCGACTGCAATATGGTACGATGCTTTAAGTGCTCCGACTGATGTATTCAATATTTCGGAGATTTCTTCATATTTCATTTCATCAAAATATTTCATATTAAAAACCAGCCGCTGTTTTGGCGGTAAACTTGCCAGTATTTGCTGAAATTTTATTTGAACGTCATCTCCGTTAAAGTATATGTCCTGTTTGAGCGTGTTGCGCAAATCATTTTCTACATCCTGCAACGAAACGTGATTATACGATTTCTGTTTTTTCAAAAAGGCAAGAACTTCGTTTGTTGCTATTCTGTAAATCCATGTGTACAAACTTGATTCTCCTCTGAACTTATCTAATGAATTCCATATTTTTATAAATGATTCTTGCGTCAAGTCGTCGGCATCATCGTGATTTATCACTATTTTTCGGATATGCCAGTATATCCGTTCCTGATATTTAAGCACAATTTGATTAAAGGCAAAGTTTCTGCTGTCTTTGCTTTTAAACATTTCAATCAATAGCCTGTCGTTTATTTCGTTGTGCATAAATGTAGTTTACGGGAAGATATATTATTTCCGGCTTATGGCTTTTTTTGCTGCTTCTACAATATATGGATGCGTAAGATGATATTCTTCAAGCAATTCCATTGGCTTTCCGCTTTGTCCGAATTTGTCATTAACGGCAACTGTTTCCATTGGCGTTTTTGTATTTGTAATCAGCACATGAGCTATACTTTCGCCTAAACCGCCATTGCAAAAATGTTCTTCTGCGCTGACAACTGCGCCTGTTTTGGAGGCTGACTGCAAAACGGCTGATATGTCAAGCGGTTTTATGGTGTGAATATTTATGATTTCGGCAGAAATTCCCTGTTTTTTCAATTCTTCGCAGGCAAGTAGCGCTTCCCAAACCAAATGTCCTGTTGCAAAAATAGAAACATCCGTTCCTTCTACAAGTTTTTGCGCTTTACCGATTTCAAAAGCATCGTTTTCGGGCGTAAAATTGGGAACGCCCGGGCGTCCGTAACGAATGTAAACAGGTCCGACATGCTGTGAGGCTGCAATTGTCGCCAGTTTTGTCTGATTGTAATCGCAGGGACAAAGTACAACCATATTCGGCAGAACTTTCATCAGGGCAAAGTCTTCCATAATTTGATGAGTTGCGCCGTCTTCGCCGAGAGTAATTCCTGCATGCGAGCCGCAAATTTTCACATTTGTGTTTGAATATGCCACCGACTGGCGAATCTGGTCATACACTCTGCCTGTTGCAAATGCGGCAAAACTTGCTGCAAAAGGGATTTTTCCGCTTAAAGCCAGTCCTGCGGCAATATTTATCATGTTTGCTTCGGCAATTCCCGTGTTAATAAATCTTTCGGGAAATTCTGCGGCAAAAGCATCTGTTTTTACCGAGCCGTTAAGGTCGGCAGTGAGAGCAACAACATTTTTGTTGTTTCGTCCTGCTTCGAGCAGTCCTGCGCCGAATCCGGCGCGTGTTTCTTTGTTTCCTGTGTTTGTGTAGTTCATTGTTTTATTATATTTAATTATTATATTTTTTAAAGTATTCATCAATTTGTATAAAGTTCTTAATCAATAAATTATCGATTTCATCTACAAAGTAACGCCGTTGTTCCGTTGAATATTTTTCATATAATTCTTCTATTTTTATTTTTATGTTTTTTGGTAATGTTTCTAAGTCTAACATCATGCCCTTATTTAAATCATTGGGTTCAAATTTTTGTAAACCATTGCCGTATTCTCGACTATTATCGTTGAAAATTTGCTGTGCCGTATCGGTTAGAAGGTAAGCAAAAAGCAATTCTATGCTTACATCTGAAAACATATTAGTTTGCGGGTAAATGCAATGAAATGTAGTAAGGTTGGAAATATTGGCTTCGTTGCGGACAAAACGCAGTCCTGTACGATTGAAAACGGATACCCAGATTGGCGCAGGCGAGCGTTTTTCCAATGAATACCAGGGAGTTCGACTTGCTGTGAGAAATCTTTTGTTTATGTTATTCGCCTCGCCTTTCTTTATATAGTTGAGCACATTTTCATCTTTTGTATCTACCGCATTGAACAGATAAACATTTTTACCTTGTTGCTTTAACTTCTCAAAATCAGAATCCGTAAACTTATTTCCCTTAACATCAGCACAATGACAGATACATGGCAAAAGATATTTTCCGTTGATTTTATTTGCTTCTGCTTTGGCAAGATTAAATGTAAAATAATCGTTTGCACCTGTTGCAATACCTCTAACCACTTTTGCATAAGTTGAAAATGGTACGAGATTTTTGAATTTATGTCCGTTTTGTGGTTGATAGTAGGTTTTCCACTTAATTTCGGGATCCAGTTTCGATAACGAGTAAATGTTCGAGTTATTAGATATTTCAGGATAATTTTCAATCAACTCGTCTATTTTATTTAATTCATTGATTGATTGAATGTTGGTGAGTTGTACTTTGTTGGTTTTGTGGTCGTTAGCACAAAGCACAATACAGGCAGTTGTTAAAGCATCGTCAAAAATATTTTCTTCAAAATTGAAAACGACAATATGCCGCAATGTTCCTGTTTTGAGCAAATGCTGTTTTACTAACTTGCCATAATCGGAATTTAGAAATTCTGATGGAATAATGTAGGCACATCTTCCATTTGGTTTGAGCTGATATATGGATTTTAGCAAAAATAGCGTGTAAAGGTTTGTAAATCCGTTTAATTTGCATTTTAAGTGTTTTTCAATTTCTTTCAGCATGTTTTTGTTGTCGTAATCGTGGAATTTGAAATATGGTGGATTGCAAACAATGCCATCGTATTTGTTGTCCCAATCATTGTACATATAATCTTCTAACAACAAATTTACTTTGTTTCCAAGTTCATTTTTTGCCTGCTCAAAAATCACACTATCAACCTCAAATCCTTTTATTTCTATTTCGTTTTTTTTCTTTGACAGTAAAGTTCTTGTGAAAATTCCCAAGCCAAATGCAGGCTCTAAAACCGTTTGTAAATTTTCATTTCCCGACAGCCATTTTGTAAGTAATTCGGCAATAGAAACAGGAGTAAAAAATTGTGCAAATTTTTTACGGTGTTCCAACGAAACTTGTTTTGTATAAGTAGTTTCAGGTGAATTGTCGATAATATGACCGTTAATGTATTTCATATTAAAAATCGCCTTCAATTTCTAAAATGTTGGTCAAATTAGCAATATTAAGGTATGCTGTACCGCCTTTGAATGTTACATAAAACAGCAATCTGCCTCTGTCCATTTCTTTGCGGACACTTTCGTGGTTTGGCTCATTAACTTTGTATGCTATTTCTACTCCTGATTTTGAATTAATTTTTATAGTAGTTTTATTTTGATTTTTTGTATCTGATTCAATAGAAAAAATTACGCCGTCATTATCAGGATTGGAAATGATTTGCAAAATTTGTTCAAATGAAATACCGTAAACTTTGTCGAAAAATACCTGAAAATAGAAGTGTGGAACATTGAATATTTCAATCCATTTGTAAACTACTTTAATATCTTCAACTTTGGGCGTAATTGAAAGATAATCGCGCTTTTGAAATTCTTTTATTGCGGCTTTCAGTTGTTTGAAAAGATCATTGATTTGAATTAATCGCTCATTTGAGCGCCAACCCGGAACTTTGAAATCGGTAACATTCAGCGTTTTTGCTGTAATGCCGTTAAGTATGTCAATGTAACTCTCTCGCTGTGGGTGCGATAAAATATCTTTGTATTCAGCAAGTATTTTGTTTTTTGTTTCAAGAGCAATTTTTGCAAATTTTTCAGAGCGTATTTGCATTGCTTCTTCGTAACGGTCTATTAGAAAAGTGCTTGAACGCACTTCAATTCCAGCAACTGCCTTTTTGACATATTCGGTAATTTGTTCGTGCGGTATATGGCTAACATCAAAACCTAAATCTGATTGAAAATCTGATTTTTTAAAAATCAGTAAGTCGGGGCGTTTGCCTATTGTATCTAATTCATTTTGAAATTCTTGATAAAAACTGTCAAATCCTTCCTCGCCTGCAACTAAATCGTCAGACTTACCGTATTTTACGGCAACATAATTCTGTGAGGTTTCGTTGAATGCTGTTGTGATAAGATTTTCAGCCCAATCACCCTGTTCTTTGTTGGTTATAAAGTTAGACGACGCTTGTGTTGGAGTACGAGCAAAGTCTCTGGGTTGTGAAAGGTCAACTAATTCTACAGGTACCATTTTCATTAATTCTTTAATTCTGTTAAAATAATTATTCATGCTTTTATTCCTTCGCTTTTTTCTTTCAAACAAAATATCATTTCCGAATAAGCAGTTTTGTCTTTTTCCGAGCGACAACATTTTGGTTGTTTCGTCCTGCTTCGAGCAGTCCTGCGCCAAATCCGGCTCGTGTTTCTTTGTTTCCTGTGTTTGTATAGTTCATTGTTTTATTATTTTATGTGTTATTATTTGTTGATTGAAATTTATTTCGCAGACAAGCTGTGATTATTTGCTGTATTATATGTTTTTGTGAATTAGTTAGTGGCATAGTGTTGTTCGTTTTTATGTATTTATAGAATAATAATATTCTTTGATTTTTTGCGCCATTAATTTTCTACGCAAAAGCAAAAAATTATCATAATCTTCAAAAGTCATTTCTGAAATATTTTGTGGGATACAATTTTCCGAGAAATTATTGTACAATAATTCTTTTTGAATAATATTTCCATATACACACTGTTTTGTTTTACACTGATTTTCAACTTTTTTAAAATATTGATTGGGCGATTGTTTTCCTATTGCAATGTTTATGGGTTTATCCAGAAATGCATAATTTGCAATTTGATTGTATCTGTTTTTATCGGTTATACCGTTATCTATCAAGTATTGTTTTGGAAAAATATGGTGAACATCACCGATTAATGTAATAAGATCTGCTATTTTTGTCCCATCCAAAAACAATGAATTGGCATTAGAACGAATTTGTGAAGCAATAAAAACATTAAAATAAGGACTATTTATAGCAGAAGTTTCTATATTTTGTACAAGTCCAATATTCCAAAATGTATCTGATAATTCGGCTTGTTCTATTTCTTTGCTAAATTCTATAAATCCTTTTTCCCTAATTTGCCTCATATCAGCGTCCATTACTGTTTCTGTGGAGCCAATATAACGGCTTGTAAGTGTGCTTAAAACATACCATTTTGCCACATATCGTTTAATTTGACTTCTGTCAATAGAATTATCTTGCTTTAACAATAGATATAAGGTATAAGCAAAATCCAAAGTCATTTGAGAATTAATCAGTTGATTTGAAATAAATCCTACTGATTTTATTGCTAATACAAAATCTTGAAAAGAAGATTTACTCATAAAATGCATTGTGCCTTCTTTTAATTTGTTAAAAGAATCTTCTGCAATTTCTTCTTTATAATCTCTCGTAACAAAATCTCTTCCGCCTAACAAACTAACGAGGTCTTTCATTTTTCCTCGTTTAAATTGCGACATAAATGCTACACGAAGAATATTACTGTAATCAGGGTCGTAAATATTTTCGCGGTCATCTTTTAACCAGCTTAATTTTGAAAAATAATCAGTACGGCAAAATTCGGTATCTCTTAATATTTCGGGATACCAATCGGGTGCAACTGCCAAATGCGAAAAATAATCAATCGTTTTTCGCAGTATATTTCCACCGAATTTCGTGTTGGCGGCAATTTTTGACATCGCAAAGTCGGCTTGATTAAGCTTGGCGCCTTGACTGTTGATTCGGATAAAAATTTCCGTTACTTTGTCGATGGTTAAATCTTTATTCAATGTTATAACGCCGATTAAACGATTTTTTATACTCAAAAGTTGAGTTATTTTTTTGTTTAATTCAGTCGGTGTAATAATATCGGGATTATTGGCGCAATATTCATTTATAAATGAATATGAGTCAAAATCGGTAGTAAATAGTTTGGATATATCGGCAATCCATTTTTTATCTTTTAAAATAGCATTATCCTGCACTTTAAACACTTCTTCTTCATCTTCGGCTAAAGGGTTGAAAGATATTTTTATTGCTTTTTTTTCGAATCGTGCATTAATAACTTCAATACCTAAAATGGAAGTCATTATCGCCGTTGTCCGTTGTTGTCCATCAATCATAATTTTCTCTCCTTGAGATAGTTGTCCGTTTTTTAATTTCACATTCGGACTTTGCGAAATAATCAAATATCCCGTCGGATAACCTGTATAAAGAGAATCTATTAAATCCCTCACCTGTTTGGGTTTCCATACAAAAGGTCGTTGGATTTCAGGAATAACGATTTCGCCCGATTTGATAAAATTCAAAATTTGTTCAACGCTAAAATTTGATACTGAATATTTTTCTGCCATTTTATTTTTTCTTCTTTTTGCCTGAATTAAATTCTACTAATTTTTGCCAATCAATATCGCCATCGTTGTTGCAAAATGAATTAGAAAATTCCTTTGTGAACCTGTTTATCATTTTGTTGTAAAAATTTTGAAATTCTTCATTTCGTTCTTTTGCTTTTGTTCCCAATGGTTCAATTATGTCCAAATATAGATTTTCGTTTCCGGAAATAAAAGTCCAAAATTCTTGTCCGCAATATTTGAAATAATCTCCTTTATCAGGATTATTGTCTTTGCCATAACAACAACCGTTTACTGCTATTATGTTTATTCCCGAACCGCCTGTTCTCAATGTCTTTTTTGCAGTACTGAAATCTGCTTTCATTTTTGAAATTTGACTACTGTTTCCCCAATTGTTTCCGGATTTGATATTGACAATATACCTGATTGAGTCTTTATCAAATTCCAAATCAATACTTTTCGCACTTGATTTCCATCCTCCATAAACTTTTTGATTTACAAATACAGCCAATTCTTCAAGCCAATCTCCAAAAATGGTTTCTTCGTTGGAAGAAATGTGTGCATCAACAATACCTCTAACAATTTGTTCGGAAGTTTCGGCAAATTTTGCCTTGAATAAATATGGATTTTTTCGGTTTAAAACTTTTTCGAGTTTTAATGTATCTAAACTTTTCAATCGTTTCTCGTGAAAAATGGCAATATTATCATTGACATATTGCGTAATGTCTTTTATGTTTAATATGTTCATTTTCTGTTTCTTTATTTTTATTCAATAAATTCGGTTCTTTATTATTTATAATATTTTCAACCATTTGATAATATTCGGGCAAAATTTCAATGCCTATAGAATTTCTACCCATTTTTTGAGCAACAATATTTGTCGTTCCCGAACCCATAAAAGGGTCTAATACAACATCGTTCTCTTGTGTAAAAAGTTTAATAAACCATTCAGGCAATGCATTGGGAAATGCGGCGCTGTGCTTTTTATTATTACATTCTGTTGATAAATGAACTACATTTGTCGGATATACGGTTTTTTTGCCAACCCAATTTGAAATGTTTTTTCCAAACCCGCTGCCGTTTTTTGCATTATCTCGGATTTTATCCGTATCACTCAAATTTTTTAGCCGTCCATTTGCCCAATCGCCAATAGGGATTTTTACAGCATCCTGATACATATTGAAATGTTTTTCTTTATTGAACTGTAAAAGCCGTTCCCATGCATCACGGAAGCGGTTTGACCATTTACCCGGATAGCAATTCTTTTTGTGCCAAATAAATTCTTCCGTCCATAGCCATCCTTGTTTTCTCATTTCTAAAATCAACTCCATAACATAAGTACTGCGTTCACCTTCAACAACCTTTTCTTTGATATTTAATACAAAAGTTCCTGTTGGTTTTAACACTCGTAATAATTCTTTTGAAATAGGCAAAAACCATTCAACATATTTATAAGGGGAAATTCCACCGTAAGTATTTTTTCGCTGGTCTGCGTAAGGCGGCGAAGTAATAATTAAATCAACAGAATTACTATCTATTGTTTTCAAAACATTTTTACAATCGCCTAAATATATCTTTATGTCATTGCTCATTTTCTTATCATCTCTGTAAAAATTGTATTATATGTAATATCAAGCGTAATGCCACCAATGCCACATTCAAGCCCTTCTTTTGCAATAACAACTTCTTCTTTGGTTAATTTTCTACCTGTTTTTTTCATTGCTTCATATTGCAAATCTTCTTCTGTTATTACAAAAACAAAATTGTTTTTCTGTGTTTTATTCATATAATCATGTTCATATTAATATATTCGCTCGCTTCTTTTATTGTCAGCAGTTCGTTCATTATTTTATCAATAATCTCCAAGTGTTTCGGGCAGTTGAGCGAGAGCTTGCTGCGTTTGTTCTTCGTTTGGGGCTTTACCGTGCCATTTGTGAGTTCCCATCATAAAGTCAACGCCCTGTCCCATTTCGGTTTTCATTAAAACAACTATTGGCTTGCCTTTGCCTGTAAATGATTTTGCTTTTGCAAAGCCATCTGTCAGTTGTTTTATGTCGTTGCCGTTAAGTTGAATAACTTCCCATCCGAACGCTGTAAATTTTGCAGGTAAATCGCCAAGTGACAGGACATTATCAACAGAGCCGTCAATTTGTTGTCCGTTGTAATCAACGGTAGCAATAAGGTTGTCTATTTTTTTTGCTGCTGCAAACATTGCCGCTTCCCAAATTTGTCCTTCCTGCAATTCGCCATCTCCGTGAAGGGTATAGACGATACTGGTATCATTGTTCATTTTTTTTGCAAGCGTAGCGCCGCAGGCAACCGAAAGTCCCTGTCCCAGCGAGCCTGAAGCGATTCGTACTCCTTTGGCGTAATTTGTAGGATGTCCTTGAAGTTTTGAATGTAATTTACGAAGCGTTCCCAGTTCTTTCACGTCAAAATATCCGGCGCGAGCCAGCACGCTGTACCAAACGGGAGCAATATGTCCGTTTGAGAGAAAAAACATGTCCTGATTTTTTCCATCGACTGTAAATGTTTGCGGCGAAGCATTCATAACATTGAAATAGAGTGTTGTTATAAAATCGGCGCAACCAAGCGAACCTCCGGGATGTCCCGACTGTGAAGCATAAATCATGCGTATAATGTCGCGTCTTACCTGAGTTGCAATGTCTTGAAGTTGTTTAATATCGTTCATAATTGTTATTTATTATAATTAAAAGCATTACAAAGATAAGGAAATTTATTTAATTGACTTTTTTATGTTTATTCAGCCGCTCCTTAACAATAAGCCAAATCATTTAGCAATAACAAATTACAAGTAAAAAATTAATGAATAAGGATACAAGATTTTATGCGATATTGATTAAAATCCTGCAAAACATGAACAAAAGTTTTTTCTATTTTTTTGTCTTGACACAAAAGTAACAGAAATAACAGTCTGATTATTATTTCTGTTCGTAAGAGGCAAACAGTTAAATTTAAACATTTTATAAATCGGCATTATACAAAAAAGTCTGCCTAAAAAGCGCAGAATCGCCGTCATTGCTTCCTGTTTTGTTATTTTATAAGTTAGTAATGACGAAAATCCGGCTTTTTAGACAGACTTTTTTTAATTTTTTGGCATACGGAGGCTGTCTTAAAATGGTATTTTACACGTCATTGCAAGGGCGAAGCCCGAAGCAATCCATTGATAATCAATATCTGGATTGCTTCGCCTAACGGTTCGCAAAGACGAAACCGGACTTTTGAGACAGCCTTCGAATGATGTATCAATTTACCAGATCTATGTTTTTTTTATCATCCCAATCCAGTAAATAATAATTTTTGACAGACAAATCTACGGATATTTCCAATGCCGAAAACGTAGAACTGTGTAAAGACAGAATGTGTATTCCTCCGGCGTTTCCTCGCTGCATGGTTACTAAAAATCCTGTAGTTGCCGTTCCAAAACCTATCAGTTGCCCATCCAGAAATAGTAACAAAACATCATTTACCTTATTCACCTTTATGCCTTTGAATAATGAATATCCTACTTTTTTTCTTAAAGACCTGGCTCTTAAAAAGAAAACCGTCTCATTCTGTTTTATGGATGATGGCGATGGTTCTATCAGCGGTTTGCTGTTGGAACTTATGAATTCTTCTATCGGTTCTTTTTGCGATTTGCTCAAAGAATTAAATCTGTCTTCATCGGTTCTGTATTTCTCAGGTTTTTTGCACTGGCGATTTATCATGTTAACAATATGTCTTACGGCATCATTATTACTGTAGGCGACAAATGTTTGCGTCTGATAGTTATTTCCATAAGATGTTTGCGTTTGACTGTTATTTTCATACGGCAACACTGTACTGCTTATTTGACTTTGTCCCGATTCTTCTACTTCTTCGCCTAATAAAGAGCGCGTTAACGGTTCGATTTCATCTAAAAAAGCATTATAATCTACCACTTTGGCTTTCTGTTTGTCTATTGTTGCCGACATAACATCAATTATCTTTATGCTTAACATGCCGCGATTGCCTGTTTGCGTAATTACCGACAATACGACTTTATTGGCTCCGGCAAGTTTTCCAAGTTCGGTTGCCTGACTGTCGTCAACTATGCCTGAATTGGAAAATGCCTGCTCTTTCATTATTTTATCAAGCAACGAGCGTTCTACTATTGTATAATCGCCTGTATTGACAAATACCGAACTGATAATTTCACGAACTACAATCTTTGTTCCATCGTCAATAATACTGCCCGAAGCGCTCGGGTCAAATACTGCTACCCGTAATTTGGTTTCCTGCGCAGGCAACGAAATAAATGTTGCTGCAATCAAAATGAAAGAAATAAATCCTGTTTTCATTTTACTTTATTATTTTAATTTTTAATTTACATCCTTACCTTATCATTATAATTTTCAATTTATCAACAATCTGCGATGCGGCATTTTCAAATGCTTTACGACCTGCTCTTTCATAATCAAGCGCTGCGCCTTTGACATCCGTAAAATTATTGTGATATATTTCTTTTCCTGTTATTTGTTCTATAAGAGATACTTCTGCATCCAAATAAGAAAAACACATACTGTTGAGACTGTTGCCCTGTCGGGTATAAGCTTTAACATTCAGAATATAATCGGATTCATCCGGTAATGATTTAAAGCTGCAACCGATTTTAGCCAGTTCGGCTTTTAATTTGGGAGCGAGTATCTCTACTTGTTTGTCCAGATTCATTTCCGTTGATTTTACATATATCACTGTAGCAGCTTGCAAACTTGCTATGGATTGCGTAATTTGCGACTGCAAAGACAATGACAGAGGTATTTGCGCCTCATCGGATTCTTTGCCTTCAATAGCTATAATCAATGATTGCGCAAAATTCAGTTCTTTGAATGCAGGCATTATTGCTTCATACGCTTCTTTTGCTTTTATTTTGCTTCCATCGGCGGCAAACTGTTGAGCATTTTTTATTGCCGTTTCTATTTTTTTGATAATAAACGAAATATTTGTCTGATAATAACTTTTCAGTTTATCTTTTTCAACGTATGCAAAAGCGTAAACAAGCTGCGTATTTGAATCATAGTACGATTCTATTTTAATGCCTGCTACTTCGGCGCTGGTTTCTGTTGTGGATTGATTTAAAAAACTTTCATTTTCACGGTACTGCCCGTTAGCGCTTATTGCCGATATGTTACTTTGTGATTTGGACAGTATATTCACGCGAATTTTTTTTGCCAAATCTGCCTGTGCATCTATCTTTGCTTTTTGTATGGCATCCTGTAACGATTTGTCGGATAGCACATCGCGATAAGTAAAGCCTGTGAAATACGCATTTGCAGAAAATTTAAGTTCCCGTAAATTTTCGTCAATCCATCCGGGTCTTTCCTGACCGAAAAGAGTCAATGAAAATATTGTACAAAGTAATATATTTGCAATTTTCCGCATAGGTTTTATTCCAGATTGAACCCTTCATTTACAAATTTGGAAATCTCTTCAGCTTCCTTTATTGTTAATTTGGTTTCGATGAGCGATCTTTCCATTGCTTTTTGACGTGCTAACGTCGCTTTTTCTTCGTTTAGAATAAAAAATGTTTTATATTCTTTTGTAGCGCCGTTATCTTTTATTAATGAATAGCTTTCCGTAAGCGCTCCGCCTACTTCGGCTTTCACCTGATTTTCGTAAGCTGCTATAATCTTGTCTATTTCGATTTCGGGATGATTGGCATCTGCTCTCAACAGTGATTCTACTCGACCTTTTATATTTCCGTTTGCTTTGGATGCATAGTTGTTTTGCGCGTTATTTAATGCAAATTGTTTGCAAACATTAATAGACTTGCATTGCGACACTTCGCCTGCCATTTCTTTGTTTTGCTCGCTTTCTGCCAGTTTCAGATAATGTTCGAGCAGCGCTACTTCGAGCGTGCGCGAACTGCCTGTCAGTTTCCAGCCTTCTTTTTTGTATTCTTTGATTTTCTTTTTGTATTCTTTTTCTTTTTCCTTTTGCAGTTTTTTTTCTATTTTTGACTGAGCAAAAGCGGATTGAGGAATAACTGTAAATATCAACCCTGCAACTAATGCCATTACGGCTATTCTTAAAATTTCTTTTTTCATTTTTTTATTGTTTTACGTCTGTTCCTGACACAGACATTTGATTTTTAATTTTATTATTTTTCCTGCCCGCAGGCTTTTTGAGTTTCATCCTGTTTTATTTTTAAGTTTAGATATTATTTATTTCTTTAATTGAAAAGCATAACCAAATCCTGTTTTGGAGTATTCAAAAACGAAACGTTTTTTCTTGACTGTATTAATAGAGAAAGTTTTATTATCAACAGTTTCGTCCCATTCTATTTTGATTTCGCGCTTACCCTGCCCGTTATCGGCAAAAGATACGGAAAAACCTTCGTTAAGAGTTCCTGTTCCTATTTTGACATCATCTACATAAATTGTTGCATGGGGATTTTTATTATATTTAAATCCTTTAAACTCCAGCAAAATGTTTCCCGTTTCCGCTGATGTTGATGCATTTGTCGATACTGATGAATTTGTTTTTACAGGGCTGCTTGCTGCTATATTTACCGGTGGCTCTTTTACTTCGGAAGATTGCCCTCCTATAAGTTCCAGTGTTAGGGATGTGATAATATCCAACACTTCCGACTGGCTTACCATTTTAGTTTTTTGACTTTCTACGCTTGCGCTTTGAACGTCAATCATCTTCAAACTCAACAAACCTCTGTTGCCGGAAGATGATAAAACAGACAGTAAAACCTTGTTGGCTCCGGCAAGTTTTCCAAGTTCGGTTGCCTGACTGTCGTCAACAATGCCCGAATTGGAAAATTTCTGCTCTTCTATGATTTTCGCTATAAGCGAACGTTCAATAATGGTGTATTTTCCCGTATTTACGATTGCTGCGCTCACCATTTCGCGAATAATGATGCCTGCACTTTCATCAAAACCTTTGCCCGATACGTTTGTATCAAACACCGCTATACGTAATTTTGTTTCCTGCGCCAGTGAAAATAATTGCGAAACAAGCATAAATAAACTCAAAATGACAAAACGTTTCATTGTAAATATCTTTTAATCATATCAAATGAACCTGTCTAAAAAGCCTTGAATTGCCGTTTGAAGACAAATCTCAACTTTTTAGACCTGCTCATTCTTAACAAATATTTTATTAAATTTTAATTAAAAAAAGTTTATTGTCAAAATACATAATTAATGCCTATAAACAGTGAACTCATAGTAGTTTTTACCGAGTAGAATTCAGTTTCAGCCTCTTTCTCAAGATTCATAAGTCCCTGCTGATATCCAAGTTCTATTTTAAATCGTTTGAGGCTTACGCCGACAATAGCGCCGAGACCGGCATTTATGGATTTAAATCCGCTATCTTCTGTTTTTTCCCCGTCAATTTTTGGTGCGTTTTCTCCGAGTTTAAATCCTACAAAAGGTCCTGCCTGAGCATACAGCGAAACGCTGCCTAAAGAAAAGTTATAACCTGCATACACGGGAATATCTGCATAATACATGCTCAAACTTTCATTGTCGCCAAAGTCAAAAGTTTTGATGCTGAACATTAAGGATGGATTGATGTAAAAATTACTGTTAAACGAATAATACAAAACAGGACCGAGTTCCAGCCCGAATTTACCGTCTACACTATTTTTGTAAGTTTCTTGTCCGCTACCTTTCACAGTAAATGACGATGATACTGTAGGGATGGATAAACCTACTCTTGCACCCCAAACTGCTTGCGCCTTAGCGCTGTTAATTGTTATTGCCGAAAAGGCAATCAATATTAAAAAAAATTTCTTCATATTAATTAATTTTTATTTTTTAGTATTTATTATTTTCCCTGCTCTGTTGGCTTCGCAGGTTTTGCCCCGTTTTTAGAATGGTTTCCAAACTCCATCGATTGTCCTTTGAAAAAATTATTTTCAAATACGCACATAAAAAAAGCGCGGACAAACTCTGTAAATTATCCGTTTTTTCGAGGTCTTCGACTACCTTAAGCAACTAAAATAAATTTGAGTAAAGCCCACGCCGGAAACGACGTGAGCGCTAACTGCCTTACTCTTAGTTGCTTTTTGAAATTGTCGAAGTTTCGAAAAAACAAGAATATAAGCTAAACGCTTTTTCCAATAAAAACTTAAAATGTGCGTATTGTTTGCCTGTTTTTTAATTCATAAGCATTCAATATTTACATTACGAATGCAAAGATATAATATTATTTCATAACAATGCAAATTTTTTATTTTATTTTTTAATCAACCGTTAAAATTATAAGCCAACAGGCAAAACTGGTACTGCAAAAAAACAACCGATAACATACACAAACAATAGAAAATAAAACAGGCTATACAGGGAATGTCAATTATTTTTTAACTTTGTCCCTGTAAATCATTTTGTTTTAACCTGTCATATCCAAAACTTATAAACTGTTTAAATTTGATAAAGATTAGTTATAAATAATTTAATTTCAATTGCCGACTGGCGTTTTTTATATATTTATTGTGATTGTTTATAAATTACAAAGTAATGAACAAAACAAATTATCCAACCGTTCACACTGAAAAACAGCGGCAAGTTATAAAAAAAAATCATAATCAAAAAACACAGAAACAAAAAATATCCGTTTCGGTGATTTTACAGATATATTTAACCATAAGTCGATTAACTTGCAGTTTGATAAACTCTAACCGGCGCATGACAAAAAGGTATATACGTTTTATGTAAAAAGTATATACGTTTTGAGTGAAATGTATATACCTTTTTCTCTAAACGTATATACGATTTGGAGAGATACGGAAATATTCTAATAATTGCCGAATGTTTTCCCTGAAATGGCTGAAATAAAAACTTGCAGGGATTCCGCTGAAATGTTTTCGTAAGATTTTTTAGAAATTATTTTAAACAGCTTCTTAAAAGATGTTGTTTTATAGCAGGATACATGTCAATATCTATTTTCAGGCTTATAAATGCAGTAATCAAATATAAATCAGCAAATTCATATCCGTAATGCTTAATATCTCGTCTTCTCAATAACGGTCATTTCGTTACGCTACACTTTTTGGCTATTTGCTGCATAGAGATTTTCGGATTCTTTTTTATTAAATCAGCAATAATTTGCTCTCGTTTAACGGTAACATTTCTGTTTTCGAGTTGTATTTCTCCGCTATTATATTTTTCCTTAAAATCTGCAGTTGTCTGTTTGAGAACCTAAAGTATAAAGGCGACAAAAATTCCACTGTCGCTGTTGGTCGTTGAACGGCGTATTATCCTGTAATATTCCTGTTGATTATGAGCCACAATGGTTTTTACCGGCAACCATGCAAAAACAGGGTTATACCGATCAAGTAAAAGCGTTTGCCACATACGTCCATTCTGCCGTTGCAGAGGCTGTCTTAAAACTCCGGTTTCGTCATTGCGAACTGCGAGCCTCACACTACGCTCGGGGCAGGCTGCGCAAAGCGGGAAGCAACCGGAGCGGATATCAACGGAGTTAATCCAAATGTTGATTATCAATGGCTTGCTTCGTCGCTACGCTCTTCGCAATGACGTTTTGCTTCGGGCTTCGCCCTCGCAATGACGTGTAAAATACCATTTTGAGACAGCCACTACATTGCGTTTTACGCACCTTTCCGCAATCTTTATTTTCTCTTCCGTCAGCCCATTTCTTTCACAAACGCTGTCACCGTCAACCGATGCACGCCCAAAATACGGGCAATGGCTGATTTCGACACCTTTTTATCCAACAGGGTTTTTATCTCGGCTTCCTTGCCTGTCAGTTTCCTGACTTTGGATTTGCTGCCTTTCGGACGACCTAATACTACGCCTTCGGCGCGTTTGCGGGCAAGCGCTTCTTTGGTGCGTTGCGAAATCAGATTC
>JAISOH010000117.1 GCA_031275825.1 Prevotellaceae bacterium | reverse complement strand
TTGAAAAAATATATGCAAGGCTGCCTTCTTTAAAAATGGAGGAAATTATAACGCATAACAATGCCTCAATCCATCCGATTTTAAATAAAAATGAAATCTTAACCATAAATAAGTAATTTTAATAAATTTCATGTTTTAATTTTTATGCAAAGCGATAACGCTTTTTATAATATTCTTATAATAAGCGTTATCATGCTTTTTCAATTGCGGTACTAAACGGACATTTGCAATCCTGATTTTGATATTCTTTTAGAGTTACAGTTATAGCACGTTTTCTTACCACTTACCTCCATATGGACCTTTATCAATACCGTCTGTACAAGCATAACTCATAGCTCCCGCAATAATTGTCGCTGTGAGAATGGCAGCCCATCCTGCCGGACCACCGAAAATGCCCACTGCCCAGATATGTCCAACATAAGTTCCCACAGCACTACAAGCTATTGAGGCAATTGCACCTGCACCTCCATTAACATTTTCCATTTGTTCTAAATTTAACCTTTTCATGTTATTTATTATTTATTACAAAATTTAATTTTTTGCCTACTCTATCCAAGCTTTTCGGCATCCGCTTTCCGGTATTAAGGTTATCGGCGACCTGTCCAAACAATTCCTTGCAAGCAAATTTACTTTGACGGCACAAAGATATAATGTTTCCGTGCAATTTCCTTGCATGGAAGATTTTTTATAAACTTTTTTGTCTTTTGGCGAAGGATGCAATTGAAAGTATCCTTCCACAGGGTATGACAGTTTTAAACGGTTTTCCAGAAATCACTGTAAAAATTATCTGTTTTCATCAATTCGTCATGAGTTCCAGAAACACTGACATGTCCGTTTTCTATCAGATATATCCGGTCACAAAGTTTCTTGACCGTATTTAAGCGGTGCGTGATAAAGATAATTATTTTATTTTTCGACAGCAATTTCAGTATTTCACATAGATGTTCTTCGGTACGCCTGTCCATAGCAGCAGTTATTTCATCGAGTATCAGTACTTTGAACGGTTTATATATTGCTCTTGCAAAAGCTATCAACTGTCTTTGCCCGCCCGAAAGGTTTATTCCTTCTTCTCCCACTATGGTCATTAATCCGGCGGGCAATTCGTTAATGAAGCGGTCAAATCCGTATTGTGTACAAAAATCGACAACTTCCTTTGCGTCTTCCGGCACGTTTCCGAAACAGATATTATCCATCACTGTCCCGTTATAAATAAAAATATCCTGAGGAACGACCGATAAAACTTCCCGCCATGTCTCAAGTCCGTATTCGTTAATATCAATATTATCTATCGACAATAATCCGTTTTCAGGCTCATAAAATCTTTGAATAACCTGGCATAATGTACTTTTACCGCATCCGCTCTCTCCTGTTATTCCGGTAATCCCTTTGTTAAATTCCATGTTAAGTCCGGATAGAAGTTTCTTTCTTCCCGGAAACCTGAAATCGAGGTTAACAATTGACATCTTATTTATATCGTTTGCGCTGCCGTATTTTTTATTATGTTCGTCTTTTGATTCCTGCTCATGTTCGGTTATTTCAAACATCCTGTCAAAAGCGACTTTCGCCTCGTTTACAGGGATAAATATCATTGCAAGATTAGCGATTGAAGGGAATAAAGAACCTGTTATGCTTATAATTGCGACTGTTTCGCCGATTGTCAAAGCATTGTACATAACCTGAACGGTACAAAAAGTAATGATTCCCATGAGAATCACTATGCCTGCAATTCCGGACAGTATTCCTATGCGGATTTGAGTTTTACCAAGTTGAAATATTCTATCCTGAAAATGAGAATACAAAAATTTATTAAGTTGTTGAAATTTCGTCTGTTTATTAAACATTTTAATGGAAGATATTCCGGTAACGGTATTGATGAAATTACTTTCGGTGATTGCATATCCGATCATTACATCTCGCTGTTGAGCAATGATTTTTGAGTTGTGTTTGTATATTATGACAAAAAAAACAGGAGTTGAAATCAAAGCGCATACGGCTATTTGCCATGAGTAAAAAAACAGCAGCCCCAGAGAAACCAGAGAAACAAGTATATCCGTTATCGTGTTTCCTGCAATTGTACCGATAACATTTTGTATTCTCCGCGTATCATTCAGTCGTGCAACCATATCTCCGACTTTCCTGTTATCAAAAAAAGATTTGGGTAAAGCAAGCAGGCGATAATAAAAGAAATCAATTATACGATTGTTGAAGTCTTTGCTTTGTGTTATCAGTAATTTTTGACGCAAAGCGTTGACAAAAATACGTATTGCGAGCAAAACAGTTACGAAAATCAAGCCAAGGACAAGTTTCTTGAAATTTTTGTCAGGCAATATTTCATCCACCAGTTTCTGGGAAAACACTATCATTACCATCCCCAGCAACGCAAATACGAGACCTGAAAAAACGCTTACGGATAATATTCCCGTGTCAGGTTTGATGAGTTCTTTCACCCTGTTTCTTTTTTTTATACGGATTGTACTGGAGTATTCAAAATTTTCATCGGGTCTCAAAACAAGACAGGTTCTTGATTTCCAGATTATGGACAATTCTTCGACGGAATACCGGGATATACCTTTTGCAGGGTCGCCTATTATGAATTTCCCGTTTTCAAATCCGAAACAAACTACATAATGTTCCGATTTACCGTCCGGGACGACATGCAATATGATCGGTTCTCCATGTTTTACAAGAGATTCCATACCGGCTTCGCAGCCCTGAGCATCAAATCCCATTTTTTTTGCAGCCTGATACAGTCCTAAAAGAGTTGTACCCCGCACTGTTGTACCGCTTATTTCACGCAAATGCACGATGGTTGAATTTCCTCCGTAATAGTTGATTACAGACAACAGGCACGCTGCCCCGCAATCGGAAGAATCATGCTGTCTAACAAAATATTTATTCAGTTTTTTTATTTCCATATGCTCTGTTAATAAGTTTTTGTATGGTCTCCGACTTTAGAAGGCCTTTAATCATTATGTCAAGTTTATGATTCCGGTCATATATGTATATGCACGGAATCGTGGACGGATTGAACAACGATTTAAATTCGGAACGAAAATCCGAAACTACCGTTACATCCGTCAAGTCCTGCAAAGGATATTTTTTTAAAAATGTTTTGATTTTCTCTATCGAAGCGGATGAAACAAATAAAACTTTCGCTTCGCATAATATTTCAGGACGTTCGATTATGTTTGATATCTCTGCTTCGCACAGTTTACAGTCCGGATGAAAGAAAAAAATTACGGCAGGCTTTGCTGTATCCTGTTTCATGCACGAAAGATTATATTCTACGCTGTCAGCCGATAACAGCACAATGTCAGGAATATTTGCATAGAGTTTTCCGGTTTCATGTTTTTTGTATAACTGACATGTAAACAACGTTATCATAATTGCAATAACGCATATAACAGCAAACAATATATATTTTTTCTTTTTACTCATTTTCATGATAAATATAATAACAGAAACATTACGGCAACGATGTAAATCAAAAATCCGGGGACATAAGCAGTGAGTACAAATTTAAAAGATCTCCAATAACTGCACTCATGAACCTGCGAAAGTAATTTTGCCATAAAAAACCAGTATGCCAGTTCAAATATATTCATTGCCGTAAAAAACACCATTATCCAGTTTTCCATAATATCGACGTCAAACAGCGCTGCAAGCGATGTATATTGCATGATTTCTTTTCCATTCTCGATGCCCAGCCACGAAGACAGTGTAAACACTGTAAAAACATGGGCAAACAAAATTATTTCCGACTTCAAAGCAACATTGAAATACTCCGTAAAATTCCGGATTTTCCCGTATTCGACCGACGAATCGCTAAATACATTTCCAACATATAAACATGTCGCCGAATACATGACCCTGATTATTACAAATAAGGGAACGAGAGCAAAAGCGATCCAGCGGTATTTGTTATATGCGTCAAGAAAAGTATCCTTGCCTATTTTTGCAAGTATATCATCGTTATTCAGTTTGTATTCCAAATCCAATTCCTGCTGAAAAAATGTCAATATTAAGAACACCAATATCTCAAGCAGATAGAATAAACTTTTATTGAATGATAAATATTCTTTCATGTTTTACGGTTTTTCCAGCCATGATATTTGTTGCGGAGTGTTTTCATTGCCGTTCATGCAATATTCGAGATACGATTTCACCGGACTGTCGGATTGATTCCGGTCGGATGCAATCCTGTGTAATTCGTCCAACGTATTATTAAATAATATTTTCCCATTCTTCAACAGTGCGAATTTATGACATAAACCCGCGATAATATCATATTGA
>JAISOH010000006.1 GCA_031275825.1 Prevotellaceae bacterium | reverse complement strand
GCTACAAGAATTATATCTAAAATCACAGCTTTAACGATGATCCAATACCTCAATTTATTTGTCTTTAACCGTCCCTTAAATATTATCAAATGCAATATTTCCTAAATGCACAACAGGTACTATTGTATTATTTACATTCGACAGTGAAAAAGACGATTTTGAACAGAGAGCAAAAGAAATTTTTCAAAAATATAATGAGTATCTTGGGGACATTAATGTTGAAGATTATTTTTTAAACATGTGTTTTTTAATCCTTGACAATATTATTGCAAACAAGTTATTTCCAGAAGAAAACGAAAATGTTTCTGAATATTTTACAAGATTAATTGACAATATGGAAATCTGCTTTGCCGAAGAAAATTCAGCAGAAGAACTCGTTAAAATAGAAAATGAGCGTCCGCTAATTTTACAAAAAGACTATAAAACCTTTTGTGAAATATTATCAGAAATTTCGTTCATTCTCTACTACTTATATGAAGACCTGTTCTTCCTTCTCCATGTTTTTTCGGGAACAGTTTGGCATATTTATGAAAATTATTGATATGTTGAATATTTCTATGCCTGAATTACCTGCAAAATCAGATAAAAAAGGAAGACTTTTATTGTCCAATGATTTGAATATCAATATTACAAAATTTGCAGAAGAAAATAATTTAACGCCGAAAGAAACTTGTGCCTGTATTTATGACTTTGCTTTAATGTTGTTAGAGGACGATGGATACAAAACAGAACTGCCGGAACCAACTAACATTTGGCTGACAGGTGGAAGCAAAAATGATTACAAATCATTTTTAGAAAATCCGGATAAAGGAGCAAAGTCGGTTTGGACTTGTAATGAAAATACAAAGCGTGGGGATATAATTGTAATGTATGTTCGTTCACCATACAGTTGCATTCAATCTGTTTGGAAAGCAGATATTGATGGAGTTTATACACCTTTCAACTACTACAATAGCAGAACAAGAGTAATAGACGGAAAGTTGCTCCACACATAACATTAAACGAATTAAAGGCAGATACATATTTTTCAAAACTTTCAATAACGCGGAAAAATTTTCAAGGAGTAAACGGAGTTCTATTTTCTGCAACAGACTACACGGAATTTCAGCGATTATTAAATGAAAAAGGTTTTGATGTGCCTGTCTTGCCACAATTATATAAACAAAATTTGGAATATGCGGAACAATTGAAAAGCGAGAAAGATGTCGAAGAAAAATTGTTAATTTCATTATTGAAAAAATTAGGGTTTTCGTAAACAGATAGAACAAGACAATTATCGCAAAAAGCAGGAAGAAAAGAAAAGGCAATTCCCGATTTTGTGTTTTTACCCAAAGGAGATACACATTTTCAAAATGCTTCAATGATTATTGAAACAAAATTCGATATGAGTTCTAATATTGAAAGAACAAAATCATACAATCAGGCTTTGTCGCATGCAAGACTTATGAAATCGTATATTTTCGTAGTTTGCGACAAAAATAGACTTATAATTTACAAAGAAACAAACGGCTATTTTGACCGTTTCAATCCATCTTTTGAAAAGCATTGGCAAAGTATAAATGATGCGGAAACATTCAGACAACTGAAACTGTTGACTGGTAAAAATATTATAAAAAATAACGCCAGATAAAGGTAAATATCCAAAAAACGTAGCCAGTAGCAAGGGCTGTGAGTCGGGCAGGCTGACATTCACATCTGAAATGTTTTCTTTTTTGACTCAAATATTTTCTTCTATTATTTAATATCACACTTAATATTCTTTCATTTAAAATATTCTGTATTTATTTCCTTTTTTTGATGGTTTATTGCCATTTTTTCCTTATTTTTGCGTTTTGACAATCGGGAGACGGTAAAGTGCAATTTTTACTTTCATAATCACACCATACAACTTTATTTGATGATTGTCAAACTTTGTATCAGCATACTTTTAAACGCAACATATTTTTATTATGAAATATAAACATATTCTTTTTGATTTAGACCGCACGCTTTGGGATTTTGACGCCGATACGCGCAATACTATAAAGGAAATTTTCTGCAACTGCAAATTCAACAAACAAATAAACGATTTTGATGCGTGGTATGCCGCATACAAAATGCACAATATACGGTTGTGGGAAGACTACGCATTGGGAAAAATCACAAAAACGGCATTGCGAAATACCAGATTTTATTTGGCTTTTAAAGATTTCGGCATTGACGATGAAAAATTAGGAATAAAATTCGGTGAAAAATTTGTTGAAGAAAGTCCCAAACGAACAACGCTTTTTCCCGATACTCATGAAACGTTGACTTATTTGCGAAATAAAAATTATCAATTACACGTTGTAACAAACGGTTTTAATGAAATTCAGTTCAAAAAACTGGAATCGACAGATATAAAAAAATATTTTACAAAAATTTTTACCTGCGAAAACACAGGCTATAACAAGCCTCATATTAAGTTTTTCCGTCATGCGCTAAGTTCGCTACATTCATCAAAAAAAGAGGCGATAATTGTAGGAGATGATTTTGTCAGTGATATTTCAGGCGCAAAACGAGCAGGAATAGACCAAATTTATTTTAAACCGAAAGATGCGTCTGAACCTCCTGTAAAACCTACGTTTTTGATAAATTCTCTTATTGAACTGAAAAATATTTTATAGTTTTGCTTACAATTTTTTTTAATGTTTATAAGGCTTTAATGGCAACAATTAAAAAAATGACTTATAATTGTTATTTTTGACCCCTATATTTTATCAATTTATGAGTAAAATTGAATAAATTCGTAAAAAGATATATGTTTAACGTTTTTTTTGATTTTTTTTTGTATAAAACTATTGACAAAATAAAAAAAGTAATTACCTTTGTATCGGTTTTACATAGGTGATGTTGTTATGACAATTTTGCACAAAAGCCTATCACCCAAAATAGATGCTTTGTGCAAATGTCATTAAAAAAAATAAAGGGTACACAGCCCTTTATTTTGTTTTTAAATTATACCTGAAAATTTGCAAAACAATTAAATCCGAAAATTATTGTCGCACAGGTTGCCGGCATTGACATGAAAAGCCGCCGCTGCTCCGCACAAAACGCCATGAGGCGATTATTTTGCTATTAATATTCAGCCTTTGACGCGGGGAATAAAGTTCATCTATTATCAATTAACTATTCCTCAATTTTTTAAAAAATTGAGGAAAATGTTAAAAAAACGACAATGTCCGGATTGTTTCCATCTTCAGGCTAATGCCTTCGCAATTCGCAATGAAGAACAAACGTGACGTAGAGCGTCCTCTTATGTTTGGGTAGTGTCTCAAATTGTATGGTTAATTATTTCCATAAATTCCGGTTTTGTAATAAAATTTTTCAATATACATTCCAATAATATTGTCATGTATTTGTTCATTCTTTGAAAAACA
>JAISOH010000005.1 GCA_031275825.1 Prevotellaceae bacterium | reverse complement strand
AAGGGAGAAGGGGATTTGCATTGCGAACGGCATCTTTGTGCCAATGACCAACATAATTTTTTCTTTCCCCTGTTTCTGTCGCTTTTTATTTTTTGGATTTCTTTCATTTTATTTTTTCAGATATAAACTTTCCTGTTTTTTCTGCAAACATAAGAGGACGTTTTCATCGTCCATTGTCCATTATCCATTATCAATTTTTCCGGATTGGTTGGCTACGCCGAACCCTGCGGGTTTGCTATGACGGATAAACAAAAACAAATTCTCCATTCTAAATTCCATTAACTTGTTGTTCATCATTAAACATTGAATAATTAAACAGTCAATTTTTTCCAACAGTGCGTAATTTTAAAATTTAATACTATCTTTATACTGTTTTTCAGTCAGTTTGGTTGAATAATTTGTTTTGTCCATCGCTTTATGAGTTATATTGCTAATAATCACAAAAATACAAAATAAATATCAATCAATCAACTACAATATTAATTAATTATATTATTTTTTGTAATTTAAACAGTTACTGAATTTTTAAAATTCTGCCAGATTTCGTTTGACTGTCAAACTGTCTTGTTTTTTTAATAAACCTGCCGAACATCTCAAAACCATGCTTTGTTTATTATCATAAATTTAATAAATCTTATATAATTTATCTCATTTTTAATATTTATGTGATAAAAAATAATTACCTTTATGGTCTAAAATAATGGAAAAAATATTTTATCAAGTACAATTAATACATAATCAGTATATTTATTAAACAGAATATGAAATTAAAGATTAATACAGCATTAATATCTGTATTTTATAAAGATGGCCTTGGCGAAATTGTAAAAAGACTGAACGAATTTGGGGTAAAAATTTATTCGACCGGTGGAACTTACGATTTCATAAAAAATTCAGGAATAAATGTTCAGACAGTAGAAAGTTTGACATCATACCCATCAATTTTTGGAGGACGCGTGAAAACGCTGCATCCGAAAATTTTCGGAGGAATTTTATTCAGACGCGACAATACACAGGATATTGAAGACCAATTGCAATACGGCATTCCATGTATAGATCTGGTAATTGTTGATTTGTATCCTTTTGAAGAAACTCTCAAACAGAATGCAAGCGAAGATGAACTTGTAGAAAAAATAGATATAGGCGGAATTTCACTGATTCGTGCGGCAGCCAAAAATTTTAAGTATGTGCTTGTTATTTCGTCTCGAAAGCAATACGGCTGTCTGGAAAAAATACTGACCGAACAGCAGGGAAAAACAACGCTTGCCGAACGGAAATATTTTGCAGCCGAAGCATTCAATGTTTCATCTCATTATGACACTCAAATATTCAATTATTTTAATCGACAGCAGAATATAAATGTTTTCAAACAAAGCATCGAACATGCAAATCAGTTGAGATACGGCGAAAACCCTCACCAGAAAGCATCATTTTTTGGAAATACGGATGAAGTTTTTACACAATTGCACGGAAAGGAAATATCGTACAACAATCTGCTGGATATTGATTCGGCAATAAATTTAATAAACGAATTTGACGAACCGACTTTTGCAATATTAAAACATAATAATGCATGTGGCTGCTCTTCGCACAGCAGTATGGTCGAAGCATGGAAACTTGCCTTGCAGGCCGACCCCGTATCGGCATTCGGAGGAGTAATAATAGCAAACAGAACTGTTGACCATGCCTGCGCAGAAGAAATAAATAAAATATTTTTTGAAGTAATTATTGCTCCCGATTTTACCAATGATGCATTAAATACATTGCAATCAAAGAAAAACAGAATAATTTTACGGCAAAAACAATTTGCGTTTCCGCAAAAACAGTTCAGAACAATATTGAATGGAGTTGTACAGCAGGACAGAGACAGTTGCACAGGCGGAACCAAAGGATTTAACTTTATGACAAACAAACAGCCAGACGAAGAACAGGTGCGCGATTTGATTTTTGCCAACAAACTGGTAAAACATTCAAAATCGAACGCAATTGTACTGGCAAAAAACCGTATGCTTTTGGCAAGCGGCACAGGACAAACATCAAGAGTCGATTCGTTGAAACAGGCAATAGAAAAAGCCAAAAATTTTGAATTACCGCTTACAGGCGCCGTAATGGCTTCGGATGCTTTTTTCCCTTTTGCCGATTGCATACAGATAGCGCACGAAGCAGGAATAAACGCAGTAATACAGCCGGGGGGCTCGGTTCGCGACCATGACTCTGTCGATTACTGCAACAAAAACAATATGGCAATGGTATCAACAGGAATACGGCACTTTAGACACTGACATTGAAATTAAAATTAAAATTAATATAAATATAAAATTACAGAAATGGCATTTTCGTTACTCACACAGGAATTAGCAATGGATTTGGGAACAGCCAATACTCTTATCATTTCCAATGACAGGATTGTTGTAGATGAACCGTCAATAGTTGCAATCGATAAACAGACAGACAAATTGAAAGCATTGGGACATGCCGCCCGGCAAATGCAGGGACGCGAACACGAAGGCATAAAGGTTATACGACCTTTGCGCGATGGCGTTATTGCAGATTTTGATGCTGCGGAAATGATGATTCGCGGAATGATAAAAATGATAAACAACAAACATCGCTGGCTGCAACCCACAATAAAAATAGTTATAGGAATTCCGTCGGGAAGCACCGAAGTTGAAAGACGCGCTGTTCGAGATTCTGCCGAAAACGCCGGCGGACGCGGAGTTTATCTTATTTACGAACCAATGGCGGCGGCTCTGGGAATAGGACTTGATGTAATGGCGCCCACAGGAAACATGGTGATTGATATTGGCGGAGGCACAAGCGAAATAGCCGTAATTTCACTCGGCGGCATTGTTTGCGGTGAAAGTATTCGCACGGCAGGCGATGTTTTTACAAACGACATAAAGGAATTTATGCGTCAGGAATATAGCGTGCGAATAGGCGAACGCACAGCCGAAGATATTAAAATTGCCGTAGGTTCGGCTCTTACCGAACTTGAAAATCCGCCCGAAGATTACATTGTCAGAGGTCCAAACATTATAACAAATTTACCTCTTGAAATTGCAGTATCATATCAAAAGATAGCAATGGCGCTTGACAAGTCTATCGCACGGCTTGAAACTGCAATAATAAACGTTTTGGAACAAATGCCACCCGAACTGTACGCAGATGTTGTGTCAAACGGCATTCATCTTACAGGCGGCGGCGCTTTGCTTAAAGGACTGGATAAACGGTTGAATAAAAAAATAAATATTCCATTCGTCGTTTCCGAAGACCCGCTTAGAGCCGTTGCACGCGGAACAGGTTTGGCATTAAAAAACATAGAAAAATTTCCGTTTTTGATGTAAGTAAAATAAAATAAAAATGGCGTCAATACTTCGCTTTTTGCTTCGTTACCGAACAACTATACTGTTTTTTACACTGGAGTCAGTCGCTGCAGTTTTGATATTTAATAATTCAAACTATCAAAAAACACAGTTTGCAGCTTATGTGGACAATATCAAAGGAATTGTATATGAAAAATATGCAGGTATAAAACAATATTTTGAACTGGAAGATGAAAACAGAAAATTGATTGCCGAAAACCTCGAATTACACAACAAACTGAATTATTACATAAACAGCGATACCATACGAAGCGGAATTGTGAAAAATATTTTAAATCGTCCTGCCTACACTTATAAAACGGCAAGAATAATACGAAATTCAACAAATAAACAACAAAATTTCATAATACTCAACATAGGCAGCAAACAGGGCGTACGCCCTGAAATGGGAGTTATTTCGAGCGATGAAAAAATGATAGGAATGATTGTAAAAACTTCGCAGAATTATTCATCCGCAGTATCAATATTAAATACCGGATTTATAAAATTCAGCGGCAAACTGAAACGTACAGGCAATTACGGAACAATATCATGGAACGGAGTAAATATTAACAGCGTACAACTTCATGACATAATGCAGCAAAGCGATGTAACAGTTGGAGATACGGTAACAACAAATCAACATTCAGGCGTTTTTCCCGAAAATATTTTAATAGGAACGGTAGAAAAAATCAATATAAAAGATGGTATTTTTTATGAAATAGATGTAAAATTAAGTCAAAATATGAAATTGCTGCAAAATGTTTACGTTGTAGATATTCACGATAAAGATGAAATAAATACACTGTTGAGCAATGAATGACTTTGTGAAATACTCGTTATGGTTTGCATGTCTGGTATTATTGCAGGAATTTCTGTTCAATAATATACAGTTCATACATTTTTTATCGCCATACATATATATATACATGATTTTGATTTTACCGTTTAACATGCATCCGGCATCCGTTCTGACCGTATCGTTCGGACTGGGATTAAGCGTTGATATAATTTCAGCCGGTATTCTCGGAGCGCATGCTGCGGCATGTACGGCAGCTGCATTTTGCCGCAATTTTATTATAAAAATCACAATACCGCGAGTAGAATACGAAAGCATATACACAGCTACGGCTATGCAGATAAAATTGAAATTATTTGTATTATATGCATTTTTACTTGTTTTTGTACATCATTTCATACTGTTTTTACTCGAAATATTATCATTAGATAATTTTATTTTTACATTTGTACGAATTTTTGTCAGTTCAATTATATCAACAGTATTTATAATATTGATAAAACTTCTTTTTAGCAAAGAAATCAAACGCAGCACATAAAATTTGGTATTTATAATACAGATAAATTAAGCGCAAATATAATTATCAATATCAAATAACTGTAATTGGAAAAATTAATATATATTTGTTTTTTAATAATCATCAAATATGAAATACTACATAATTGCCGGCGAAGCTTCAGGCGATTTGCACGGCTCAAATTTAATGCAGGAACTTAAACAAATTGACGCTGATGCGAAATTTCGTTTTTGGGGCGGCGACTTGATGAATTCACAAGATGAAAATTTAGTGCGCCATTATAAGGATACTGCAATTATCGGTTTTTGGGAAGTTGTGAAAAAACTTCGCAGGATATTGCAAAATATCAGATTTTGTAAACAGGATATATTGAATTATAATCCTGATGTTGTAATATTGATTGATTATCCGGGATTTAATTTTCGTATTGCCGAATATGCCAAAAGCAAGGGATTTCACGTGTTTTACTATATTGCGCCGAAAGTCTGGGCATGGAAAGAATCGCGGGTCGGGAAACTGCGCAGGTTTACAGATAAACTTTTCGTTATTTTCCCGTTTGAAGTCGAATATTTCAAACGCTGGAACATGGATGTATGTTATGAAGGAAATCCTTTGGTTGATTTGATTGACGGGCATTTGGCAAATAAAAAATCATTTGGAGATTTTATTCGGCATAACGATTTACCCGACAAACCCATTATTGCTGTGCTTGCAGGAAGCAGAAAACAGGAAGTTGACTATATCCTGCCGCGAGTAAAAAAACTGGTAAACGACTTTCCGGAATACCAGTTTGTGCTTGCAGCAGCGCCATCTATCGACAGTAATATTTACAGAAAACATTTGCCTAATTACGAAATGGCAATAATATACAATCAAACTTATGAAACGCTTATGCAATGCTCGGTTGCTCTTGTAGCATCAGGTACGGCAACTCTCGAAGCAGCTTTGCTTGGAGCGCGTCAAACAGTATGTTACGGAGGAAGCGAAATTTCGTATCAAATAGGCAAACGGCTGATAAAGGTAAAATACATTTCGCTGGTAAACTTGATAATGAACAAAACCGTTGTTAAAGAACTGATACAGCATGACATGTCGGTTGAAAAAATGAAAGCCGAACTGAACGGATTGCTGTTTGATGTTGTGCGCCGTAAACAGATAGTCGATGATTATACGGAATTATCCGAAATGCTGGGCGATAAAGGTTCATCATACCGCATCGCAAAAGCAATGGTTGATGAAATTAATAAATTAAAAAACAAAGATGCTGCCGGTACTTAAAAAAGAAATTATACTGTTTTTTTCATCGCCCGTACAAATTATTAATATTTCTTTTGCATATAAATACAATATTACTAACTTTGCGCCGTTGGAATTAACAGAATTAATAATATAATAATAAAAATTAAAAACAAAGAATTATGGCAGTTAAATATGTTTTAGTAGAGCGTGGCAATCCGGGTAATCCCGAAGCCCCCAAAAAGTTTTACGCCCAAGCCAAAAGCAGCGGCGAACTGACGTTTAAAAAATTAAGTAAGGAAATCTCCGAAGGCAGCACAACGGTAAGCGATACCGATGTGCTGGCGGTATTGAACGACCTTACCAAAGTGTTACGCAAACACTTGGATAATGGCGAAATAGTTCGTTTCGGCGACTTTGGAACTTTTCAGATTGCCCTCACAAGCGACGGTGCAGAAACGGCAGACAAATTTCGTCAGTCGTTAATAAAAAATCCGAAGGTAGCGTTTCGTGCGGGTACAGATTTGAAAGAAATGCTTAATAATTTGAAGTACGAAAAAGCAAAGTAAAACGATTAGTAATCGTTTTAAAATTGATTACTGATCTTTTTAAAAACGATTACCGATGAATTTTAAAACGATAACTATCGTTTGGGGAAGAGATAACTATCGTTTTGTCAAACGACAGTTACCGTTTGAAGAAAAGGCGGCGGACTGTTTTGGGAAAGCATGCGGGGGATTGAGAAAATTGCAGAAAAAAGTAAATATGCAATTCAAAAATAGATAAGATAATATGAGATACTACGGGAATAAAACAAAGTTGTTGCCTTTCATTGAGCGGATTGTGAGAAACACAGGTATCATTACTTTCGCTATTTATAAATTATGTGCGTTCGCTTTTAATGATGCGCGCCGGAATACAAATAAATACAAGGCTCGTTTTGGGATATTACAAACATTTGCTCAAATTGCCTCAAAACTTTTTCGACTCAATGCGCTCCGGCGAAATTATTTCACGTATGGGCGATGCCGCTCGAATAAATTCATTTATAAGCAGTACAATGTTGAGTTTGGTAATAAACGTTTTCACTGTTGTTGTATCGTTTACATTAATGTTTTCGTATTACTGGAAACTTGCCGTAATAATGCTTGCGGTAATTCCTGTTTTCTATGTGATTTATTTTTTCTATAATAAAACAAATCGTATAATACGGCGCAAATTAATGGAACAGGGCGCAGAATTACAGGCGCAACTTGTTGAATCAATAAACTCGGCCGGAACAATAAAGCGCTTCGGCATCGAAAATTACGCAAATATGAAAACCGAAGACCGCTATGTAGCTCTTACCCGCACAAGCTGGCGTTCGGGAATATATGATTTGGTATCAGGTTCAGCGTCCAATCTTTTTTCAGGATTGTTTACAACAACATTGTACTGGGTGGGAACTATTTTCGTCCTTGATAATATCATAACTCCGGGAGAATTGATGTCATTTCATACATTGACAGGTTATTTCATGACGCCTGTTATTGCACTGGTTGGAGTAAGCAAGGTTTTTCAGGAAGCAAAAATTGCCGCCGACCGCCTGTTTGAAATCTTTGATTTGAAAGAAGAAGATAACAGTCAAAAAATACGAATAACAAAAGAGCAGTGCGGTGATATTGTTTTTAACAACATATCATTTCGTTTTGGCAGCCGTTCCAATGTTTTTACCGATTTCAGCATAAAATTTGATAAAGGAAAAATAAATGCCGTAATTGGAGAAAGCGGAAGTGGAAAAACTACTCTTGTATCGCTTTTACAAAATCTGTATCCCTTACAAAACGGCAGTATTACAATAGGCAATATTGATATAAAACATGTGTATAATGCAGATTTACGCTCGCTTGTAGGAATTGTTCCTCAAAATATTGAACTGTTTGAAGGCAGCATTTGTGATAATATAATTCTTGATGATTATGAACCTGACTGGAATCTCGTTTTCAATATTTGTCGTGATGTTGGAATGATAGAGTTTATAGAAAATCTTCCGGAAGGAATGAAAACCAATATAGGTGAAAATGGAATTCAACTTTCGGGAGGTCAACGGCAACGACTTGCAATTGCACGCGCCTTGTATCGCAATCCCGAAATATTGATTCTCGACGAAGCAACATCTTCGCTTGATTCCGAATCGGAACAAAATATTAAAAATATCGTGAACAAACTGAAAAAAAACGGTAAAACAATAATCTTAATCGCTCATCGACTTGGTACGGTAATGACCGCAGATAAGATATTTGTTTTGGAAAATGGCGCATTAATTGAAGAAGGAACGCACAGCGAACTTATTGCAAAAGAGAATCTGTATTTTAAATTCTGGAATATTCAAACAAAAATAAATGATTGATAAAAAGTATAAAATGATTTTTAGTATTTACGGTAATAATTTTGAATAAAGCGCGTCAGGTTATTGAATATCGGCACTGTGAACTGAATAAACATTTCCTGCGGCGGCGGCGGCGATGCCGGTTGAGTGCGGCGGCACATATCCAGTTCCTTGCTGCTTAATGCACGTTCGTCTCCGTTAAACGAGGCGTAAGAATCGGTCCACAGATATGTTCCGGGGAAGCGCTGCTGCGAAAGCGTTGTATTTGTTCTGCAGTCAATAATAAAGGCTTCGAGAATGCCTTTTGAAGAAACTTCAATCTGCTTGACTGTAATTTTGGCTTTCACTGTTCCGTATATGTTGTGCGATACGCCGTTGTCGTCTTTGTATGTGCCTGTTTTTACGCTGTCGCGTTTTACTTCGTACGAGTTGCGGCTTTCGCGTGTTTGCCCGACTGCAAAATCGAAAAAGCGCAGGCGGATAATCTGGTCGGGCTGCAAATTCATGCTTTCGGCTTCTTCGGGTGAAAATATGTTTATAAATTCGTTTCGTATTGAGTTTGAGAAATATTCAAAAACTTTATTCTGGAAAAAGTCGGCGCTTATTTTGTACCGTCCTTCTACGGGAATCTGTTCAAGCACAACTTTGAGAGTTGCAAGCCATTTTGCTTCCTGCAATTTGTTGATAACGTCCTTGTAGCCCTGAATTATTGAATTTGTTTTTTGAAACTGCGCATAAGCCTGTCGCGCGGCAGAACGCGTGCCTGTACGAAGATTGTCCACTGCCTGTGCATAACTTTCTTCGGCTGCCATGTTGCGCGCCGTTTCAAGCTGCGAACTGTAATAGTCGGCGTTGGGAATTATTTGCAGGGCAGCGGGGCAGCGTGCTATCTGTTCTGCAATAGCGTTCATTGTACTGTACAGTTCAAACATTTTTTGATAACGGTTGTTGTCGGATGCGGATTTTAATAAGTGTTCGGCTTCTTTTTCGGTATAGTTTACCGCCAGCGGATAGGCTTGCTGCAGCACATCGGTTGCTTTTGTATTGTCGGGCGATGAACGCAGTTTGTCAATTGCCTGCAAGCAGGCTGTGTAGTACTGTCCCTGTGTAAATGCTTGCATTCCCGTGCTTTTACAGGCGTCAACAAGTATAATTGCAAATGCTGCGGCAATAAGCAGATTCAGATTGTTAATACATATTTTTTTTGTTATCATAACAGTGTATTTAAAAATTTCAACAAAGATATTACAAATTTTATAAATCTTGATGAATTTTTAAAAAAAGTAATTAAAGTTTTCATTCGATATACAGCAGTTATAAACATGCGACTTCGCAAAACGGTTTTGCAGGGATTTTCACGGGTATTGCTGCGGCTGTTTCAATTCACATTAAATACGTTTGTTTTTGTTTCCGGTTTGGGGATTTTTTATTTTGAAATAAAGAATTACCTTTGCAAATCGTAAAAATATTTAATGTAAAATATGTCAAAAATAAAAGTTTCTGCAATATCATATCTCAATACTGTTCCGTTTATTTACGGATTGCAAAACTCATCGATATTGTCAAAAATCGATATTGTTTTTGGCGTGCCGTCGGCTTGTGCCAAACGGCTGCAAAACGATACGGCGGATATAGGTATTGTTCCTGTTGCAGTAATTCCTTCGTTGCCTCAATATCACATGGTAAGCAATTTTTGCATAGGGGCAAAGGGAAAGGTGAGGACGGTTGCTCTGTTTTCAAATTCAAATATCAACAGTATAAAGACCGTATATTTGGATAATGATTCGCGCACGTCGGCATTGCTGGTTCGGATTTTGGCGCATAAATACTGGAAAATAACTCCTGAATTTAAATTGCTTGACGGTTTTAATTATAACGAAGAAAATGCAGGATACATGCTTATAGGTGATAAAGCTTTTGAAGCGGAAAACCGTTTTGCATATTCGTTTGATTTGGGTGATGAATGGTATAAGTTCAAAAAAATGCCTTTTGTGTTTGCAACGTGGACAGCCAATAAAAAATTAGATGAAGATTTTTTACATGAATTTAATGCCGCCCTTGCTTTCGGCGTAAGCAACATTCAAAGCGCAGTAGAAATGAACGGTAACGGTATTGATAAAAAAACGGCGACAGAATATTTTGAAAAAAACATAAGTTTTGAATTTGATTCGTTAAAACGGCAGGGTTTGACCGAATTTTGGAATCTTGCACTTGAAGAAATAAAAAGCGGTCGAGTCGGATAATTATCCGAAAATCATGTTGCATTAATGTAAAATTAACCGAAAGTACAAAATTAAAAAACAAAAAACAAAAAACAAAAAACAAAAAACAAAAAACAAAAAACAATGTTCTCCATTTACTATAAATCACAAAATAATATAATACAGAGCGCAGATATGAAAATTCTGCAAAAATTGGACTGTAAGGATATTATCTGGATTGATTTGAACGACCCTACGGGCGATGAAAAACGCGAAGTGGAAATATTTCTGGAAACCGAAATTCAAAGCCGCGCGCAAGCCGAAGAAATAGAAAGCACATCCCGATATTTTGAAACCGAAAACGCAATCTTCGCCAACACGAATTTTCTTATTTCGCAACCCGAATCGTTTATATACGACACCGTTTCGTTTACTCTGTGCAAAGACATACTTATAACTCTGCACAATTCGGATTTGAGAACGCTTACCGAAACGGGTCGCAAACTGCAGCGAAATCAGCAGCTTGTTCCGTCAGGATTTCATTTAATGATTGCAATACTCGAACAGCGAATCGACCTTGACGCCGACATGATTGAAGGCGTAGCCAAAGAAATTGCATATATGAGCAAACAGACAAGCCTTGGCGAAAAGGTTGATGAAGAACAGCTGCTTTATATAAACCAAATGCAGGAAAATACAATGCTTATACGCGAAAACATAATTGACAAGCAGCGAGTTCTTTCGAGCATACTGCGAAGCAATAAATTTCCGCACGATTTGTACCAGAAACTGAATTTTATGATTAAAGATATAAATTCGCTTATAAATCATACCGACTTCAGTTTTGAACGTCTCGAATATCTGCAAAATACCCTGCTCGGTCTTATAAACATCGAACAAAACAAAATCATAAAAATATTTACGGTGGCAACAGTCATATTTGCACCGCCCACGCTTATTGCCAGCATATACGGAATGAATTTCAAATCTATTCCCGAACTCGACTGGATACTGGGTTATCCGTTTGCAATAGGACTTATGATAACCGTGTCGCTGATAATTTTATGGTATTTCCGAAAGAAAAAATGGCTGTGAATAATACCTTTGTAAAAAAAACACAGAGGAGCGGAGAAAATATAAAATTAAATACAATGAATAAATGGACGCAATTAAGCATAGAATATGCCAACCAGAGATCATACAACAAAATGTACCGTTTCGCTTACCGAAGCATACAAAAATCACACTATTTTGAGCGCTTTGGCGCTGAGGAATTATTTGTATCAAATTTAAAATTCTAATAAAAAAACAGTATGCCCAATAATACCCTCCTCCATTCCGACAATCTCGTCGCTTTGAATAATGAAAATAGTATTGTATTAGATTGTTTCTGTGGATCAGGAACAACTTTAGTAGCGGCGCAAATTAATAACCGGAAGTGGATTGGTATTGATCAATCAGAATTAGCGATTGAGAAAACAAAAAAGAAAATAGAGGAAATTGACAGTAATTTATTTATGCAAAATTATGATTATGATTTTATAACAATACAAAAAGAACGAAAATACCTTTAAAAAAATAATTTAAAGAAATGAAAACATTTAAAATACTCTTATTACTTCTAATAAGCATTCAAGTGCCGGCAATAGCGCAAACAAACGATACCGCCCGGCAAAAAACTGTTTGGACGTTTGATTTAAACAGAGAAATAGATGCATTGGCAGTGCGCATTGTAAGTAAAAATATTTCGGCAGCCGAACGGCAAAAAGCCGATTACATCATCATGCAACTCAATACATACGGAGGCGAACTTGCCGCCGCCGATTCGATACGTACGCGAATACTGAACTGCAAAATTCCTGTGCTGGTTTTTATAAACAATCAGGCAGCATCGGCAGGAGCGCTCATTTCTATTGCCTGCGACAGCATTTACATGCATTCAGGCGGAAGCATAGGCGCAGCAACCGTTGTTGACCGTACGGGCGAAGTGCTTCCCGATAAATATCAGTCGTTTATGCGCTCAATGATGCGTTCGACAGCCGAAGCGCACGGAAAAAAAACAGTTGTAAAAGACGGGAAAACAACAGAAATCTGGCATCGCAACCCGCAGATAGCACAGGCAATGGTTGATCCGGAAATATCAATTGAAGGAATTATCGAAAGCGGAAAAGTACTTACATTTACTACGCAGGAAGCCATCCGAAACGGTTATTGCGAAAGCGAAGCCGAAAATATCAGTCAAGTATTGCAAAAAGCAAATATAAACAATTACCTGATATTTGAATATAAACCCTCATTGACGGATGGAATAATAAATTTTTTGCTGAATCCGATAGTACAGAGTATTTTAATTCTGCTAATGTTTGGAGGAATTTATTTTGAACTGCAAACTCCCGGAATAGGTTTTCCGCTTTGCGCAGCCGTATTTGGAGCAATATTATATTTTGCCCCGCTTTATATCGAAGGACTTGCGCAAAATTGGGAAATCATAGTTTTTGTAGCAGGCGTAATACTTTTGCTTGCCGAAATATTTATAATTCCAGGATGGGGAATTGCCGGAATTTCTGGAATAATACTGATAATAGTCGGACTTACAATGAGCATGATAGACAACAGCATTTTTCGTTACGAAAACGAATTTAATATCAGCGTTATAGTAAAGCCGCTTGCACTTGTTGTTACATCCATGTTAATATCGGGAATAGGAATAATTTATTTTGGAAAAAAAATACTGGACAGCCGGCTTTTAAATATTTCGTTACATGCGGAACTGAATGCAACCGAAGGTTTTGTAAGCGTTGAAACCAACGAAAAAACATTTGTCGGAATTACATGCACAACAATTACTCCATTAAACCCGTCAGGCAAGGTTATTATTGAAAACGAAGTATATACGGCAATCGCTGAATATGGATTTATAAAAAAGGGGGAAACGGTAATTATCACTCGATTTGAAACAGGACAACTGTATTGTGAGAAAAAAAAATCTGTTGAAAGTTAAAAAAAACAATTTATTTTGCAGAATCAAAAATTTGATATATCTTCGACAAAAAATTAAATAAATTATAAATAAAAGCAACATAAGCCATGGAGAAGATTACACTGACCTTCAATGAATTAAGAAGGATTAAAGATGCCCTGCCAAGCGGCAGTTCGCAAAAAATTGCAGACCAATTAGGAATCAATGTCGAAACTGTTCGTAATTATTTTGGGGGAAAACATTACGAAGGAAGTTCTATAGGTATTCATTTTGAACAAGGCCCGGACGGAGGAATTGTTTCGATTGATGACCCTACAATTCTTAATTTGGCTAAGGAAATGTTAGCCGAACAGGTATAGAATATTATATTTTATACAGGCTTAAAAATTGTTTGAAAAGTCATAAAATAAAAAACACAGTGAAATTTCATAAAAACATTCAAATATCAAACATTTAATTAATGATATTCTGATATTTGCGTTTTTTTTACTGTTTATGTTAAAATGACTTTTAATTTGTTTTTTTAAATTATCAAAAAAAACAGCATGCAAACTTATGACTTGATAATTATTGGCGCAGGAGCTGCAGGACTGCTCGGAGCTGGCACGGCAGCCGAAAAAGGTTTGAAAGTTTTGCTGATTGAAAAAATGGAAAAGCCGGCACGCAAAATCCGTATTTCGGGCAAAGGCAGATGTAACATTACAAATACAAAACAGCACGAAGATTTCCTTTCACATACGTATCCCGACAGCAGGTTTCTAAATCCGGCATTACGAAATTTCTCAAATTTTAAAACCATTGAATTTTTCAATTCGCTGGGATTAAAAACAGTTACCGAACGCGGTGAACGCGTATTTCCCGAATCGGGCAAAGCATGGGATGTAGCCGAATGTCTTGTAAAATGGGCGAAAAAATCAGGGGCGGAAATAATTTGTAATACAAAAGTAAAATCTTTGAATATCGAAAACAACAGAATCAGCAGCCTGAATGTATATTTCGGCAACAATGAAGATATTATCGAAGCAAAATATTTTTTGATTGCAACAGGCGGAATTTCCTATCCTCTTACAGGCTCAACAGGAGATGGTTACAACTTTGCAAAACAGGCGGGACATTCGATTACAGGTTTGCAGCCTTCGCTTGTTCCGCTCAAAATAAAAAATCATAATATACGGTTAAACAAACTTCAACTTAAAAATGTTTCACTTTCGCTGTATGTTGATGGTAATTGTATTGACGATGAATTTGGCGAAATCGAATTTAACAGCACAGGCATAACAGGCGCGCTGACATTACGGTTGAGCCGAAAAGCCGTTAATGCGCTGACAGCAAAAAAACATGTGGAACTCAAACTGGATTTAAAACCCGCTTTGAGTTATGAGCAACTGAAAAATCGCATGGCACGCGAAATACAAACCGTAAAAACAAATTATGCTTTACTGCGTAAATTGTTGCCACAACAAATAATTGCACCATTTGCAGAAAAAGCAAATATTAAACTGCAAAATCAAATTGCCGGCGCAGATATGGAAAAAATTATCAAATCATTAAAAAATATTGCATTTGAAATATCGGGATTTAACGGTTTTGATGAAGCTATTGCTACTGCCGGCGGCGTATCGCTTAAAGAAATAGATTCTAAAACCATGAAATCCAAATTAATCAGTAATCTTTATTTTGCCGGCGAAGTTCTGAATCTTGATGCCGATACAGGCGGATACAATCTGCAAATTGCATTCTCAACTGCGCGTCTTGCAGCGCAAAGTATTGCAGCGCAATTAAACAGTTCTTCCTTGCCAGCGCTTTAATATGCTTATTAAAAGTAAATTACAGCAAAAAAACAATAACAAAAATGCAATGTTTTCCATAAAAGGAAAACTGTTTTTACAAAAAACAAAAGGTGAAAATAATTATAAGAAAAAATTCAAAAATTTGGATATTCAGACAGGTATTGATTATGATATTTCAAAAAATCATGCAGCAGGAGCGCAGTATTTTTTTGCCGCAAATACGGGCAATGTTGATATTGATTTAAACTACAACATTTTAGCAAACGACAATGTATTTTCTCAAATACAAATGCTATCAGAAATGACAGTAAAAAACTACAGGCATAATGCCAATATGTTCTATTTGG
>JAISOH010000076.1 GCA_031275825.1 Prevotellaceae bacterium | reverse complement strand
TTTGTCCGTCATTGCAAAAGCGAGGGTTTTGCCCGAAGCGGTGAAGCAACCGAAGCGAAACGGAACTCAACGGAGTTAATCCAGAGTTTTTTCAAGTCTCTGGTTTGCTTCACTTCGTTTGCAATGACGTGTTGCTTTTGTCGCTGCGCTTCTCGCAATGACGGCTTCATTGTCAATTATCAATTTTGTTTACGATTGTTTTTTGCGCGCCGTGCAAATGTTTGAATACATTCGCGCTGCGCAATTATCACCGAAACGCCGCCGTACTGCATTTCTTCTTTCAGTATGGCAAGATTTTCGTCAAAATTCTTTTTCAGCGGAACAATCAGACGTATATGTTCATGTTCAACTCCTATTCCCTTACATATTTCAACAAGTCTGTCTGTTCCCGACGAATCCTGTCCGCCTGTCATTCCTGTTGTCAGATTATCGGAAATAATTACGGTTACCGGCGATTTTTCGTTTACTGCATCCAGTAACCCTGTCATTCCCGAATGAGTGAATGTAGAGTCTCCGATTATTGCAAGCGATGGAACAAGCCCTGCATCGGCTGCTCCCTTAGCCATTGTGATTGACGCTCCCATTTCGACGCAGGTGTCAATAGCATCAAAAGGAGGCAAAGCCATCAGCGTATAACATCCTATATCGGCAAAAACTCTGCCTTTTCCGTATTCGCTCATTACGCTGTTTATAATTTCGGCAACATCCCGATGACCGCAGCCCTGACACAGCTGCGGAGGACGCGAAGCAACCATATCGGGAATTTCGCAATATTTATCTGAATCGATATTTAAGGCTTTTGCCAGAATTGCGGGCGTAAGTTCGCCCGTACGGGGAATAGCGCCGCTTAACCGTCCGGTTATTTTGTCATCATTCGAGATAAATCCTTTCAACAGTTCTTCTGCTACAGGATAACCTTCTTCTATAACAAGAATTTTATCGCATTCGCCGTAAATCTTTTTAACCTTATTATATGGCAGCGGATATTGAGCTATTTTAAGCACGGGATAGCTGCAGGCTTTGTCGCTGAAATTTTCCATAAAGTAATTATAGCCTATTCCTGTTGCAATTATCCCGATAGATTTGTCATTGCCGTCAATATATCTGTTAAACGGTGATTTTTCCGACAGTTCGCGTATTGTTTTTTGTTTTGCTATCAGAGATTCGTAATTGCGGCGGGCAATTTCAGGAAGCAGAATAAACTGTTTTGCCGATTCGGGAAGGTGCAGATTGTTTTGCGGTTTTTGCGGTTTTGTTTTAACATTTGAACGTGAATGAGCCAGCCGCGTAGTAATTCTAATCATTACCGGAAGACCTGTATTTTCCGAGAGTTCAAATGCGGTATAAGCCATGTCGTATGCTTCCTGCTGGTTACTTGGTTCCAGTAGCGGAATCATTGCAAACTTTGCATATACGCGCGAATCCTGCTCGTTTTGCGATGAGTGCATTGATGGGTCGTCGGCAGAAACTATTACCAAACCGCCGTTAATTCCCGTGATTGCCGAATTCATAAAAGCATCTGCCGCTACGTTCAGTCCTACGTGTTTAAAGCAAATCATGCATCGTTTGCCTGCGTATGACATTCCTATTGCGCTTTCAAACGCCGTTTTTTCGTTTGATGACCAAACTCTGTGGATATTATTTTCACATGCAAATTTATTACGTTGAATATATTCCATTATTTCGGTAGATGGAGTTCCCGGATATGCATAACAGCCCGACAGTCCGCTGTCAATTGCGCCTTGCGCTATAGCTTCATCTCCAAGCAACAGTATGTTTTTCATTTTTGACGATGGTTTTTTGCAAATACACATTCCGTATGCGGATTTTGCCTGTATTTCAGATTTTATACGACTTTTCCCGCCTGAAAATTATAAATTCAAAATATTATTGTGCAATTTCCTGATATTGTTCTGCAACAAGTAAACTGTTCAGTTCATCGGGATTTGACATTTCTATTTTTATCATCCAGCCGTTGCCGTAAGGGTTTTTGTTTACCAGTTCGGGAGCGTTTTCAAGTTCGGCGTTTACTTCTATAATTTTTCCCGAAACAGGCATTAATGCATCCGATACGGTTTTTACTGCTTCTATTACTCCAAAAACTTCGCCCGCAGAAAGCGTTTCGCCTTCGGTCTGAATGTCAACAAAAACAATATCACCCAATTGACTCTGGGCAAAATCGGTAATACCGACAACAGCAACATTATTTTCAATGCGAACCCATTCGTGGTCGCTGGAATACTTTAAGTTTGATGGTATGTTCATTGTTTTAAATTTTGATGTTATTTTTTATTTGCTGCAAAGGTAAAAATAAATTGTGAATTATCAAACTGCAAATCGACTGTTGTTTTTTAACTTAATTGTCTTGAATTATAAAATAATTAAATATCAATATGTTAAATTCCTGTTATTTGCAAATAACATTAAAGTTTTTCAAGCATGTTCCTTATTAATTCCGTCATTTTAACTTCGGCGGCAGCGCCAACTTTTTGAACTTCTTCATGTGAAACTTCTATTATTTTTCCTTCAACGCCGAGGTCGGTAATTATCGAAATTGCAAAAACCGGAATATTGGAATGTCGGGCAACAATTACTTCCGGAACTGTTGACATTCCGACTGCATCGCCGCCGATAATCCTGAAATATCTGTATTCGGATGGAGTTTCAAATGTTGGGCCTGTTGTGCCTACATAAACGCCGTGCTGTACTTTTATTCCCAGCTCTGCTGCGGTTTCATCGGCAACGGCGATAAGTTTTTTGCTGTATGCTTCGCTCATATCCAAAAAACGTACGCCAAGTTCTTCGTAGTTTTTCCCTAAAAGAGGATTTGGCATAAGGTTTATATGGTCACGCAAAATCATCAGGTCGCCTGTTTCAAAATCAGGGTTTACTCCACCGCTTGCGTTTGACACAAACAAATATTTGATATTAAGTTCTTTCATTACTCTTACCGGAAACGTTACCTGCTTCATGTCATAACCTTCATAAAAATGAAATCGCCCTTGCATTGCCGCCACGTTTTTACTTCCAAGTTCTCCAAAAATCAAGCGTCCGCTATGTCCTTCAACCGTTGATACCGGAAAATTGGGAATGTCTGCATATTCGAGAATTTCCTGATTGTTAATTTTGTTTACCAATCCGCCTAAACCTGTTCCGAGAATTATTCCTATTTCAGGTTTTGTTTTTATTTTACTGCAAATAAAATTTGCTGTTTCCTTTATATTTTCTAACATAATCAATTATATAAGTAGTTATTTTCTTTTCTTCTTTATTCAAAAATTTTACTTTTATCGGAAGATAAAACATTTTTGTTTTTTGGGCGCATGTAAAATTTTCATATTTCATCAGTCGCATGGCGTCCTTTTCGGTTGTTATGAAAAGGTCGTTTTTGTCGATAATGTTACAGATATTATCAATATCTTTCTGTGAGAAATCATGATGGTCGGGGAATATTAATATTTGAGACTTTTCGTAAGTTGCTGATATGTATTCTTTAAATAATAAAGGATTTGCAATACCTGCAACTGCTGCTGCCTTATTTGTAGCGGCAGGTTTATTTTTTATATCGAAAACAGGTTTTAAATCATTATATTCCAGAGATGTAAAAAACAGTTTTTGATAGGGAAAAAGATTTAAATCGTTAATTACAATTCTCATCTCAATAGGGCTTATGTTTTGCGGACATTTTGTAACAAATACAATATCGGCTCGATGTTTTTGATTTTGTTTATCTCGCAATGTTCCCCACGGCAGCATTTTATCTTTATTTATAGGTCGCTGATAATCGCAAAGCAAAACTGATAAAGCCGGTTTCAAATGCCTGTGCTGAAAAGCATCATCCAAAACAATAACATCAATATCGGGATACTTTGTTTTTATGTATTTGATGCCTCTTACTCTGTTGGCGTCAACGGCAACTGTTACATTAGGAAATTTGCGTTTTATTTGCAGCGGTTCATCGCCAACTTCGGTTGTCGTACTTGTTGTTTCTACATATCTGAATTTTTTTGTTTTACGTTTATATCCGCGTGAAAGCAGAGCTACTTTAAATTCTTTTTCCAGAATATCAAGCATAAATTCCGAATGTGGCGTTTTTCCTGTTCCGCCTACGGTAATATTTCCTATAACTATTGTTACCACGTCTTTTATTTCTTCGTGTGGAAATATGCCTGCATCGTAAAACCTGTTACGCATGGAAACTGCCGTACCATATATAAACGAAACTATTATTTTCAGAATTTTCAACATTGTTAACTAAAATAATTATAAAGGTATAACTTTTTTTTGAAGCGGCAAAAAATAATAAAATAAAATGATTGCAGGTATTATTTAAATTCAACAATAATTTACACTTAATTGAGCGTAAACAGACAGTTATCAATTATTTTAATTAATGCAGACAAGTAAATAATTGATAATATTTTTCAGACTTTACGTAAATATAAGTTTAAATTTTAGAATTCCTGCCTGCAATAAGTCAGTTTTATATTTAAATTTTCTTTGCGAAAGCGCGTCTTCGTTTGTGTTGCTGCGTTTCAAAATATTCCCACTGGCTTTGTACTTTTTCGTTTATTTCCAATTCGGGATTGCTTTCGGCATATTCAAAGCCAAGTTGTTGATATACGGGAATCAAGTCTGAAAAAAGCAAGGCATTTACGCCTTTGTTTTGATATTCCGGTTTTATAGCAACGATAAGTAAATCCAGCGCTTTGTTGTTTTTTGCGCGTAAAGCTTTCAGCAAATAATACCAGCCAAACGGCAGCAAGCGTCCTCTGGATTTTTGCAGCGCTTTTGCCAGCGATGGCATCGAAATACCGACTCCCAAAAGATTTTCTGCCGCATCGGTTATCAATGTTACCATTTTCAGATTTATCATTGGCAAATATGATTTAATGTAATAATCTATCTGTTTCTGAGTGAGAGGAACATATCCGTAAAGCGGAGCATAGGCTTCGTTTACAAGGTCGAAAATTGCCTGTCCGTAGTCTGCAACAAGTTTTTTGCTGTTACTGTATTTTTTTATTTTCAAACCGAATTTGCTTTGAACAATCTGTGTTACTCTTTTATGTTTTTCGGGAATAGATTCCGGAATAAATATTTTATATTCAATCCAGTCGGCTGCTTTTTCAAAACCCAGCGTTTCCAAATGATGAACATAGTAAGGATAGTTGTAAATAGTTGACATTGTAGCAATTTGATCAAATCCTTCGATTAGCGTTCCTTCATAATCCATATCGGTAAAACCGAGAGGTCCGCAAATATTTGTCATTCCTTTGCTTTTTCCCCAGTTTATAACCGTTTCGACAAGCAGTTTAGAAACTTCAATGTCATCAATAAAATCGAACCATCCGAAGCGTACATCTTTACTGTTCCATGTTTCGTTTGCGCGGTTGTTTATAATTCCGGCGATGCGTCCTGCAATTTCGTTATTTTTATAAGCCAGCCACATTTCGACGTCGCAAAAATCGCGGGCGGGATTTGCAACTGTCAGGGTTCTTATTTCGTCTGATATTAAAGGCGGTATCCAGCATTTGTTGTTTCTGTACAATTTAAATGGAAAAAGAATGAATTTTTTCAAATCTTTTTTTCCAGATACTTTTTTTATTATCAAATGTTCGTCCATTATGCGAGTTTTATTGTTTCATAAGGTTTACGTGTTATTACAGTCCGAACGTTTCCTTTATTTTGAGAACAAGGGATAAGGGATGTTCTTTATACAGTATTTTTCCTTCGGGCGATATTAATATGCTTGTAGGAACGCTGAAAATTGCATATTTTTTTTGAATGGACTTGCCTTTTTCCGAATGGGAATCGTTCAGGTGTGTCCATATAAGTTTGTCGTCTTCAATTGCTTTTTTCCACATTTCATCGTTTTGTTCATTGCATGCTATACCTATAAATTCCATATTTACATCATTTTTCTTCAAATTATTAAACAGTTCGACAAGGGCAGGGCTTGACTGCCGGCACGGTCCGCACCACGAACCCCAGAAATCAATCAAAACGTATTTTCCCTTGAAATTCGACAGCGCTATTTCACGTCCATCCAGCGCTTTCAGCGTAAAATCGGGCGCTTGCGCTCCCACTTCCGACGAGCGTACATTTGCAATATAATTTTTTACCAGTATTCCTGCCGGAGAATTTTGTACATGTTCAGAAAGCGCATAAAATGTCTTTTCGTATTCATCAAAATTTTTCATTAAATCATGATCATAACGAAGCAACGCAGCAGAATATGCCACATCGGGATTGTTTTTTATAAAAATACTTTCCAAAATGCGGATACTGTCGTTTATGCTGTTTGCTTTGCGAATTAAATCTCTTGCCGTTTTTTGCAATGCCGTATCATTTGTTTTGCGAGATTCGGCAAGCATCTTCAGCGCTTCGTTCTGAATATCCCGTACACTGTCGGTAATGCGGTTGATTTCCGACATGTATGGATGGTTGTATATGCCGCCCGTCTTTTTAATAAAAAACCAGTCGATTGTATTGCCGTTTATATTCAAATCGGCGTATGATTCCAAAAAACATCTGGGAGCTTGCGTGTTTTCGGATTTGAATTTTTCGTCGGGTTTCAAATATGTAAGTTGAACATAATTGTCGCTTACTTTTGTTTTTAGCGTAAATTCGCCTGTTTTGCTTACAAGGGTTGAGTCTGTAGCAATCCACAGCGAACCGTCGGGGTCTTCAATAGATAATATTATACGGTCGCCTATTTCCAAACCGTCAATTTTGCCGTTTATTACATTGTATTTTTCCTGCTTGCAGGATGACAGTATTAATGATACAAGTAATATGTGTAAAAAAAATTTTCTCATATAATATATTTTATTGTTGTTTTTATTTATGTGAAAATTTTATGTATTTTATTATATTTCAAACATTTTCTTTATTTTGGGGATAAGACTTGACGGATGTTCGCGATACAGTATTTTACCTTCGGGCGAAATCAGAATGCATGTAGGTACTCCGGCAATGTTATATTTAATACCTGTATTTCTGTCTATTTTCAGTTGTGTCCATATAAGTTTATCGTCTTTGATTGCTTTTTCCCAGACTTCGTCGTTTCGTTCGTTACAGGCTATGCTTATAAATTCTATATCGGCATTTTTCGTTTTTAATTGATTATACAGTTCAACCAGCATGGGGCTTGACTTTCGGCATGGTCTGCACCATGAACCCCAGAAATCAATCAAAACGTATTTTCCTTTAATTTTTGACAGGGTAATTTCTCTTCCATCCAGCGCTTTTATGGTAAAATCGGGCGCAATGGATCCGACATTACTTTGTGCATGGTTCTGTTTTGCGCAAAGCAGAAAAAACAAGGCGGCAACAAGCGCGTATATAAAATATTTTTTCATTGTGCTTATATTGTATGAAATCAGATAACTTCAAGTTGTTTGGCTACTTTCACTATTTTGTCTATTGCAAAGTCAATCTGTTCTTTTGTATGCGTTGCCATTAGCGAAAAGCGGATTAGCGTCATATCTTCGGCAACGGCAGGCGATACAACTGGATTCACAAATACGCCTTCGCTCATCAGCAGTTTTGTAAACATAAATGTTTTTACATTGTCGCGAATAAGTATTGGAATGATTGGCGTTTCGGGATTTCCGATGTCAAAACCGAGTTCGCGTAATGTTTTTATAGAATATCGCGTCATATTCATAAGATGTTCAATACGTTCCGGTTCTGTTTGCATTATTTCAAGAGAAGCGAGTACGGCGGCAGCCGAAGCCGGCGTCATACTTGCACTGAATATAAGCGAGCGAGAAGTATGTTTGATAAAGTTAATTATTCTTTCACTGCTTGCTACCACTCCGCCGAGCGATGCAAACGATTTGCTGAATGTTCCCATTATAATATCTACCTTGTCGGTTAATCCGAAATGAGATGCGGTTCCTGCTCCGTTTTTACCGATAACGCCCAAACCGTGCGCATCATCAACCATAATGTTTGCCGTATACTTTTCTGCAAGTTTAACGATTTCGGGAAGTTTGGCAATATCGCCTTCCATGCTGAAAACTCCATCTACAACAATAAGCTTAATACTGTTTTGTTCGCATCGTTTCAGCACGTTTTCAAGCGATTCCATGTCGTTGTGGCGAAATTTGAATGTTTTCCCAAATGCCAGTCTTGCTCCTTCTATTATCGAAGCATGGTCTAATTCGTCGAGAATAACATAATCGTTGCGTCCTATAACAGTTGGTATTACACCTTGATTTGACTGAAAGCCGGTACTGTAAACTATTGCTGCTTCCTTGCCTAAAAATCTGGCGAGTTTTTCTTCAAGTTCAATGTGAATGTCCAGTGTTCCGTTCAGGTATCGCGACCCTGCGCAGCCTGTTCCGTATTTTTTTACGGCTTCAATAGCCGCTTCTTTAACTTTGGGATGACAGGTAAGCCCCAAATAACTGTTTGAACCGAACATTAATATATCTTTACCTTTGATTTTTACAATGGTGTCCTGTTCCGATTCTATCGAACGAAAGTAAGGATATAATCCCGACTCTTGAATTTTATCAGCAATGTCAAAAGCTAATGATTTTTCTTCAAGAAGATTTCTATAACTTTGAGTTTTATTTTTCATTTTACCTAAATAATAACTGACAAAAGTAAAAAAAATATTCAATTCAAAACCATTTGAATGTTATATTTTGTTTATGTTCAAACAAAAAACGCTTATTGTCAGCAAAATAGCATAAACAACATTTTGTTTAATTTTATTTTTTCATATTAAACATAACAAAAATCAAACAGATTGAATTTTATCACAAAATTTATCATAATATAAAAATCAAATAATCAACAGTGTTTATAAATTTTGACAGTAAACAGGCTAAATATTATTTGCATATTATTTTTATTAGTTGTACTTTTGAAACTAAAATTAATAACAAATAAAATATAAAATATGGCATTAGCAATAAACGAATCAAATTTTAATGAAATTGTTACAAAGTCGGACAAATTAGTCGTTCTTGATTTTTGGGCAGAATGGTGCGGACCCTGTCGGGTAATTTCTCCTGTAATAGAAGAACTTGCAAAAGAATATGAAGGAAAAGCGGTTATCGGCAAAATTGATGTTGATTCAAATGCTTCAATTACCGAAAAATACGGCATTCGCAACATTCCAACCATCATTTTTATTAAAAACGACGAAATTTTGTACAAAACAGTCGGAGCAGTTCCAAAATCAACTCTCGTTTCAAAAATAGAAGAATTATTATAAGAGTACGTTTTTCAATTAAATATGAGTGGGCATAACGCAAAAAATAGGTGAAAAAGGCGAAATAATAGCTCAAGATTATTTGTCCAGAAACGGGTTTGAAATACTTCACACAAACTGGAGATTTGGTTACAAAGAATTGGATATTGTTGCAACGAAAGATTCGTGTTTGCACATTATTGAAGTGAAAACGCGAACATCTCAGTTTTGGGAAAATCCAAAAGATGCTGTAGTACGGCGCAAACAAAAAAATATTATAGATGCTGCCGATGCGTATATTTCAAAATTCAATATAAATATGGAAACCAAATTTGATGTAATTTCTATTATTCTGGATGGCGAAAAACAGGAAATCGAATATATTCCCGAAGCTTTTTCTACCGTATTTTGAAGCAAAAATGATAACATCCTTTAAAAATCAAAAAATAAAAGATGCAATAATTCTGCACAACAAATCGCGCGAACGCCGAATACAGAATAAATTTACAATAGAAGGTTTACGCGAAATAAATCTTGCAGTGGCAAACGGATATGTAATCGAAACGCTTTTTGTGTGCGAAGATGTTGCAAAAACCGATTTTCCTGAAATAAAACAACGGATAGAAATATCAAAAAAAGTATTTGCAAAACTCGCCTTGCGCGAAAATTCGGATGGTTTTTTTGCAATAGCAAACACAAAATTATTGCAATTCAATGAAATTCGCTTATCCGAAAATCCGTTTATAATAGTTATCGAATCGGTAGAAAAACCCGGAAATCTTGGCGCTATTCTTCGTACTGCCGATGCCGCAAAAGCAGATGCGGTAATAGTTTGCGATAATCTTTGCGACATTTACAATCCTAATGTAATAAGGTCAAGCATAGGATGTTTGTTTAGCAGGCAAATATTAACATGCACATCTCAACAGTGTTTTGAATTTTTAAAATCAAAAAAAATTGCGGTTTATGCAGCCGAATTAAAAGCATCTCAATTTTATCATCAAACCGACATGTCGCAAGCCTGCGCTGTTATTATGGGAACAGAAGCCGGCGGATTAAGCGATTTCTGGATAAATAATGCAGATGCACGAATAAAAATTCCAATGCGTGGAACTGTAGATTCGCTGAACGTTTCGGTATCAACGGCAATAATTACGTTTGAAGCAATGCGTCAGCGCAAGTTTAAATAAAGATAATTATCGCCCGTATGCTAAAAAACTATAATATTATCAAAGTGTTTAATTTTGCTAAAAAACAATAATTTTATTACTTTGGCATGATATTTTCATTAATATATGTAAAAACAAATTTAATAAAATGCAAAGTCATGAAAACATTAATCAATTTACAGAAAAACACGCAACGGATAATAGCAGCGGCTGCATTATTTTTTGTATTAAGTTTTGCAAATAACAGTGTAAACGCACAAACAGGTTTTTATACGCTGGAAGTATTGCAAAAAACCGACTATATTATTGATGAAATTTATGATATAGTTGATTATTTTTATTTTAACGATGGCGAATTTATAGCAAAATCAGTACATTTTCAAGATTACGCTTACTGTCTGTACGATTCAAAAAATTACAGGCAGGCAATACAATATTCGCTAATGGCGCGAAGCTATGCAATAAATGCAATGGAAATTTGCGACGATTACTGGCAATATTACGATTATCATTATTACGGATACAGTCCTGCGTGGGGACGCAATTCGGGATTTACTGTAAAAATAGGTAATACGCAACTGCATTGGGGATTATCAAATGCGCGATATCACAATAATTTAAGAGTAAATTGGGATTTGTATTTTACAGCGCGCGAGTTGAGATATTACAAAAATTTACCTTCAGAAACTGTTTTGCTGAACGGATTGTACAAATACAGAGGGCGGGTTGTTTATTTTAACGACAGGCACAGCAACCGCAATGTTTATATAACAATGCGTACACGTATGAATAAAGGAAAAGATAATTATGCAAAATATTACCCGAATGCAACAAAACACATGTCGGCGAAACCAAAAAACATAAAACCGAATAATGCTCCAACTCCAGTACATAAACGCAGAGAAACACCGAACAGAGTAAATAATTCGCATAATAATCATTACAATAATAATGGAAATGAAAAAAATAAACCCATCGAAAAAAATAAAAATACAGGCGATAACAGAAGAAATGACAGTTATAAATCGAACCGTAATAAAGAAGTAAAAAATAACGGCAGCGGTAGTCAGTCATCCCAAACAGGGCGCAGTAATACAGGCAGATCGCAAACAACAACTTCGACGAAAAAAACCGACGATAACCACAATTCGGCACAAAAAAATCAAACGCGAAGACAGTCGACTCAAAGTTCTGATACAAAACAGCAATCTTCTTCAAATGCTTCGTCATCAAATTCTTCTTCACGGCGCAGATAAAAGCAATCAGAAAGATAACTTACTGTTGAATATTTAAGATTATAAAATCATATTTCCTTTTGAGGCTGTCTTAAAACTCCGGTTTCGTCTTTGCGAACTGCGATCCCCCACGCTAGGCTCGAGGCAGGCTGCGCGAAGCAGGAAGCAATCCGAATGTTGATCATCAATGGATTGCTTCGGGCTTCGCCCTCGCAATGAAGTGTAAAATACCATTTTGAGACAGCCTCAAAATATGCTAATTTATTTATTGTTTATCGTTGAGAATCATTAAATGTTAATGTATCAACAGCCTGTATATTTGAGTTTTACAAAGCCTGTTAATCAGATGTTAATAACTTTTTTTTATACTGTGTTTTATAGTGTGTAACTTTGTTACCGTAAATTTTAACTAAAATGGATATAATCTTTTCAGTATTAACTCTTATCGGTTCCATAGGATTTTTCCTGTATGGAATGATGAAAATGAGCGATGCACTTCAGAAAGTCGCCGGCGAAAAAATGCGAAATATTTTAGCTACAATGACTTCCAATCCGCTTAAACGAATACTCACAGGAGCCTTTGTTACTTCCGTAATACAATCGTCAAGCGCAACCACGGTAATGATTGTAAGTTTTGTAAATGCAGGATTGATGACCTTAACGCAATCAATAGGCGTAATTATGGGAGCAAATATAGGAACAACAGCTACGGCATGGATTATCTCGCTGCTTGGATTTAAGGCCGATATAGCCTCATTAGCCTTGCCCATTATAGCTTTTGGCATTCCCATGATGATGCTGAAAAGCAAAAAAAGAAAAACAATGGGCGAATTGTTAATAGGATTTGCCTTGCTGTTTTTGGGTTTATCGTTTATGAAAGCCAATGTTCCCGACCTTGGTAAAAATCCTGCCATACTGTCGTTTTTACAGAGTTACACAAACGGAGGAATGCTGTCTGTACTGCTTTTTGTTGCAGTAGGAACAATACTTACAATGATAATACAATCGTCAAGCGCAACGGTAGCACTTACTCTGATAATGTGCGCCAACGGCTGGATTACATTTGATCTTGCCGCAGCAATGGTTTTAGGCGAAAATATAGGAACCACCATAACGGCAAACATAGCTGCAATGGTAGCCAATGTTTCTGCGCGCCGCGCCGCTCTGGCTCATACCGTATTCAACATATTCGGCGTTGTTTGGGTACTGATTCTTTACCGTCCGTTTTTAAATATGGTTGCTTCCGTTTCGGATATGGTTGGAGCAGGAAATCCGTTTGAGAAAAATACAAATATTACAATATCGCTCTCGCTTTTCCATTCAATGTTTAATATTATCAACACATTTGTTATGGTTTGGTTTACCAAATATATAGTAAAAACAGTAACAAAACTCATAAAACAGAAAGATACAGGCGAAGAAATTTTTCGACTGCGCTATATTACAACAGGCATGATGTCAACGGCGGCATTGTCGCTGCAACAGGCAAAACTGGAAATAAACCTTTATGCAAAACGATGTATGCGAATGTTTTCGATTGTGCGCGATATGTTTTCCGGAAATGAACCCGAAAAGTTTGACGAACAGTTTGCACGTATAGAAAAATATGAAGATATCAGCGACAGAATTGAAGTTGAAATAGCAAATTATATTGCAAAAGTATCGGAAGGCGACCTTAGCGAGCTTAATGTTCACCGAGTTCAGGGAATGTACAAGATAATTGATGAAATAGAAAGTATTGCAGACTCGGCTTACAATCTTGCACGAACCTTAAAACGGAAAAATGAGAATAAAATCGAATTTGACAGTACGATGACTAAAGATTTGAACGACATGTTTGATATTGTACAAAAGGCGCTTGATATAATGAACAATAATTTAGAGAAAGGATTTACGCAGTTAAGCGAAATACACAACGCATACGAATGTGAAAAAGATATTAATGTAAAACGTTCGCAACTTCGCGACAAACATATATTAAATATAGAAAACGGAAAATATTCATATTCGGCAGGAACTGTTTATACCGACTTGATAAACGAAGCGGAAAAACTCGGCGATTATATTATAAATGTGTCGGAAGCGATTTTTGAAATAAGTCAGCGAAACGATATTTAACAATTGTTCATTATACAATCGCTCCTTACGGAATCATTATTTGAATCTGTTTACTGTTTTCTGTTTGCATAAATTTGTAATAATTTGTCAAGATTTTCCGCATCCAAACGGCGTGCAATAATTTCTTTATTTTTATCCAGCAAATAAATTTGCGGAGTAGTAGCAGTATTGAATGTATTATAAATATTTCCTGTGCGGTATGGGTCCCATACGTTAATCCAGTCAAGTTTGTTTTTGTCGATAAAATCCAGCCATTTTTGTTCATCTGTCTGAACATATACCGCATAAACTTCAAGTCCGAGCCGGTTTTTGTATTTATCATAAATAGCCTTTATTCGCGGAGTTTCTTCTTTGCAGTGTCCGCAATCGGTATCGTAAAAATACAGTACGGTATAGTTTGCGGTAAGTCCGTGAATTGATTCATAACGTTTGCCATCAGGGGTTGGCAGCAGCAAATCGGGAGATGTTTTTCCTATAAGCGTAGGTTTGTTTCGATGTATGAAATTAATCAAATCGTTTCTGAATTTTTCGGATTCCCACGTTGTTTCCGGCTGCAGGTAATAATTTTCACCCAGATATATAACTATTTTTTCGTGTCCCATAACTGCTGATGCAGAATAAAAATTGAATATGTGCGAAAGTATGTATCTGTAAGTTCGCGAGCCTATTGGCATGCGTGCCATTATTTTGTCGATGCACGGAATTATTGAATCCGCTTCTTTGAAAACAAGAACATTTTTGAGGTAATAATCAAGAATATCAGGTTCAAAAAACGGAGTTCTCAATATTCGTTCATCTTCAAAATTTATATTATCCAAAAAATGTTCCTTGTTGAACAGATAATAATTCATTGCTATTTTTCGTTCTCTGTCGGGTTCGTCTTCGGGCAGGTTAAAGTCAGGTTCAACGGGAGGTTTAAATGCATTTACTACCGTTGCCAGAAATTTTCCTTCATATTTATCTGCCAGACTGTCGGAAAAAGCAATAAGCGGACGATTGAAATCAAGCAGTCTGTTTCGTAATTCCTTTTGTTCGTCGCTGTTTTCGGCGCTTGCTTTAAGTTTTTCAATCATCTGTTCATATTTTTTTTGATGCTGATTTCGATAATCAAGATAGGCAAGCATTGCCGTATTTTCGGGAGAATTAACAAATTCGATTTTGGAATAGTCATCTTTGCCTGTTATTATTCCAAAACTGTCGTTGCCATCGGCTGAAACCAGAAAATCAAAAAGCGCAACTCCGTTGAGCGCAATAAAATACATTCCGCCTTCCAGCGTTCTTGGTTTGGAAAACGAAGCTTTGCCGTTTTTATCAAGTACGGCAGTATCAACCGAATATTTTGCAGTTCCGCCATGCACGGCAAGAAATATTGTTGAGTCGGCAAGTCCCTTTATTGTTACATCTATTCTGTACGGTTGCGCCTGTATTAAATTTACCGCGCAAATCAATAAGCCTGTTATTAATATCTGTTTCATAATTTTCATCTGAACTGTAATTTGAGTGATTAATAAATTTATTTTAATGTTTTGATACTTATATATTTTTTATTACTGACTGTTTTTTTACTGTTTGCTGTTTACGTTTGTAATTTCTTAATTCTGTCTGTTTAATGTTTCAAACATTATTCAAAATCCACACTGATTTCCGTTCGTCATTGCGAACTGCGAAGGCATTAGCCTGAAGCGGGAAGCAGGAAGCAATCCATGTGTCATTGTCCATTATCAATTACTCTGGTTTGCTTCGCTCCGTCATTGCGGGCTTGAATTGCAATCTTACTGATTGAGGAGATTCCTGCTTTCGCAGGAATGACGGGCAAAAAATATTTTGCTCCTATTCTGCCATTATCCATTATCAATTATATTTGGTGCTGTTCGCGAAGCAAGTCGTTTACGGTTTTTACCGGATTAAACGTTTGTACCGGCACTTCAACAAAAACAGTATTCCAGTTACTCATTGCTCCGTTCCAGAGTCCCGGCAGTTCCAGAACTTTAATTTCTTTTCCTGCTTTGCTTTTTTCTGAAATGAAGCCTGTAGAATTGTCCCGAAAATCAATAAGATTAAATTTTTTGCCTTTATGATTTTTAATCCAGCAAACCAAATCCACAGGATTGAAGTGCGTGGATGAAGAAAATATTTCCATTGCTTCTTTATTTGTCTTGTCGATTTGCGAACTTTCAACAATTTGCAGCGATGTTGTTCCGTCGTTTTCGTTTATTAAAAACGGACCGCCGCCAGGTTCGCCTTCGTTTTTCACCATTCCGCACACTCTTACCGGTCTGTTAAGTTTTGCAAGCAGAAGTTCCCTGCCTGCATTTTTCGGAAAATCAATACAGAGTTTCCTGTTGAAAAATTCAATAATTTCATTTATCTTTTGAGTATCATCGCCGGTTTGCAAATAGTTTACATATTCGCAGATTTTATTTTTGCAGTCAATCAAAACTCCGGCAATTATTTTTTTCCACCGTACCGTATCTGCAAGTTTTGTTTCGGGAACAACATTGTCCACATTTTTTATAAAAATAATATCGCTTTCTATTTCATTAAGATTTTCGAGGAGGGCGCCGTGCCCGCCCGGATAAAAAACAAGAGAACCGTCGTTGTTGCGAAAAGGCAGATTGTTTTTGGTAACGGCAATTGTGTCGGTAGTTTTTTTCTGTGTCGAAAATTTTATTCTGTAATTAATTCCGTATTTGGCGGTATAAAATTTCACGTTTTTATCAAGCATATTTTCAAACAGCGCAAGGTGTTCGGCTGATACGGTGAAATGTAAATTTGCGGTTTTTGTTTTGCTTTCCTGCGAATATTCGGCGGCTTCAACCAAATGTTCTTCAAATGGCGTCCGTTTGAAATTTTCATATTTGTGAAAAAGCAAAACGCCTTTCGGCAGATTTCCGTAGTTCAGTCCCTGTGAAGTAAGCAGCGATTTCAGAACATCCGTATTCGACGATATTTTGTATTTTGCCAGTTGATCATAAAAGGCAAATTTTGTAATATTTTCAAAAAAATATTTTACTGCCTGATTTTTACTGTTTACTGTGTCGGCATCTGCTCCTGCTTCGAGCATTTCTTTGGCTTCAAACAGCGATTTGAACATTCGCGAAGCGGCTCCTGAAGCCGGCACAAATTTCATTTTGCCGCCATCGAATTTTTCGTAAATGTCTTCAAATTTTTTTTGTTCATCTGCCGACAGTTTCAATATGCCCTGTTTAATGTTTGCTGCAGATTTTATTTTCAAAAATGGAAATCCCGTTTCAAACCGTTTCAACTGTTCCTGCACAGTTGCCTTATCCATACCTGTTTCATTCAGTTTTTGTAAATCTTTTTCGTTTAACATGGTTTGCATGTTTTATGAGATTAATATTTATAATATTGTTTTAACTTTTTATCAAATTAAAATTCAGCAAATTTAATATTTTTTTTTGTTTTTCGTTTATATTTTTTGCAAAAATTTTGCGGGCTGCAAATTCCCGCCGCAAACCGTAAGCTGAACGCATTGTTTCAAAACCGTCCGCATCGCATTTCAGCAAATCGCTGTCGCAAGTTATATCGTAAATCTGCTTTACGGCATCCTGCAAAATTCTAACGGTGGATTTATCAGTACAGTCAATAATAATTTGCTTCTCAATTTCAGGTAAATTAACCTGCCAGTTATCCAATCCAAAATTAAAAAATTTTGAAACGGCACGTACCGCCATTTCCGTTCCTGCAGCTTTTCCTTCCAGCGAATATCCTGCAATGTGAGGAGTTGCAATATCAACAAGCGAAAGCAGGTTTTTGTCTATTTCCGGTTCGTTTTCCCAAACATCAATAACGGTAAAATCTATTTTTCTGTGTGTTATTGCCGATTTCAACGCGCCGGTTTCAATAATTTCGCCGCGCGAAGTGTTTATCAGGATTTTTGCTTTCATCATTTCAAACATTTCGGTGTCAAAAAGATGAAAGGTTTTATATTCTCCATCGTAATTAAGCGGAACATGCAGGGTTACAATATCAGCATTTTCGACAGTTTCGACAATATCGGCAAACGATGTGTTATTTTCATTTTTTTTTCGGGGAGCATCGCAAAGCAAAACATTCATTCCCAAACTTCGGCATATATTTTCAACTTTTTTGCCGACATTGCCAACGCCTATAATTCCTGTTGTTGTTTTTTCCGGCTTGATATTGCATTTCAGTGAAATTTGCAAAAGAGCAGCCAGCACATATTGTGCAACAGCCAGCGAATTGCAGCCGGCGGCATTTGTCCATGCTATATTGTTGCGACTGCAAAAATCGGCGTCTATATGGTCGAATCCCACGGTTGCCGATGCAATTAATTTTACTCCGGTATTTTCCAGCATTTTTGCATTGCAAACTGTCCGCGTTCTAATAACAAGCGCATCGGCATCGGTCAAATCGGCATTAGAGATTTCGGTTCCTGCTTTATAAACAACATCTGCAAACGGCTCAAAAATGCCGTTTATAAAGGGAATTTTACTGTCGATAACTATTTTCATTATTTTTTAATATTAGAACGGACTTTCGCTGTCAAATCCATAATTTGCTTCCAAATTGTCATTAACATATTTATATTTTGACACATCCAGATCTTTTTTCAGGTTTGCCCTGCGTGTTTCATTTGTATATATTTGCGGGGGCGTCAGTTGATAATCTTCAATTTCTGCAAATCGCGCTTCTTCCTTAATAAATCTCAGTTGAACATCTGCCGTTGCTCCGTTGCGGTGTTTTGCAATTATAATTTCTGCAATTCCTTCGAGATTTTCATTGTTTTCGCCTTCTTTAAACCCGTAATATTCGGGACGGTGTATAAACAGAACCAAATCGGCATCCTGTTCAATTGCTCCCGACTCGCGCAGATTCGACAGTTGCGGACGTTTGTTGCCGCCTACTTCTGCCGAACGGTTTAACTGCGATAGCGCTATAATGGGAATTTTCAGTTCTTTTGCAATGGCTTTCAATGCACGCGATATTGCCGAAACTTCCTGTTCGCGCATTTTTTTCAGTTCGGGAGGTCCCGACATTAACTGCAAATAGTCTATTACTATAAGCTGTATGTCCTGTGCGGCTTTCAGTTTACGTGCTTTTGAACGAAATTCGTAGATTGACAGCGCCGGCGTATCATCAATAAATAAAGGCGCTTCGGTAAGATCTTTTATACTTCGTTCGAGATGCGTCCAGTCGGCTTCGTTCAAATCTCCGCTGCGTATTTTTCCGGAAGGTATTTTTGATTCACTGACTATCAACCGGCGAATAAGTTGCACGGAATCCATTTCAAGTGAGAAAAATGCAACGGGAATTTTGTGTTCAACCGTTATATTTCGCGCCATAGTCAGCACGAATGCTGTTTTTCCCATCGATGGACGCGCGGCGGCAATAATCAAGTCCGACCGTTGCCATCCGTTGGTAATTCTGTCGATGCCTGTAAATCCCGAAGGTATTCCGCTTACGCCGGCTTCGCTGTCTTTGGCGCGTTCTATTTCTTCCATTGCTTCGCGCAAAACAATATTTACGCGTTGAGGTTCGCGGGTAATATTTCCTTCGGCAAGAGTAAAAATTTCCTGTTGAGCTTCATTAAGCAAGTCGTTAACATCAAGAGTTTCGTCAAATGCGGTTTTTTGAATATTGCTGGCAATACGAATGAGTTCGCGTTGAATAAAGCGTTGTGCAACAATGCGCGCATGATATTCGGCATGTGCTCCCGATGCAACTTTTTTTGTGAGTTCAACCAAATAAGTTTCACCACCGACATCGTTTAAAATGTGGTGTGATTTTAATTTTTCAATAACAGTGTATAAATCTATTGGATTTTGAGCGGCAGCAAGTTCCTGCATTACTCCGTATATTTTTTTATGAGATTCCTTATAAAAACTTTCAGGTTTGAGAATGTTTTGTAAATCAATAAATAAATCCTGCTCTATCATCATTGAGCCAAGTACGGCTTCTTCGAGTTGCAAAGCTTGTGGAGGCACTTTGCCAAGCTGTAAGCCAACATCTTTTACGTCAATCTTTTCGTCTTTTTGGGTATATTTTTTCGGCATATAATTATTTTGTTTTTGTAATTCAAAATTAGTTACGCAAATCCAATCATTATAAACATTAAAATGTTGATAAAAAAATTGGCGCTGCTAATACTTTTAATTATAACTGTTTACCTGATTTATAATTGTTGATTTATTTGAAAAAAACGAATATCGAAACTGTTTAAATTTCATTAAAAATAAATCGAAATAATAAATGCAATATTTGTAAAATGATAAAAATATTTCCGGATTGGCCGGCTACGCCGAACCATGCGGGTTTCCCGTTTCGGACTTTGTCCTCACAGTTCGCAGTAACGGTTTGCCTTTTTGTTTTGCTGCTCCCTTTTATTTTATATAAAATTATGCCGTATCAATGGTTTTATTTCGCAAATTGAAATTCAAATTGTACTTTTGTATCTGCAAAAATTAAATTGATGAAACGATGTTGAAAACTAAATTAATATTACTCGTTACAACAGCAGTAATGTGTTTGTCAGGTTGCAAAACGGATGATATTCTGAATAAACGGCAACTCGAAGACATATTGTTTGAGATGCATTTGTCGGATGGCGTTGTGCACGCGCTTGCCAGCAAAAATCAAATTCAAAATGCCGATACGGTTGTCAGATATAAAGCCATTTTTGAAAAATACAAATGCTCGCGAAACAAATTTGAGAAATCCATGCGCGTATATTCACGCCAAAAAGAAACAATAACCAAAATTTACGACAACATAAAACTGCGTTTTGAAAAGATGCTGAAAGATTTTGAAAGCAAAGATTTACGAAATTTTACGAAAGATATTATTGAAAAATTCCATGAGTCGCTGAAAAATGCTTTGTCGGGAATAGGCAAATATTTTGAAGATATCGAAAACATTAGTGATTTTGCAGAAAAGTTATTGAATTTACAAAAAGATATTCCTGAAAATGCAGAAACAGACTCTGTAAATATTGTGAAAAAAGAAGAAAAACTCGAAAAGGCAATTTAATAAAATGCGCAAGATTTCAGCAGATTATATTTTTCCGATACATACGCAACCCGTAAAAAACGGAGTATTGACAATAGCCGATGATGGTAAAATTGCCGGACTTTCGGCATTTTGCGAAAACGACAATGATATTGAATTTTACGATGGAATAATATGTCCTGGATTTGTAAACGCACACTGTCATTTGGAACTTTCTCATTTGAAAAATGCAATTCCCGAACACACGGGAATCACAGGTTTTATAACAGAAATATCAAAACTGAGAAATATTGCCGACAGGTCGGAACAAATAAAATCCGCAGAATTTTACGATAATTTTATGTACAATCAAGGCATTGTTGCCGTTGGCGATATTTCAAACAGCGATTTGACTTTTGAACTGAAAAAACAAAGCAAAATATTTTACCACACTTTTGTTGAAGCCTTTTCGTGCAACGAAAGCGAAACAGATAAAATTTTGAAAAACAATCAGGCTATCGTCGATTTTGGCAAGCGGCTCGGAATTTCGATTTCTTCAACTCTGCACGCTCCGTATTCAATGTGCGATAAACTGTTTTCGGAAATGAAACTTCGCGCCGAAAAATATGGAATTTTGTCGTATCACAATCAGGAAACGCAGGATGAAAATGAATATTTTGAAAATAATTCAGGTAAATTTCTAAAATTTTACAGCGACTTTGCAATGCCCAACAAGCCTTTGCCTACAGGAAAATCATCAATTCGCCGTCTTTTGGATGATGTGGACAAAAACACGAAAATTCTACTTGTTCACAACACTTTTACAACCGAAAACGACTGTGATTTTGCAATGTCGGCAAGCAAACATATAACATGGACGCTTTGCCCGAAATCAAATCTGTATATCGAAAATCATTTGCCGCCGATTGAGATGTTTCGTCGAAAAAATGCAAAAATTGCCATAGGAACAGACAGTTTGTCGTCAAATACAAATCTTTCAATGATTGATGAGTTGCTTACGGTTTCAGATAATTTTGAAACTGTTGAACTTAACGAATTATTGACATGGGCAACTCTTAACGGCGCAGAAGCGCTCGGCGTTGAAAAAAAATTCGGAACTTTTGAACAGGGAAAAACGCCCGGAACAGTTTTAATTGATAATATAAATACAAAAAAAATGATGCTGACAAAAAAATCAACATCAAAAATTTTATGAAATTAAAAATTTATTCTTATGCTTTTTAATGAAACGGTTTTTGGACCAATACACAGTCGCCGACTTGGTATATCGCTTGGCATCAACCTGTTGCCAACAGAAAGTAAACTTTGTAATTTCAATTGCATTTACTGTGAATGCGGTTGGAATATAAAATCAGGAAAGAAAAAATTTAATCGGCGCGATGATATAAAAAAAAATCTTGAATTAAAACTGAAATTAATGAAAGATGAAAACAAATATCCCGATTCCATAACATTTTCAGGAAACGGAGAACCGACAATGCATCCCGAATTTTCGACAATTATAGACGATACAATAACTTTGAGAAATCAATATGCGCCTGCGGCAAAAATTTCTGTTCTGTCAAACGCAACAATGATTGCAAACGCAAATGTTGTTGCGGCATTATTGAAAATTGACAATGCAATATTGAAACTTGACTCGGGAATTAACGAAACGGCGACGCTGATTAATAAACCTCAATTTTCATATTCTATTGAAAAAATAATAGAACACATGCAAAAATTAAAAAAACAAATGATTTTGCAGACAATGTTTCTGCGTGGAATTTATGACGGGAAAAAAATCGACAACACAACAGAAACAGAAATAAACGCATGGCTTGATGCAATAAAAAAGATTGAACCGCGCGAAATAATGATTTATACAATCGACAGAAAAACGCCTGCCGACAATTTGCAAAAAATAAGTTTCGCCGAACTTGATAAAATTGCTGAACGTGTGCGAAAATCAGGATATAAAGTACATGTTGCAAAATAAATTTATGTATTTTTCCTCTGTAAATTTTGCAGTAAATTTTTATCCGTCTGTGTTTAATCCAAAAATTTCATGTACTTTTATACTCTAATTTTACGACGAAAAAATGGATACTATTTTAGCATATTTGCTTGATGAAAAGCATGCAAAGCGCAAAGGCAGTCTGTATCACAAGACACAGGTAAATTTGGCGTACAATTCCGGCAGAATCGAAGGCAGCAAGCTTACCGAAGAACAAACCCGCTATATTTTTGAAACCCGCACAATCGGTTTTAAAGACGAAGACGCTGTGCCTGTCGACGATATTATCGAAACCTCAAACCACTTTGTATCTTTTGATTATTTGCTTGATACTGTGAATGAAACATTGTCTGTCGAAATCATAAAAAAGTTTCACGGCATTTTAAAAACAGCTACTTCCGATGCTCAAAAAGCGTGGTTTGCAGTCGGCGACTGGAAAAAACTTGCCAATGAAGTCGGCGGCATACAAACCACAAAGCCGGAAAATGTTGAGGCG